>JAISET010000130.1 GCA_031264015.1 Deltaproteobacteria bacterium | reverse complement strand
TCTGTCCAGAACATGACCCTGTCAACAGCCTCAGGCTCAAATATCTGGCCGGTTGCGGCAGTATGCTGGGCGTAAAGAGTTTTTACCTCGGCTGAAGTAAAATTATGAAGACTGAAGGCTTTTTTAATTATATTAAAGGGGCTGGACGAGCCGAGGGATTCCGAATCAGGGCGTATCCGATCCCTGTAATCATGGATATTGCGCATGCCGATAAGGGCTATTGAACGGGGAAAGGGAGTTGTGCTTCTTACATTAAATCCTTCACGAAGCTGACGCAGAAAAGTGACCAGGATGTCTCCGGACAGAGTGTCAATTTCGTCAAAAAAAATAAGAAGATCCCTGTCTAGTTTGTTGCATATTGCCTGCAGCGTCGAGGCAACAGCATCTCCAAGAGTGGGCAGAATTTCATGTGCAATCCTATCAGGAGTCAAGCCGTCTGGATTTTTGGGATCAAATTCTGCAATGCCAATAAAAGACTCAGACAATTCTCTAATTCCAGAATTATTCAAGGACTTAAATATTTTTTTTATAATATTTGACAAGCCCGTGGGCAAGTCTGAAATTCTTTCCAGTGATTCCAGGTCGAGATAAAGAGCGTAATAATCATCACCTCTGTTTATTTCATTAACCATGGCCATTATGGCTGTAGTTTTACCAGATTGTCGCGGGGCGTGGAGAACGAAATAGCTTTTCGTCAAAAACAGGTATTTCAGATCCGGCAGTCTTTCAACAGCCGGCAGCATGTAATGTTCGGTTGGGACACACGGACCGGCAATGTTGAAAAATTTTTGAGAAACTTTAGCCATGAAATCCACCTTTCAAAAAAGTATCATTATTATTTTACACAAGATATTTAATCTTGTCAAGCCTAAAACAATTTTGGAGGCTGTAACGTAAGCAAAAATACAACATATTGCTTATGTCGTATTCTAGCAGTTTCCTGCGGGCCTGTCCAGGATTTGGGGATCACTTCAGTCCGTGCTGATTCATTATACCAATAAAATTGGCTCGACCGGTTGGTTTAATCATCTATCCGGAAGTCTTTTTTAGAGCCGTCTAGCGGCGGCCCGGGGGCCGGCTTGCGGCCCGGGTGGAAAATTGACTCCGGGAGGGGGTTTTTCGTCGGGAATCCGTAAAAAATGTCTCCAAGTTGATAAAATTCTCCCCTTGTCCAGTCCGCGGAGCCCGGGAAGACGGTTTTCGAAGGCAAATCCGCCCCGGCCCCTTGACAGCGGGGGCCGGAATGCTTAACGTTTAGCTGGCCCTGGCGGTTTCGACCGCCCCGGCCGCCAGAGAAAAAATGCCGGGGGAGGGTTTTAGGGGGGGCCGCGAGGCCGCCCGCCCCCGCCTCCAAGGTGGCGGCGATGAGCCTTTTCCATAACCAGCGCCAGAGGCAGATCTTCGAGGCCGTGGTCCGGGACTACATCAGGACCGGGGAGCCGGTGGGCTCCAGGAACCTGGCCGACCGGCACGCCCTGAGCCTCTCCCCGGCCAGCATCCGCAAGGTCCTGGCCGAGCTGGAGACCATGGGACTGTTAAGCCAGGCCCACGCCTCGGCCGGACGGGCGCCCACGGAGCAGGGCTTCAAGGTCTACGTGGACCATATATTAAAGGTGGACGGCCTGGCCCCCGAGGCCCGGGCCCTGATCGACCGCTCCCTGGCAGCCAGGGAGGGGGGCGAGGCCTCCGTCTTCGGTCTTCTGACCAGGCTCCTGACCGAGCTGACCAGCCACGTGGGCCTGGTCATGGCCCCGGGCCGCGACAAGCTTTGGCTCAAAAGGGTCTATTTCGTCAGGCTGACCAAGAGCCAGATCCTGGCGGTCCTCCTGACCGAGAACGGGGTCGTCCAGAACAGGATTCTGACGCCCGCCGAGGACTACAGCCAGAGCGATTTGAACGAGGTCAACGTCTACCTGGAGGAATTGTCCCCGCCCTACACCCTCGACGAGATCCGCTCCGGGCTTCTCTCGGCCATGGGCCGGGAGCGGAGCCGCTTCGAGGAGATCTTCCGGCGGGTCTTCCAGCTGGCCTCCCAGGCCCAGACGGCCATGGAGGAGCCCGGCGGCGACGGGGGCTTCTTCATCGACGACGAGGGCCGGGGCAGGCTCCTGGAGCACCCCGACTTCAACGACGTCGAGGCCATGAGGGCCATCTTCCGGGCCTTCGAGAACAAGCGCCGGCTCATCGAGCTCCTAAACGAGGTGACCGGCGGCGACCGGGTCAGGGTGGTCTTCGGGCCGTCCGGGGCCGGGGCCGACGGGCTGGCCCTGGTGGCCTCCCCCTATTCGGGAGGGCCGCACGGGTCCGGGGCCCTGGGGGTCCTGGGGCCCAGGCGCCTCAATTATTCCGAGATCGTCCCGGTGGTCGACTACGCCGCCAGGGTGGTCGGCAGTCTATTTTCCAAATAACCATTCCAACCAACGGAGTTTTTCCATATCATGCGCGCAGAAGACAACGGATCGGGCACGCCGGAACGCGAGGCCGGCGAGGAGCAGCTGAACAACCATGGGGACGGGGGCCCCGAGGCCGGCGAGGAGCGGCTGGCCAACCATGGGGACGGGGGCCCCGAGGCCGTCGACGCCGAGGGCTCGGAAGTCGTCCCCGAGCAGCCCGCGCCCGACGCTCCAAAGGACTGGGAGGCGGAGGCCGGGCGCTACCAGGACCTCTATCTGCGCAGCGTGGCCGAATTGGACAACGCGAGACGCAGGTTTCAGAAGGAGCGCGAGGAGAACGCCAAATACGCCTCCGAGAGCGTCATCAAGGACATCCTGCCCGCCGTCAACAACCTTGACCTCGCCCTCTCCTACGCCTCCCCCGACGACCCTGCGGTCAAAAACCTGGCCGATGGGGTGGGCATGACCCTCAGGGGCCTGATGGACAGGCTGGGGGCGCGGGGGCTCGAGGAGATCCCCGCCGAGAGGGGCATGCCTTTCGACCCCAACTTTCACGAGCCCCTCGCCCAGGTCCCCGACCCGGAGCTGGCCGACATGGCCATCAGCCAGCGGGTCAGGCGCGGCTACACCCTGCACAAGAGGGTCGTCCAGGCCGCCCAGGTCATGGTGGTCAAAAACCCGGCGGCCTGACGGGCGGGAGGGACAGGAAACATTCTTCGAACGGAGGAATCTTGCCTGGCGGCGGTTATCGGCATCGTCGCGGGAGTCGGAAATTTCCGCGGACGGCTCTTCTGGCCGTCCGCGTCATTTCGTGGGAAAATCCGCCGGCGGGACAGGCCTGGGACGGGCGGGAGTTTTTCCCGATTGCAGGCTTGTTGCTTAAGCCGGGTCGGGCGACACGGGGGCCGTCGGCGTCGTTCGTTCGGCGGGCGGCGCCACATTCGCGGGGGCGTCGGACGCTTTGACGGCCGGGGAAACACATTTTTCTGGCGACGAGTCGTTCTGTTTTGGGGACTCATAAATTCCGACTTAAATTTTCTTTAACTTCCAATCGTCATATTTCTTTAGATTTCAGCATAAAAATTGGCTCTTCTCAGATTTGAGTTCATTGGCTATATTGCTAGAGTTCCAAAGTTGCTTTTTCAAAACATCAAGCGCTACGCCACTTTCCAGTTGGTATAATAAGTGCTTGAAATTTAAAATTTAAGTATTATATTTAAACACAAGACCCACCCTTCCCTGGCCTGTGTCTTACACAGGCCAGGGGGTGAGGAAAAAGCGATAGTTTTCATCCAATGCTATCATTAAGTCTCTATCGTCAGTAATAATAGGATGTAAAAAGGTGTAATAATATGTCAACAAGTCTTCTTTATCATGGTTGGGGCATCAAAGGATACACCGTAAGGAAACATGAATACAACGCAAAAGGAACTATT
>JAISET010000091.1 GCA_031264015.1 Deltaproteobacteria bacterium | reverse complement strand
TTTCCGAACCAGTTTGGCCGCGGCGCCGCCATCAATTGGCATGATCTCTTTGTCGTCATGCGAGGCGAACGTGAAATTGGGCCCGTCGTCATTTTTCAGAGGGCGTCCGACTTTATTGGGAACAGGTCCACTCCCCGCCACCTCGTGGCTCATATTTCGCCTGGCTCGAGCGACAAAGTTGATCCCCTTCTTGGTCCAAAGAGCAAACATTGCGAAGTCGACGTGGCCGCGGTCAAGGCAAACGTAAGAGCCGCGACGAGGACCGCTTGCTGGATCGACGGTCTCCATAACCTTTTGATCATGGTCCGCGGCATTAGAAACGCGGGCGCGCGCCGGCAGGCACACATTGCGCTCCGGCGGCAAGCGGGCCTTGATTCCGCCCTTTGTCCTTCCGTGCTCGGCCCGGTCATGCAAAGAATGACAAAGGTCAGTCGCGGATGAGTCAAAGCGGCAAACATTTTCCTTGAACTTAAAATTCAGTTCCGGCTTTCCGCGCGGGGAAGCTTCGGGCGTCCTGCTTGCTAAAGGGATCAACGCATGGAAGATCTTTTCAAAGACTTCATAACCACGGTGCTCGTTGGCGCGGGCTAAGAAGGCGTTTTTTGCCAGACAGAGCAAGAATATGCTAAGTTGACAAGATTCTTCAAATTTTTTTTCTTGGACCCTTGTGGTCGGGGTTATGTTTGGGTCATGTCGGGAAAAGACCGTCTCCGACGGGGCCGGACGGTCTAAAAATGGTGGCCCTTGACCTCGGCGAACTTGTCCTGGACGGCCTCGAAGGCCTCGACGATGTTGGGGTCGAACATGTTGTTTTTTTCGGAGATGATGACCCGGCAGGCGTCCTGGTGGCTCATGGGCCTTTTGTAGACCCTCATGTCCACCAGGGCGTCGAAGACGTCGGCGATGGACATGATCCTGGCGCAGAGGGGGATGTCCTCGCCCTTGAGGCGGTTCGGGTAGCCCTTGCCGTCCCAGCGCTCGTGGTGGCACTCGGCGATGAGGATGGCCATGTCGTGGTAGGACTGGCCGGGGACCTTGGCGAAGATGCCCCTGAGCATCTCGGCGCCCACGGTGGTGTGGGTCTTCATGATGTTGAACTCGTCGTCGTTCAAAAGGCTCGGCTTGAGCAGGATGACGTCGCTGATGGCGATCTTGCCGACGTCGTGGAGCGGCGCCGCGCGCGTCATCATGTCGACGGTGAAGTCGTTGAGCTCGGAGAGGTATTTTTCCTGGCGCAAGAGCTCCTGGCCGAGTATTTTGACGTACTGGGAGGTGCGCATGACGTGCCCGCCGGTGCTCTCGTCGCGATACTCGATCATGTCCGAGAAGGAGGCGATGATGCTGTCCTCCAGCATGCGCACCTTGTTCTCCAGCTCCCTGTGGTAGGAGGAGAGGTTGAGGTGGACCTCGATGCGGTGGTGGAGGATGTCCTTGTCCGCCGGCTTGGTGATGAAGTCGACGGCGCCGTTTTTCAGGGCCTTGACCTCGACCTCGGTGTTGTGGGTCGACGTCAGAAAAATTACGGGGATGTGGCTCAGGGCCATGTTCTTCTTGATCAGGGCCATGGTCTCGAAGCCGTCGAGGTCCGGCATGTCCAGGTCCAGCAGTATCAGGTCCGGGACGATCTGATAGCAGATAAGAAGGGCCTGATGGCCCGACTTGGCCAGAGAGACCTCGTAGTTCTCCTCCAGCTGGGCGTTGATCTGCTGGAGGGTGACCAGGTTGTCGTCAATAACCAGGATGTTCTTCATCTCAGCCCCTTTCGCTCCGGCCGGCATTCCCGGGGAAAAAATCCAGGCCTCCCCGCGACAGGCCGGCCTGCCTGGCGGATTCTTTTGGTCGCTCGCCGGGGCCCGGACGGGGCGCCCCGGACGGGGTCGGACAAAGCGTCCCGGCCCCCGGGTTTTTTTCCTCCGCTTGGCGGCGGCCGGGTCGGGAAAGCCAAACCCGCAGCCGGTTTGAGACGTCTTGGAAGGCTCCGGCGTCCCGTGAAGACAGTCCCGGCGGCCTTAGCCGCCTAAGGCGCGAATTTATGACTGGCTGTCTCGGGACTTGGTCCGGGCGGCGTCGGCACTTTTCCGGCTGGCGGTCCCCGACGGTCGCAAGACCGACAATTAGGGACAAAGTGAGGACTCCGCGTTTAATTCCGTCTGGATCGTTTAATGAAACGATTATTTAAGTCGGCCGGCGGCCAAACGAAAAATCATTTTTGGGGTCAGTTCGGCGGCCCGGCATGGCAAATGATATCAAGTTTTGGCTGGAAAAGGCAAGTCTTATTTATGTTTTTTAGCGACAGGCTGGATCCGGAAGGGAAGAGTTCCTAAAATATAATATTTTTGAATGAATAATTGGTGGCCCATGCAACGAACATTAACCGCCAAGACAACGACATGAGGAACTACCGGGCCCGGATTGGGATATGGAAGTATTAAAGAAAATATGGTCGCTTATCATCTTCAAGTCGCCGTCAGCGGAAGGCAAATATGTCCATTGCGGTAAAATGAAAGGCGTCGTCCCGACACTTTCGGTCGTCGGCGACATTGGTTCCAGGCTTTGGCGGGACCAGTCCCTCAACCCGCCTGAAACTAAGCGCCGGAGTCGTCCGGCGCGTTGATGGCGGCGGCGCTCTTTTTTCCGGAGGCCGGAGCCCCGCCCCCCTGGTCTTTGGTCGGGAAAATCACGTCCCGCGGATGTTTGAGGCCTCCTGGACGGCCTGTTTTATTCCGGGTGAGACAAGGGGGGCGGCGTCGGGTATTTATAAACTTATCGTCGGACCCGCGCCCGCGCTTTAACCGGCGGCGTCCGGCCCGCCGTCGGGGGCCTCCGGTCCCCGAGGCGTTTAAAGCCTCGTCATTGTGGTTTGCCGGGGCCAATTACCCAAAAAAACTATCTTTGTCTTCCAGTGACAGACACTTTCCGGCGTTTGCTGGTTTTCGTAATTTTCCCCCGGGAAAACTTTCGAATAAAAGCGGCCTTCGAAAATTTTCCTCGCGGAGGTTGGAAGCCTGCCGCCGCGTCGGACGATTCGCGAGGGACGTCGACCGCCCCCGGCCGGTCTCCCCGGCGGCGGCATGGGGCCGGCCGGCGAAAGTTTTTTTCTTGTCCGTTTTCCCTCCGGCTGATTTTGTTCCCGAGCCCGCTCTTTCGACTCAAGATTGATTATTATGATAAATCTTAACATCGAAATATAATTTTATTAAGCATAATTTTATTATGTGGAAATTATAATTTGTTATAGTTTAAATAAAGTTATTTGAATAAAATAATTATATAATATTTAAAATTTTTATTAACTATATAATATTTATTGCTGTCAGTTATGATATTTATGAGCTGACGCGCTCAAAGAGGATTATTGTCCGCGGGGACCAGATTTTTCGACGGGCGCCCGCGCCCCGGAAACTGGCCGGGGACCGTCGATGACGGCCGGCGAGGTCCGACGACGGCCGACGACGGCCGCCAGGCCAAAAAAATCCGGCCCAAACAAGAGCCCCGTGTTTGAGCCGGACAAGGAGGTGGTTTTGTCATGAGCTTTAAGGCTTTGGAGCAAAAAAAAGAGAGTTCGTCGGTCGTCGGCCGGGGGCCGAGCCGGGGCCCGGGCGGGAAAGGGGTTGTTTTTTTAGTGGGCGGCGGGCAGGTCGGGGCCGGCCCCCTTGATGACCAAAAGCTTGCCGTCGTTGAAGATGCGGCCAGACTGTTTCAGGCGCTTCATGATCCTGGTGACGCTGACCCGGTGGGCGCCAACCAGAAAGCCCAGGTCCTCGTGGGTCAGCTGGAGGTCCAGGGCGTAGGAGCCGGCGCTGCGCTTGTGGCCGTGCTCCCGGGCCACGTTCAAAAGCACCTGGTAGATCTTCTCCTCCAGGTGGATCTGGCTCATGGCCTCGATGCGCTCGGTCAGGGCCGTGATGCGGCCGGCCATGGTCTTGATGATCTTCAGGGCGATGGCCGGGATGTTTAAAACCATGTCCTCGAAGGCCTGGCGGGTGAAGCTGCAGGCGACCACCCTGTCCAGGCACCAGGCGCTGACGGGATAGGCGTAGTCGCTCTCCAGGTCGTTCAGGATGTACTCCCCCAGGCAGTCGCCGGGCTTGCGGATGTCCATGATGACCTCCGTCCCGTTCTCCATGACCCGGCTGAGCCTGATGGAGCCGCTCTTGATGAGGAAGATGCTCCTGGCGGGGTCCCCCTGGCGGAAGACGGCCTGGCCCGCCTCGAAGATCTTGCGGCTGGCCCTCTCGGCGACGGCCAGCATCTCCTCCGGCTGCAGCCCGGAAAAAATCCAGACCTGGCCGATGCAGAACTCCGACCAGTCGGGGCACTTTTCTTTGTCGACGTTGCAGGGGCAGCTCATAATCGCCTTCCGGTCAATGTCCCGGCCCGCGGCCGGCCGGCCGTCGTCCGGCCGGCCGCGGGCCGGCGGTGGTTAGCCGATCTTTTTGCCGGCGTCGGGGCCGGGGGTCAGGGAGTAGATGTCGGTGACGTTGATCTTGACCACGTACTTGGGCGGGCCCACCTGGGGCAGGGCGGCCTTGACGTCGGCCGCGACCTTGTCGTAGAGGGGGCCGGAGGTCAGCAGCTCGCTTTTGCCCTTGAACTGGTAGCCCGAGGGGCCGGCCGGGTCGACCACGGCCACGGCCGCGTTGGGGTTCTCCTCCAGGGCCTTCCTGGTTTTCAGGGAGAAGATGTCGGCGAAGACCAGGGTGTTGTCGTCGACCACGCCCAGGGTGCCCTTGGGCGAGAGGTTGGGGACGCCGGCCTTGTCGGCGGTGGCGACCCAGGCGACTTTTCCTTTAAGATAGTCCTTGATTTCCTGCGAGATGGGCATGTTGCCCTCCTTGTTGGCGGCGGGCCGGCCGCGGGGCTGATTTTTCGGAGGCGGCCCGGTTTTTTTCACCGCCGCGCGCGAGCGCCGCGGAGTTCTTGCGACTTGAACCGCACGATAGCAGCTTTCCAAGGTCCGCGCTGTAACCAATGATACAGGAAAGAAAAACAAGGGCGGGGGAGGGCGGGGGAACGAGTCCCGAAGTCGCGCGGGCGCCAAAAAATATTTTTCAGCGCGTCTTCCGCAGGATTTTTTCCAGATAAGGGGAGTCCATGATCTCGTTGGAGCGGCCGGGGTCCAGGCGCAGTTTTAATCTGGTCATCTTCCTGACCGTCTCCCCCTCCTCCGGGGCCTCGCTGAACAAGGAAGACGCCGGCGGGGTCCCGCCCTCGGCCGGGCCCTCCGTCTTGAAGCCGGCCCCCCGGAGTATGCGCCAGGCCAGCCTCAGGTCGTCCGGCAGGTTGGCCAGGTCGTCGGGGGGCAGGGGTTGGCCAGCCCCGGGCAGGTTGTCGAATCGCCCCTCCCGGACGGCCTCCTGGATCTTTCTTTCGGCTATCAGCGACAGCACGTCGACGCGCTCGTCCATGGAAGAGTCCCTTTCCGTTTTCGTCGTCCCCGAACAGTCTTTTCCTTGGTCCGTCCTCACGCCCACTATAGACCATCGGGCGGGCGGTGTCCAACGGGCGGGAGGGGCCGCGGGGCCGGGCGGGGCGGGAAGGTTTGGGCCGGTCGGCGTCGCCCGGCGCTTCGGGCGGCGTCGCGAGGCGCCTTGGGCGGGGCGTCATAGAAATGACAATCTTAAATCTTTTTAGATGCGTTAGGTAGCGTTTATGAACATGAAAGGTTTATTGAAGATGGTAATATATATTTATGTCCAATAGATAGTCGACGGCCTTGCCAAAACCGGACTCGACCCGGCCAGGCAGGACTTTCAGTTCGACGGCCCTCGCCCGGGGCCTCCCGCGGCGGCTTTTAGTCGGCGCCTCCGCGGGTCGCGGCCCCCGGCGGCCGCGAAACGGCGCCTGTCGCCATGTCGCCCGTCTGTGATACAATAGGCGCCGGTTTGGGCGCCGGCCCGGGCCGCTATCATCGCGGCGCCCCCATGGGCGGGGCGGGGGGTGGGGCAGTTGAAATTTGTCGACTCGGCCAAGATACACGTGGCCTCCGGTCACGGCGGGGCTGGCTGCATCAGCTTCAGGCGGGAGAAGTACATACCCCGGGGCGGCCCGGACGGCGGCGACGGGGGGCGCGGCGGCGACGTGGTCATAGAGGCCACCAGCCAGAAGGGGACGCTTTTAAAGTACCACTTCAACCAGCACTTCAAGGCCGCCAACGGCATGCCCGGCAAGGGCAAGAGGATGACCGGAGCCTCCGGGGACGACGTGCGCCTGGTCGTGCCCCCGGGGACCATGGTCGTGGACGCCGAGAGCGGCGAGCTTTTGAGCGACCTCAAAGACGTCGGGGCGGAGTTCGTGGTCTGCGGCGGGGGCCGGGGGGGCCAGGGCAACGCCCGCTTCGTCTCCAGCACCCACCGCAGCCCCAGGCTGGCCCAGCCGGGGGGCGAGGGCGAGAAAAAGATTCTGCGGCTGGAACTCTCGCTTTTGGCCGACGCCGGCCTGGTGGGCTACCCCAACGTCGGCAAGTCCACCCTCATCTCCAAGCTCTCCGCCGCCAGGCCCAAGATCGCCGACTACCCCTTCACCACCCTGGTCCCCAACCTGGGCGTGGTGGCGGCGGGCGAGGACGACTCCTTCGTCATCGCCGATCTGCCCGGCCTCATCGACGGGGCCTCGGAGGGGGCGGGTCTCGGGCACCGGTTTTTAAAGCACCTGGGCCGCTGCGCCGTCCTGGTCCACGTCCTGGACCCGTCCAGGATGGACTTCGACAACCCGACCAGGGACCTCGAGGCCATCGTCGGCGAGCTCAAGGCCTACGACCCGGGCATGCTGAAAAAACCCAAGATCATCGCCCTGGGCAAGATGGACCTGCCCGAGGGCAAGGAGGCCCTCGCCGCCTTTAAAAAAGCCAAGCCCCGCACCAAGATACTCCCGTTCTCCTCCTTCACCTCCCAGGGCCTCGACGATCTGCGCTGGGCCATTTGGAAAGTAGTCTCCCAAAGGGAGGCCTCGGGACAGTGACCGCCGCCGCGAGGATCCTGGGGCTGTTCTGTCTCCTGCTGGTCGTCGGCCTGAGCCTCCTGGGCCTTTATCTGAGGCTCCTGGTCGCCCCTTTCGGACCGACCACCTTTCTGGCCGTCGCCGCCCACGTCCTCCTGGTCTTTCTCATCGGGAGTCTGCTTTTGAGCATAGGCAAACCCCTGCCCGAAAACGAGCCGGCGCGGGTCTCCTTGTCGAAGCCCGGGGACGTCGCCGAGGAGGATGAAAAAGAGAGCGAAGAGGGGAGTAAAGAGGGGAGCAAAGAGGCGGAGAATAAGAACAACTACAACTACAACGACGCCGACAAGGAGGATGCCGGCGCCGCGGACGCGGAGGAAAGTCAGTCGTTTCTGGAGTTCCTGGAGACCCGGTCCGGCTTCCCCTGGCTGATGATGTCGGCGGTGTTGTTTCTGGATTTGGTCTACCTGGTCCTGGGCCTCGCAGTCCCCGAGGGGCGGATGGTCGGGGCCAACCTCGACCTGCACACGACGCTCTGGGGGACGAACCTGGCCGCCTTTTTCTTCGCCGCGAAGTTCGGCGACAAAAATTTGACGGCCGGAGGGCGCCTTTTGGCCTATCTGCTGCTGTCCGCCCACATAGTTCTGATTTCTCTTTCCCGCGACACCTTCGCCGCCTCCGCCCTGAGCCTGGTTCTGGCCTGTTGGGTCCTCGTTTACGAGAGGGGCTTTTTGAGGAAGGCGGCCGCCTGCTGTTTCGTCGTTCTGACCTTCTGGGTCGTCTCCCTGCTGTCGGAGACCGGCCTCTTCGACTCCTTGTTCGCGCTGGACTGGCTCTGCCCCATGTCCGGGCCGCTTCTTGGCCTCGACGTGGCCCTCAAGGCCTCCGCCTACATCGCCTCGGGGGACTTCGGCCTGGGTCCGGAGTTTGTCGCCGTCTCGGACTTCCCCGCCCCGGGGTACATGGTCGCCAACGGCCTTTTCTATCTGGCGGCGCTGTGGGGCTTCTACGGGGTCCAGGCCTACTCCCTGCTGACTTTCGTCGT
Source organism: Deltaproteobacteria bacterium (assembly GCA_031264015.1). Lineage (GTDB taxonomy): Bacteria > Desulfobacterota > Desulfarculia > Adiutricales > Adiutricaceae > JAIRNQ01. The sequence continues at coordinate 5,757 of JAISET010000091.1, read as the reverse complement.
CCTGATCGCCCTTTTCTGGATCATGCTCAGGAGCCTGGCCCTCGGGGAGACGCGTCTGCTGGCTCCTTTCTGGGGTCTCGTCGCCGCCAACCAGTACGTCACCATGGCTCTTTTTCTGGGCTGGCGGGCCTACGGGCGCACCCACGGCCCGGCCTTTGTCGGCGGGACGGAGACGGGCCTGGAGATCCTGGTCTTCTTTTATCTCCTGCTTCGGGCGATCAAGGTCAAAACCGCCGCCGGGGCGGCCCCGTCGGGCGGACCCGGCGATTCCGGCGGGACGGGGCGCGGATAATTTAAACGACGGCCGGGCGCGGGGGGCCGGACATGCCATGCCGGTCGCGCGGAAGGGTGGAAGGGCGGACATGCCGGAGGACAAGTTGGAAAAGCGCGTCGTTCTGGGCTGCGGCATCTTCGAGACCGAGCTGACCCGGGTCCTGAAAAACCAGACCCGCTACGACGTCGAGCTGGTCTGGCTCAAGTCCGGCCTGCACACCAGGACGGACCTTCTGGCCGCCACGCTCGCGGGCGAGCTCGAGTCCAGGGGGCTCCTGGACAATCCGGAGCTGCGGATACTATTTGGCGCGAATTGCCTTCTGGATCTCGACGAGAATTTAAAAAGCAGGCTCAAGTTTCTGCCGACGGACAACTGTCTCACGGCCATGCTGGGCAGGCCGCGGCTCAGGGAGCTGGAGGAGGGCCGGACCATGGTGGTGACGGCCTCCTGGATCAGAAAGATCTATCTGGAACCGGATCTCGGGCTGCCCCTCTGGGACCCGGCGGACATGCGCATGAACCTGGGCCGCTACGACCGCATTTTAATTTTGGACACGGGCCTCGAGAGCTTCAGCGACGAGGAGATTTTAAACGCCTACGACCTGATGGGGGTGGTCCTGGAATTCGAGCCGTGCTCCCTGGTCTATTTCCAAAACTTGGTCATGGGATTTCTTGCGTGAACTTTCTTTCCGTTCAATAATTTTCGAAAAAAAATCAAAATGGACCAGACCAGGCGCGCAGTAGTTTCATTATAATTTTTGAGCGCTTCAAGTATTCGGAATTTTCTCGTCAACATAGCCAGCATACTTTTAGCAAAGTCGTCGTATTTGGATAAAGTGAGCGCCCGACAATATGTGTCGTCAGACCGCCAATTTGCTTGGCGTCCCAAAAATTTTTTTCTTTCCAAGTCTTTGTCTTCGACCTGTCAAAAACAACCGGCCAGCCCTCTGACGCTCCTGAATTGCACATATGTTTCTTCAGGTGGTCAAGGCCAGCCTTAAATTTTATAGGTTCTCTCCATATTTTAAGTTCCAGCGGATACTTGCGTCTTTTATAGTTCATGCAGACATCAACTCCGTCGCGTCCCAATCGGACGCCCTCTGGAAAATGACGACGGGCCCAATTTCACGTTCGCCTCGGATGACGACAAAGAGATCATGCCAATTGATGGCGGCGACGCGGTCAAACTGGTTCGGAAAACAGTCAAAGAAAATGGCGGGGCGTTCGAGACCACGATCTTTAAAGATAAAATAGTATAATTATAAGGTGACGATTCTTCTAAGGTTTGTCCAGATAATTTAAGGCTTGTTACTGATATAGTTGTTTCCGGCAAGAGAAAAAATATCAAAAGATGGGGAATGTCATTTTTAACTAACAACATGACTCTGTCATCTGTTACGGTTGCTAATTTATACCGTGCCGGGTGGCAGATTGAGGCGTTTTTTAAGCTGACAAAGCAAAATCTTAGACTCGACGAATTCTTGGGCGCCAGCTGCGACGCTGTTATTACTCCGGGCATAATTAATTGAAATTGGAAATTTCCCAATATTATGGCTTGATATTGTACGGCATGATCATTTCCTATGTTATTTCAGTACTTTTTGGTCTACCTTTGATCTGAGAATTCGTCTCTATAAAATTTTTCCCCTTTAAGAAAAGAATTTTAATATTGCCTAAATGAAAAGTCATTCTGTAAAGCCCTCTAACGAGTTTGTTTAATATATTTGATCAAAAATACTAAAATACTTATTAAAGCTTGCTATACTTTCGTATCGCTGTTGTAGAGGTATTTTATTAATGAGGTGTGATATTTTTAAAACGGCATAAATAATCGCTCTTTTTATGTATTGTCTAGCAAAAGTTTGTGATAGATCATATGACATATGGAAAACCTTACATTACGCAAATTTTGCAATGAAGTAGTCCTGCTCATCAGGAGACTATTTGTACATCTCTATCAGAGAAACGTGCCAATAGCCGAAATATCTGTTATTTTATTGCTACATATTTCCACCATCTATTCTTGGTTTGCGTGAAAATTTACGATTTTTATTAAAATTATTGCTTCCAACGGCGGTGGCTCCAAAGCCATTGGTCAGGATAACGAGTAATAAAACCGCCCAGCAAGTCGTTTAAATGTTGGGCCGTGGTCATCATCCAATTTTTATCTCTCTTGTCCTGAGGCGGGGAAACGGGCGGATAAATCTCGACAACATGCCGGCCGCGCTCTCTGCGGCATAAAATGGGCACCAGGTGGGCCCCGGTCATGGAGGCCAGTTTGAAAGGCCCCAAACCCGTGAGCGCCTCCCGTCCCAAAAAAGACAGCCTGGCTCTTAAAGGCCCGACCATGGCCGCCTGGTCGAACAGCGTGCCCAAAAACCCGCCGCCCCGAACAAGCCCCAACATGTCCCTGGCCCCGCCGTCCTTGAAAATATAACGCCCGCCGCCGCTGGAGCGGGCTCGTTTCAGGAGCTCGTCGAAAACAGGCCCCTGGCTGCGGCCGACGACGTCGATCTTGATGTCGAATTTGTCGCCCAGGGCCAGGCTGGCCAGCTCCCAGTTGCCGGCGTGGCCGGTGAGAAAAATTATCCCGGGCCCCGACTTTCTCGCCCGGAGGACCAGGTCCCGGATATTTTCCACGCCAAGGACCGTTGTTCGACTGGCGAAACGGTCGTGCGAGGGCCTGACGAGACAGGCGGCTTCCAAAAAAGTGCGGCCCAGGTTTTTGAACGAGGCCAGGGCGATTTTTTCGGCGGGGAGCGCGGGGTCGACATGGCCCAGGGCCTGGGCCTCGGCGATATTATTGACGGCGACAAGCCTTCTTCTGAGGGACAGCCTGAAATACAGCCGGCCGGCAAAATCTCCCGATGCCGCCAGAACCGGCCCCGGCAGCCATGAGACAAACCAACATGCCGCCAGAAGCAGCCGGACCAGCGGCCCGGCGATAAATTTGGATGCCCTCATTCCCCGCCCCGCCCCTTTCTCCGGCCGAAGGCCCCGTCCGACATAATTAAGTCCCGGTCTTCCCAAGCGGGTCCACGGTCTTCTCCAGGGTCCTTTTCAACTGCTTTTCCATGTCGAACACCGGCAGGGGCTTGCGGGCCGTGATAAAAATCTCGTTGCCCAAACTGGGGAAGAGCGCCCCCCAGACCATGTTGAAGCGGAACCAAAGAGCCGAGTCCTCCAGGGGGGACTTGGTGGCCCGAAATAAAAAACCCCCGCTGAGAAATTCCGCATCCAGACAGGCGGCGTCGAGCAGGCTCCGCCATTTTCCCGGACTGAAGGCATGGATATGGTCCCCCGGGGTGATTTTGTTGTTCCTCAGCCTGGCTTGAAAGATTTTTTCCCGAAAAAAAGACAGCGGCCACGGCAGGACGGGGCTCCCGGCTATCAGCAGCCCCCCGGGCTTAAGGGCCCGGCTGATCTCCGCCAGAGTGAAGGCCGGGTTGGCGAGATGCTCGACGACGTGGGAGAAGAGGACAATGTCGACTGAGGAGCTGGCCAGAGGCAGCGGGTCGTTGAAGTCGGCCTCGACAAAAGCTTCCACGCCCGCGGCCAGGGCCTCGTGCTCGAAGGAGCGGTTGTTGTCCAGGCCCACCCACTCCACATGCGCGGTCAAATCTTTGGTGAAAAATTTGACAAAACCGCGGTGGCAGCCCAGCTCAGCCAGTTTTATTTCCCCGCCCCTGCCGAGCCCGGCCAGCTCCGCGGCCAGAAGCTCCCGGGTCAGCCAGTATCTGACGGCCCTGACTGGATACGCCCTTTCCCTCGCCCGAGGCGACACGGGACTGTTGGCCGGGCTGTCGGCCAGTATGGAGGGAAGATAGTCGACGGGCCGGCTCAGATGGAAAAATCTTCTCCGGGTTATGGTCGGCGGCGTCATTGGCGGCCACCATAAGTCGGCGACGCCACCGGGCCGGGCCACGAAAACAGCCTGTTCTGAAACGGCTGGGTAATCCAGCGATAAATCAGCTTAAGAATCTGATTTGACGACGGATGTTTGGTTTTTTTTCTGAGATTAAATGATCGGGGAGGGGAGAAGGGGCGGCTTGGAAAAAAAATCCCTAGTCTAACAAGCGAAGGAGAGAGAGAGAATATTTCCGCAAGATAAGTATTGGATGAGAATCATAACTGTCCGAGTCCAAATTGCCAAACGACTGAAGAAAAAAAACAAAATAAAATCAGCTGGTCAGCCTGTCCGGGCGGCCGCCGGGCTTGCGCGAATTGTCCGCCCCGGGAAGGAAAAATCGAGAGCGGGGCCCGGAAAAGAAGAAACCACAGGCCATAGAGCGGACTCTAAAGATTTTGACAATTTTGATTTTTATCACATCCCGAAAAATTTGTAAAGAACTTTACCGGGTTGCGCGGTCAAAAAACGTCTAAGTTGAAAAATATGCCTATTGTGGTTCTCTTGCCTGACTGAATAATTGATTCGCATCGGCCGGTCAGTCGAGCCCATCCAACATAAAAAAAGTCCGGGCACCATCCCTTCGACAGTGCTCGATTGAACCCCAAAATTATTTGAAGAGCATTTAATTACAATTTTTAAATAAAAATTATAAATATATCAATAAAAAAATTTGATTAAAATATTTATAAAATATATTAGTGATAAAATTATACATAGATATATAATAACAACGTTAATAACATTAATTGCGATAAACTTTGAGACACCAAGTCGCGGCTGTATTTTCGTAAACGTTCACGGGGGCGGCCCGCGAGGTTCCGGGGCTTGCTTTACTCGTCGGCCCAATCCGTCGCCAGGCCCAGGCGACAGGGTCCGGCTTCAAATAATCAGCATGCGGCATGCCAGGCGCCGCCAGCCGTCATAGGCCGGGCGCCTATTCGGCATGTTTAACGACTTGCCCGGCCCGGCTTTAGGTGAAAAACCACCATTTAACCGCCCCTGCGCAGCAAATTTGGGGGGAGTCGCAGGAGTCGCGGGGCCTCCCAAGGCCGGCTCGTCACAAACTGAGACCCGGCCCGGCTCCCAGGGAGACACCAAGCTTGGTTCCGGGCCATTATGGGCAGCCCGGACGATCCAAGGTCGAGCCCGGTGTTAAAGGGAAGCATGAGCCCTGCGGGGGGCGGGCTCCAGACCCCTCAAGGCTGGTTTCGGAGCCCTTGTCGGCCGACTTGAGGTGGTCCCCATTTGTTGGAGCGTTTTTTGCGTTATTTAGTGAACGTCCACCTTGATTGTTTATTTTTTTCACCCTGTATTGAGGTTTATAAATGGAATATTTATACTCTTTAGCTTATATAGTAAATAAATATCTGTTAAAATTTATAACTATAAATTGATAATATTTAAATATAATAACTAATAGATAATTATTAATAAATGTATATTATAAACTTTAATGGTTAAAAAATTACAAAAATGAGCTTACGTTTTATTTTTTGTGACGAGCTAGTTTTTGCCGGTCGCCTTTTCTTTGATCCGGCCTGGACTTGAGTCGGTTAGATTTAGTTTGCTCGATT
>JAISET010000081.1 GCA_031264015.1 Deltaproteobacteria bacterium | reverse complement strand
GGAACTTGCAAGTCCGCGGTTCCCTTGGGAAACGACCGGCCCGGCCCCGCCGGCCCCGCCTGACATGACCCCGCCGTCCGCCTGTCCCTCGTCGGGGCGGGCGGCGGACCCCGACGACGAGACGGGGGGCGCCGCCGGAAGACACCCGGTCGCGGCCCCCCGTTTTTTTTTCTGTTTACGCGGACTTGCGCGACCCCGGTTCGGAGGGGGGCCGCCCCGGTTCGGAGGGGGGCGCCCTGGTTCGGAGGGGGGGCCCCGGGGGGGCGGCGGTTTTCGGGGGAGGGGCTCCGGCGGCCGAGTTTTGCCGGAGGACCGCGGGGCCGGTTTTAGCGGAGGCGCCCGGCGGCCGATTATTTAAAAAGGCGGCCCGGCGCGGCGGACGGCGGGGGGGAAAGTTTTGGGGAAGATTGTTTGTGGTTCAATAGTTAAAAAGGCTATCTTTTTGTATGATTTGTTAGACTAAAACCTATTACGGATGAGAGAAATATGGCGGGCGCTTGCGCGGCCGATTGCGACTCCGCGGTCGGCCGGGCGAAATATGGGGGACGATCCGGCCCTGTGACATCAAAATTTCAGTCTCAAATTATTGGATAAAGATTGGCTTAAAATTGCATGACAGTGACTTTAGACATCTAACTTCCGACCTTAAATTTCAAGGGGCGTCCGGCCGCCCGGACACCGGCGGGCGGGCCCCCGGCCGCCTGTTTTCGGGCTCCCGGGTCCCGGGCGGGGACGGGGACGGGCCGGCCGCGTCGGTTGATTAATTTCGGCCCATCAAGTAAAATCTCAATATTAAAGTGCCGGGACTTTGGTCTCCCGTCGGCAGTGGCGTTGTTCGCCTTTTAGCTGGCGTTGTTCGCCTTTTCATTGACGTTGTTCGCCTTAATTTAGGAAAACCTTTTTTCGGCCTTCCCCCGCGCCCGACGCCCGGGGCCGCCCGCCAGCGGGACGGCTCGCGGTGGAAGAAATTGGCGGGTCATGCGCATAGTAATCGTCGACAGGGATCCAACGTTTCTGGCACCGCTGGTCCGGGACCTCGAGAACGAGGGCTTTTCCGTCACCGTGGTGGAGAACATCTCCGGGGTGCTGTCCTTCATCAAGACCAACAGCCTGCACTTTCTGGTGGCCGACAGCAACCTTCTCGTCGACCACTCCCTCGGGGCCGAGGTCCACCGCCAGTCCCCCCTCACCCGGCTGATCGTCCTGGCCTCCAGGCCCTCCCTTCTGGCCATGATCGAGGCCATCAGCTGCGGCATCACCGACTATCTCTCCCGCCAGTCCTCCAGCTTCGGACAACTGGTCGACACCATCCTCGACGAGCGGGACCGGCTCACCCGCTGGCAGTACGCCATCCTCAGCGAGACCCTGGGGCGGGGGGCCAAGGCCGGGGAGACCGGGCCCGGGGAGCCCGCGCCCGGCCCGGGGGCCTCCGGGACCTCCTAGGCGGGGCCTCGGGGAAGTCCCGAGCGTCCGACGCCGCCCGCCCCGAGCGGGCCGTCCTCATTAATTTCCCAAGAAGCCCCCGGGGGATCCATGATCTTTTCCGAAGACAGGGTGAGCGAGCTGCTGAACCGGGCCAGCCTCGATCTGGTCATGATCTCCAAGGACAACCTGCTCGAGTTCAGCTCCCTTCTGGGTCTGGCCGAGGAGCTGGGGGAGGCCTTCGCCCCCCAGGACGGTCCCGACGAGACGCCCCCGGCCTGCTGGCCCCCCCGGATAGTCGAGTCCCTCGTCTCCGTCTTGCGGCTGGCCGTCCTCGACCAGCTGCCCGACGTCGACCAGGCCGTGGACCTCGTCGGCCGGGGCCTGGGGCTTCTGGACGAGCTCTCCCGCTGCCTGCCCGTCGGGGCCCCCTTCCAGGGCGACGCCCCCGGCTTTCTGAAGGCCGCCGACACCCTGGAGCTCAGGGCCCTGGAAAAGCTCATGTCCGCGGACGACGACGGGGGGCTTTTCGGCTCCTCCTCCGACTCCGCCGACTCCTCCGACTCCTCCTCGGACGACGGGGAGACCGCTTCTGAAGACGCTCCCGCCTCCGACGACGCCTCCGCCGAGTCTTCCGACGACGCCTCGGCCGGCTCGTCGTCCTCCTCCTCCTCCGCCGCTTTCTTCTCCGACGCCGCCGGCGCCTCCGTTTCCGCCGCGGGCGACGCCGCCGCCGGTCTTTTTCCCGGGGCCGCGCCCGAGGAGCCCCTCCCTGACCCCTCCCTGGTCGCGCCGGTCGAGGATCCGCCCGCGCCGGACGAGTCGGGGGGCGGGGCCAGGTCCGCTTTCCAGCCGAGAAAGAAGGGCGACGGGGTGGCCTTCATAGTGCCCACGCCCACCCAGGCCCGCCGCGACGTCCTGCTGCTCACCCAGAACCTCACCGTGGATTATTTCAAGGCCGACTTCATAGGCAGTCTGGAAGACCTGCAGATGAAGCTGGTCAGCATCGAGCAGAAGTCCGACCCGGTCTCGGCCATGGCGGAGACGCTGCCGAAGTTTCGGGCGATCCTGGGGGGCCTCAGCCTCCTGGACCTCGACGATCTGGCCAGGCTGGCCGCCGACACCATCGGCCTGATCGACTACGTGGTGGGCGAGCAGGTGCCCCACACCACCGTGGTCACCGACATACTCCTGAAGGCCTGCTCGTTCATGATCTCGGGCCTGGCCACCATGGGGATCAACCCCGACGGCCGCACCTGGTCCATCAGGCCCCAGTGGTCGGCGGACGACCTGCTGGGGATCCGCGAGAACCTCTGGGCGGCCAGGCAGGGCATTCTGACCGCCGAGCCCCCCTCCGCCGCGGCCTCGTCCGGGGCGGCCCAGGCGGCCAAGCCCAAGAAGCTGGGCGAGATACTGGTCGAGAAGGGCCTCATCTCAGAGGGGGACCTGGGCGGCCTCATCCAGGCCCAGAAGTCCGTGCGCAGCGTCAGGCTGGGCGAGATCCTGGTCAAGGAGAACCTCATCACCGAGGACGAGCTCCAGCAGGCCCTGGCCCGGCAGCAGGGCGAGGACAAGGGGCGCCGGGTGGGCGAGATCCTGGTCACCATGGGGCTTCTGGAGCACGAGCACGTCGACAAGGCCCTGAAGATTCAGGAGGGCCTGAAGGAGACCAAGCTCGGCGAGATCATCCTCAAGCAGAAGATCGGCGCCCCCGAGAAAGTGGCCGCGGCCCTGCGCGAGCAGAAACAAAGCGAGGGCCTGTCGGCCTCCGCCGGCGCCGGGGCCGGCCTGCACACCGTCAAGGTGGAGACCCAGAAGCTCGACGGGCTGATCGACCTGGTGGGCGAGCTGGTCATCACCCAGTCCCTGATCACCTCCAACGACTCCATCAAAGACTTGAAGGAGCAAAAAATCAACAAGGACCTGGCCCAGGTCTCCAGGATCACCTCGGAGCTGCAGCGCAACGCCATGAGCCTGCGCATGGTCCAGATCAGCAACACCTTCCGCAAGATGAGCCGGCTGGTGCGCGATTTGGCCCACAAGTTCGAAAAGGACGTCGAGTTCCAGACCTCCGGGGACGACACCGAGATCGACCGCAACATGGTCGAGTCCCTCTACGACCCCCTGGTCCACATGATCAGAAACTCCCTGGACCACGGCCTGGAGCTCCCCAAGGAGCGCCTGGCCAACGGCAAGTCCCCCAAGGGCCTGGTCGCCCTCAGGGCCTACCACCAGGGCGGCAACGTGGTCATCGAGCTCTCCGACGACGGCCGCGGCCTGGACGTGGACAAGGTGGTCAAAAAAGCCGTGGAGAAAGGCTTTCTGCAGCCCGGCGAGACCCCCACCCAGGCCGTGGTCCACAACCTGGTCTTCCAGCCCGGCTTCTCCACCACCGACAAGGTGACCGAGATCTCCGGCCGCGGGGTGGGCATGGACGTGGTCAAGAAGTCCATCGAGCTGATGCGCGGCAAGGTCGACTTCGCCTCCGCCCCGAACCAGGGCTCGGTCTTCACCATCAGGCTGCCTCTGACTTTGGCCATCATCGACGGCATGATCGTCCGGGTGGGCGAGAACCGCTACATCCTGCCCACCATCTCCATCAACCAGTCCTTCCGGCCCAAGCCCGAGGAGTACTTCACCGTCAAAAACCAGGGCGAGATGATCAAGGTCCGCGACCGTCTCCTGCCCCTGGTCCGCCTGAACCGCCTCGTCAACGTCTCCGGCGCCGTCTCCGACCCGGCCAGGGCCCTGGTGGTGGTCGTCGAGAACGAGGGCCAGAGATGCTGCCTGATGGTGGACGAGGTGCTCGGCAAGCAGGAGGTGGTCATCAAGAGCCTGGGCGAGCGTCTCAAATACGTGCGCACCCTGGCCGGCGGGACCATCCTGGGCGACGGCCGGGTGGGCCTGATCCTGGACGTCAACGGCCTGTTCGAGTCCGAGGAAGGCTCGGGCATGATCCCCGGCTCCGGCGGGGGCACCGCCGACGACTGGGACATGGACGACGGCTCCTTCAACTAGGGTTTTCGGGGCTTCGGGTTTTCGGGGCTTCGGGTTTTCGGGGCCGCGGGGCCCCCGAAAATTTGCCGTGTTTCGGCCGGCCCGCCGGGGGCCGGCTTTCCGGTTCGGCGCGTCGGGGTCCGACCCGCGGCCGGGCCCGACGGGTTGGTCCCCGCCCGGCGGACCCCCGGCGGACGGATCCCGCCCGCGGCCCGTCGCCGTCCCATGCCCGGCGCGGGGCCCGGTTCGGTTGATCGCCGGCGGGCCGGTCGCGGACGGGTCGATCCCCTCGGGTCTCGCCCGGCGCCCGGCTTTTTTCAGGCCCGTTTTTGGCGCGGGGCGGGGGGGCGTCCTGTTCCCGGCGTCGTTTGGCGGGCGTAGGCCGCCGGTTTTCCGGCGGATTTTAAAAATCGTTAAAATTCGCCTCCTTTGGGGCTATAATGTTTGTGTTGACCCGGCTTTTCGGACGGTCGGGAGTGCTTGGGGGCGACAATGAGCCAGGCGGAATTGAACGAGGCCAGCAGCAGCCTGTCGGTGGACCACTCCCAGGACATGAAGTTCCTGCGCTTTGAGCTGGCCGGCGAGTTCTACGGGCTGGACATTCTGAAGATCATGGAAATCAACGGCATGATGGACATCACGGCGGTCCCCCAGACCCCGCAGTTCCTGAGGGGCCTCATCAACCTCCGGGGCAAGGTCATCCCCGTCATCGACCTGCGCCTGAAGTTCGGGCTGCCCGAGGAGGCCTACACCGAGAGGACCTCCATCATCGTCATCGAGTTTCAGACCGTGACCGGCCCCACCCAGATGGGCATCGTCGTCGACCGGGTCTCCGAGGTCATCACCATCAACAAGGCCGACATCGACCCCGCGCCGGAGTTCGGCACGCGGCTGAGAAGCGAGTACATCAAGGGCATGGCCAAGACCAAGACCCAGGTCCTGATCATCCTGGACATCGACCTGATCCTGACCGACGAGGAGCTGACTTTCGGCGGACGGCCCGACGCGCCCGAGACCGAGACCCCGGACGCCCAGTGACCCCGGACGCCCAGTGACCCCGGACGCCCAGTGACTTCGGACGCCCAGTGACCCCGGACGCCCAGTGACCCCGCCCCCCGGCGTCGACGGGGTGTCGGGGGCCCCGTCGGACAGTCATCCAACGAGCCGCGGGCGTTCAAGTAAGTTTTGGAGGGGACAGTGACCGACAAATTCGCACCCGGGGCGCGCAGTTCTTTTCACCAGCCCGAGCTGACCGACGCGGAATACCAGACCATCGCCGTCTTCGTCCACAAGGCCAGCGGCATCAACCTTCTGGACGGCAAGAAGGAGCTGGTCCGGGCCAGGCTCGCCAAACGCATCTCCCAGCTCCAGATGAAGAATTTCAAGTCCTATTTTCAATACGTCATGACCGACTCCTCCGGCGACGAGCTGGTCTTCCTTCTGGACGCCCTGGCCACCAACCTGACCAGCTTCTGGCGCGAGCCCCAGCATTTCGACTTCATGACCAAGACCTTCGTCCCCGAGCTGGAGGCCCGGCGCAAAAGGCCCGGCGGCGGGGGCCCCAGGATGCGCGTCTGGAGCGCCGCCTGCTCCTCCGGCGAGGAGCCCTACACCATCGCCATGGTGGTCATGGAGAGGAGCCCCTTCTTCGCCAACGGCGGCGACTTCAGGATACTGGCCACCGACCTGTCCACCAAGGTCTTAAACGTCGCCAAGAGGGGCCAGTACGGGCCGGAAAGCGTCAAAAATATCCCCCCGGCCCCTCTGGGCCTCTACATGACCAAGACCCCAGCCGAGAGGGGCGGGCACATCTACCAGATCAAGCCCGAGGTCAGGAGGATCATCTCTTTCAGGCGCTTCAACCTCATGGACCCCATGCCCTTCAAGGGGCCCATGGACCTGATCTTCTGCCGCAACGTCATGATCTATTTCGACCGCGACACCATCGCCCGCCTGGTCGACAAGTTCTACGGCCTTTTGGAGGTCGGCGGCTACCTGTTCATCGGCCACTCCGAGAGCCTCTCGGGCCTGGATCACAAGCTCCAGTACGTGGCCCCCTGCATCTACCGCAAGACCTCCCGCTGACAGGCGGGCCCGGTCCGGAGGGGGCGGGCATGTCCGGCGGGGCCCGGGACGGTCACGAAAGGCCCCCGTCGCGCCGGTTTAAGGAAGAAGCTGGAATTAGAGGGACTCCGGGGGTATATTGGAGACGTGACAGGCCCCGGGAGGCGTCAAAGAGCCCCGGGGCGCCCGGTCCTCCCGGCGGCGTCCGGCGCGGACAGCCGGGAACGGTCGGGGGCGGCCGGTCGGGAGCGGGGAAAGCAGGGAATTATTTTTGTCGCGTCTTAGTCGGGTCTTTGTCGGGTCTTAGTCGGGTCTTTGTCGGGTCTTTGTCGGGTCTCGGTCGCATCTTTGTCGGGTCTTGGTCGGGTGAGGCGCCTGTCGCCGGTCATTTCAAGTTGAGGTTCAAATGATCAAGGTTTTGGTAGTCGACGATTCGGCCATTGTCAGAAAGATATTTACCGAGCAGCTCTCCCAGGCCAAGGACATAGAGGTGGTCGGCACCGCGCCGGACCCCTTCGTGGCCCGGGATCTGATCTTAAAGCTCAACCCCGACGTGGTCACCCTGGACATCGAGATGCCCAGGATGGACGGGATAACATTTTTAAAGAAAATCATGGCGGCGAGGCCGCTGCCGGTCATCATAGTGAGCTCGCTGACCCCCAAGGGGAGCGCCATGGCCCTGGAGGCGCTCGACTGCGGGGCGGTGGAGGTCCTGGCCAAGCCCGGGGGCTCCTTCTCCGTGGGCGAGATGGGCGGCCAGCTGGCCGAGAAGATCAGGGCGGCCTCCAAGGTCAGGGTCATGAAGAGGGCCCCGGCCTCCCAGGGCCCCATGGCCGTCAAGGGGGCCATCACCCAGACCACCAACAAAGTCATCGCCATCGGCTCCTCCACGGGGGGCACCGAGGCCCTGAAGGACATCCTGACCAGGCTGCCCCCGGACACCCCCGGCATCGTCATCGCCCAGCACATGCCCGCCAACTTCACCAAGGCCTTCGCCGACCGCCTGAACGGCCTCTGCCGCATCAACGTCAGGGAAGGCCAGGCCAACGACAGCGTGCTGCCCGGCACCTGCCTCATCGCCCCCGGCAACTTCCACATGCTCCTGCGGCGCAGCGGGGCCAGGTATTTCGTCGAGATCAAGACCGGCCCCATGGTCCACCACCAGAGGCCGGCCGTGGACGTCCTGTTCAAGTCCGTGGCCAAGTACGCCGGGGCCAACGCCGTCGGGGTCGTCCTGACCGGCATGGGCTCCGACGGGGCCGAGGGCATCCGCATCATGAAGCAGGCCGGGGCCAAGACCCTCGCCCAGGACGAGGCCTCCTGCGTGGTCTTCGGCATGCCCAAGGAGGCCATCAAGACCGGCTGCGTCGACAAGGTCGTCTCCCTGCGCAACATGCCCCAGAGCATTCTGGACATGGCCTAGAGAGGCGGGGGCGCGAGCGATGGCCGCCGGCAGGCAGCATACCAGGCAAACGGCCAAACCAGCGGCCAAGGCGGACTCCCCCTCCCGGAGGAAATCCGCGGACGCGCCGTCCCGTCCGGCCGCGCCCGACCCCCGCGGCGGCCCCGCCGCCACCTGCGTCGACGTCTCGAGCGGCCTCTACCATCCCCAGCATTTCGAGCTGTCCCTCAACTACGAGTTCAACCGCATGGAGCGCACGGAGAAGCCCCTGGGGCTGATCATGCTGCGCCTGGCCGACCCGGCCGACAGGGACCTGCAAAACTTGTCCCGCTTCCTCAAGGGGTCGCTCAGGCCCCTGGATCTGGCCGCCCGCCTGCCCGCCGGGGAGGTGGCCGTCCTCATCCCCGAGGCCGACAAGGACAGGGCCTCGAGGCTTCTCTCCGCTTTGGGCCGGGCCTACGCCCCCGGCGGGGTTTTAAGCGGCCCCGGGGTGGTCTTCGGGGCGGCCGTGGCCAGGCCCTGCCAGGGCGGCGGGCCCCTCGACCTGGTCCTGCGGGCCCGGACCAACGTCGGGAGCGCCGAGGAGGTGGCCGCGAAGATCCAGGCGGGCTCCAGCCCCTGGACCGAGGTGGACACGGCCCTGGACAAGAACGAGCGCGACAGCCTGTTCGACGGCTTCGGGTCGCTCTC
>JAISET010000059.1 GCA_031264015.1 Deltaproteobacteria bacterium | reverse complement strand
GAGCCCTCGGAGCTGAGGGGGCCCGGGGCCGAGAACAGACTCGACCAGGGCGCCGTCAACGACCTGCTGGCCGGGCTGGGCTTCTGACGGGCCCGGGGGCGAGGCCGGCCGCGGCTTTTGTTTTTCGGGGCCCCCCGGCGGCGGTCCCTGTCCCCGTCCCCCTTCCCAGTCCGCTTTCGGCCTCGCCGGCCGGCCTTGTTCTTTAAGATCTCGAAAGTTATTGAATGTTTTCAGGTTATTGATGTCTTTTAAGTTTTTATATTTTTCAAGTTTTTGGAGTTTTTGGAGTTTTTGGAGTTTTTGAAGTTTTTGAAGATTTTGAAGATTTTGAAGTTTTTGAAGATTTTGAAGATTTTGAAGTTTTTGAAGTTTTTGAAGATTTTGAAGATTTTGAAGATTTTGAAGTTTTTGAAGATTTTGAAGATTTTGAAGTTTTTGAAGTTTTTTAACTTTTTTGTCCCCGCGCCTTTCTGATTTTTTGACTCTCTGTTTTTCTTCCTTTCCCCCGGCCCCTGCCGCAGTCTTTCGTTCCGGGCCCCCCGGGGGCGGATTTTTTTCTCGAGGCTCGTAAAATGACCGCCTTCTCTCCGCGCCCCCGGCCGGGACGCCCCCGTCTCGCTCTCGCCGCCGCCTGTCTCCCGACCGTCTGTCTCGTCTTAGTTTTCGCTCTCGCCGCCTGCGTCCCCATGGGCGGCGTCGGCGGAGGAACGCCGCGGGGGGGCGGCGCCCCCGACCAGCTCGCCGAGGCCGACGGGGCCTTCGACTCCGGGGACTACCGGACGGCGGCGGCCTTGTATCGCCGGGCTTTGGACTCGGCCTCCGGCCCCAGGCGCGAGACCCTGCTGGGTCTGTACGGGCTCTCCAGCGAGCGGGCGGGGGACTACTCCTCGGCCGTCTCCGCCTACCTGAGCCTGGACGAGCAGTTTCCCGACTCGGCCTACGGGCGGGCCCAGAGGCCGAGGCTCCCCGATTTGCTGCTGCTGGCGGGGAGGGCCGCGGACGCCAAAAACCTGGCCGGCTCACTGGCCGGGACGACGACGGACCCGGCGGCCAGGGCGGCTCTGAACCTGTCGGCGGGCCGGGCCGACTACTCCCTGGGCAACTACCGCGACGCCCTGATCGCCTACATCCTGGCCATGACCGGGGCGACGACGCAGACCAGGGAGCAGGCCGCGAGGGGCATCGAGGCCAGCCTGCTGAACATGCGGCCGGACCAGCTGGCCGAAGTGGTGCGCCAGTACGGCCAGAACTTCCCCGGGCCCGAGGCCTGCTGGTACCTGGCCTGGCAGGCGGCCTCCTCCGGGGACCGGGAAAACTACGCCCGCTGGTCCCAGTACTTTAAGTCGTATTTCTCCTCGCATCCCTGGGCCGTCAAGCTGGCCGCCTTGGAGGTCGGGCCCGACTCCCCCGAGGCGGCGCCCCCGGGCCGCGACTACGACCCCAGGCCGGCGACGGTCCCCCCGGCCCCCCCGGGCCGGGAGGGGCCCCCGGCCCTGGGCTCCATGTCGGGCGCGAGGGGGACCGTCGTGGTGGGGGCCCTCCTGCCCCTCACCTCCGCCGAGAACACCCAGCTGGCCCAGAACAACGTCCGCCTGGCCAGGATGGCTCTGGCGGGCCTGAGGCTGGCCTTGGGGCGCGACTCGCGGGTCGTCGTCGAGGAGATGGACACCAGGGGCGACCCCGGCCAGGTGGTCCGGCTTGTCCACGAGGCGGCGGCCAGGCCCGAGGTCATGGTCCTGGTCGGGCCCGTCTCCAGCCGCGAGGCCCTGGCCGCGGCCCAGACGGCCCAGACCGTGGCCATGCCCATCATCGTCGTCTCCCAGCGCCTGGGCCTGACGGTGGGCAGGGAATGGGTCCTGAGGCTCTTTCTCACCCCCAAGCACCAGGCCGAGGCGGCCGCCCGCTACGCCGTGAGAAACATGGGCCTCGAGCGCCTGGGGGCCCTGTATCCCGACGACCAGTACGGCCGCGGCATGCTCGGCTACTTCTCCGCCGAGGTGGCCCGCCTGGGGGCGTCCATGGGGGCGACCTCGGCCTACGCCCCCGGGCAGGGCGGCTACTCCGAGGCCGTCAACCGTCTGACCGGCGGCGAGTCCGTCAGGCGCGCCTCCATCTCCTACCAGGCCCCGGTGGACTTCCAGGCCCTCTACCTGCCCGACTCCGCCTCGGCCGTCGCCCAGATCCTGCCCCTTCTGGCCTTCAACGACGTCACCCGCATGACCTATCTGGGGAGCCCCTTGTGGCTGGTGCCCGAGCTCGCCCAAAACTACGGGCGCTACATGCAGGGGGCCGTCATCCCCGCGGCCATCAGCACTCTCTCCGAGCGCCCCCAGACCGTGCGCTTCCGAGAGGAGTTCGCCAGGGCCACCGGGCAGCCGGCCGAGCAGTTCGCCGCCTACGGCCACGACTCCGGCCTGGCCGTGGCGACCGCCCTGGGCAGGGGCGCCGGCACCCGGGCCGAGCTGGTGCGGGCCCTCCTGGCCCTGGGGCCCTTCGAGGGCGCCACCGGCCCCTTCTCCTTCGGCCCCGACGGCGACTACCAGGTCGACCCCATGATGGTCACCGTGGAGGGCAACTCCTTCAAGCTGCTGGCCGAGCCCGCCGAATACCGCTGAGAGGGGCGCCGTCGGCGGCGTCTGCCATTTGATTATTGACCAAAATAACCAGTCAGGCTACAATTATATCAGTGATTTTTGTAATTTTTAACCAATTCAAAAAAAGCTTGATATTGAGAATCGGTTTATGAAGCAACTTCAGTCAGGAATAGCAACCTTTCAGGTGCTTATTGAAGGCAACTATATTTATGCGGACAAAACCCGGTCGATCTATGAAATGGTGACCGATTCGGATAGATTTTTTTTCCTGTCCCGCCCCAGACGGTTTGGCAAATCTCTTCTACTAAGCACCCTTAAGTCTCTTTTCAGCGGACCGCCGGACCCGGACGGACCGCCTCAGGGACTTTTTCAGGACCTATGGATTGGCAGGCACTCAGATTATGATTTTTCCCAAACATTCCCGGTCATAAACCTATTTATGAATTTTGCGGCCTTAACCCCGGAAGGCCTCCTCGCAACTTTAGCTTCTAGAATGAATGTTATAGCAAATGAAGAAAAATTGAACATTAATTTTACTCCTTCATTTGTTGACCTTTCATCACTTATTGAATTACTATCCAAAAAATACAATAAAAAGGTTGTGGTCTTAATTGACGAATACGATGCTCAGGTCAGCGAAAAAATCGGCAACCTCCCTTTGGCTTTACAATTTCAGGATGTTCTTAAAGGCGTTTACTCAAGCCTAAAAAGCTCGGATGAATACCTGCGTTTTGTTCTGGTGACCGGAGTGACTCGTTACTCCATGACGGGTCTGTCGGCCGGTCTCAACCATCTAAATGATTTGACCTTTGACAATAAATACGCTGATATCTGCGGCTTTACCGTTGAGGAGTTCGACCTCCATTTTGGGGGCCGTCTGCCTGCCCTCCTGGAAGTTATGAAAAAGAAAGGCCGTTTTCTTGAGGAAATGACTGTGCCCATGCTGCGGGACAAGTTCCTCCATTGGTACGATGGTTACAGTTGGGACGGCCAGTCGAGAGTGCTAAACCCTTTCTCAATTTTGAACTGTTTCCGCAAGTCTTATTTCGAGCAATTTTGGATTGACACCGGGCCTTCAGTCAACTTTATTAACAATTTAATTACCAAAAATATTGGAGATCCATCAATTTTCTTGCAGGATGAAAATAAATTTTATCCACTGAAAACTCTCAATTCGGCTGCAGTGGGCGGACTTTCGTCTGCAGCCGGTCTTTTTCAGACTGGCTATCTGACGGTGAATGAAACTCAACCAGGTCCTGGAGGCACCGCTGACTATTATTCATTAAAAATTCCCAATTGGGAGGTTAAATCCGACAATTTTAAAATATTTTCAACCTCTCTGTTGTCTGTTTTGGGTCAAACTCAAGAAAATGCCAGAGAGGACTTCGAAAAAGCGCTTCTGGCCAAAGACAGCCAGAGGATGACCGAAATCATCGAGGCTGTCTTTATCGGCCTGGCGGCCCGGCACCACCGAAACGAAGAGTCATTTTATCACAGTGTTCTGTATGGTTA
>JAISET010000042.1 GCA_031264015.1 Deltaproteobacteria bacterium | reverse complement strand
CCCCCTGGGCGTGCTGCGCAGGCCGGCGTTTTGCCCGCTTCCGCTGAAGCGGTAGTTGAAGCCGCTGGCCGAGCCGAAGATCGAGCTCTGGACGTTGAGGCTGTCGTTGGAGGAGTCGGCGACGAGCACCTGGCTGAAGCTGAAGGGCTTGCGGCCGCCTTTTTTGGTGATGATGTTGACCACGCCGGCGATGGCCTCGCTGCCGTAGAGGACCGAGGCCGGCCCCTTGATGAGCTCGACGCGCTCGATCTGGCTGGGGTCCATCAGGATGGCGGGCCCGCTCATGCTCTTTTGTTCGGAGATCTTGACCCCGTCGATCAAAATAACGCTTCTGGTGCTGCTCTCGCCCCTGATCAGGACCCTTTTGCCGCCGGGCATGCCTCCGTCCGCGATCTCCACCCCGGGTATGTCGGAGAGAAAGTCCGCTATGGTCGTGGCCGGCTGTCGTTTGAGGTCCTCCTCGGTCTTGACCCCGACGGTCATGGGGATCTCGAAGATGTCGCGCTCGACCCGGGTGGAGGTGACCGTCACTTCCCTTGTCTCCACGTCCTGGGCCAGGGCGGAAAAACCGTTTGTCGACAGCCAGGCGAACAGGGATAGAACGGTGAGGATAAGCGTCTTCTGGAAATGCTTTTTCATCATGCTGCTCCAAAAATAATAGGTTGGGGGGAAACAATCAAGTCTCCCCATGGGGGCCCCGGGAAGCCCTCTTTGAAATCCCCCACCTGGCTTTTGGGGAGAAGACAAAGATCCCGGGGCGGTCGGCTCGGACAAGGTTGGTTCCGGGGGCCTGGTTTCGCGCCCCGCCCCCGTTATGGATTTGGACGCAAAATTCCGGCGGACGGCGTTGGCCTGGGACAAGGAGGCTTGTCAGCCCCTTTTTCAGGCCCCGCCGTTTTCCCGCGCCGTTAAATTGGCGCCCTTGGCCTTCATTTTGGGAAAAAGAATTTCTATCCTGGTGTTCGCACCTTGCGTTGAACGCTCCCTTCGGCCGACTGTCGGCAAGTCGTCGGCCGGCTGTCGGCAAACCGTCGGTCGGCTCAAGGGCGGCCTTCGGGACTTTGGAAAAAGGTCTCCCCGGCGGGCTCGGGCCCCGCCCCGGCGTGAGATTTGGCGCAAAATTCAAGCGGACGGTTTTCGCCGGGGACAAAGGAGTTTTCAGCACCCTTTTTCCGGCTCCGCCGTTTCTCCCCGCCTCTAATTTGGGGTCTTTAGTCGTCGTTTCCGAGAAGAAAGTCACATGCGCGCGATGGCGGCATGTCGTTAAAAAATCCCCGGCCCTTGCGGCCGCTCGTTCAAAATCATTCGCCGGGGCCCGGTCTGGAGCGGCGGCTTGTCCGTCCTGGCCGCTTTCCGCCGTCGGCGCCTAGCGCGCGGCCTTGTCGGTCGCGGCCGTCACCAGGGCCTGGGTGATGTTGACGCCCCAGAATCTTCCGGCGGGGGTCAGGTCCAGGCGGTCGCCGCTGATTTCCACCAGGCCGGCCCCGGCGTAGTCGCGGCATAAAAGTTCCACGTTCTCCCTGGAGACGTCGGGGAGGGCGAAAAGCTCCTCCAGGCGCAGCCAGCCCCGCTCGACCTGGCCGACGATCAGCCTGGTCGCCGTCTCCCGCCCGTCGGGGGAGGTGACGAAGTCGGGGGCGAAGAGGCCCTTTTCGGCGTTGTCGAGATAGTTCTCGGCGTCCGGCAGGCGGTAGGTGGCGTGGTCGGCCAGAAAGCCCCCGGCCCCGGCGCCGACGGCCAGACAGGTGCCGCGCGTCTTGGCCCAGGGGTTGTAAATGTTGCGCTCCCTGGTGTCCCGGGCGTAGTGGCTCAACGACAGGTCCCGCCAGCGCAGATCTTTCAGCAGATCGAAGGCGGCCAGGTAATATTTTCCCTGCTCGGCCAGGGGGGCCGGCGGATCCAGCCGGCCATTTTGGACGGCTTTCTCCAACTCGCCTCCGGGGAAGGTGTTGAGCTGGTAGGTGTCCAGGCCGTCCACCCCGATCTGGTCGGCCAGCCTGACGTCCGCCAGAAAATCCTCGACGGTCTGGCCCGGCAGCCCGTAGATGAGGTCGATGATGACGGCGGCCTTCTGGGGCTTGATCAGGTTGCCGAGGAGCCTGGCCGCCTCCGTCCCCTCGTTGTGGCGGCCCAGGGACTTTCTAATTTTCCCGTTGAAGCTCTGCACACCCAGAGAGAAGCGGTTGATCCCGCAGCCCAGAAACCCGGCCACTTTCTCCGGGCTCAGGTCCCCGACCCGGCCCTCCAGGGTCATCTCGAGGTCGTTGGCCAGGGGGAGATATTTTTGCAGGCTGGAGGTGATTTTCTCGAGCTGCGCGGGGCTCAGGACGGTCGGGGTTCCGCCGCCGAAATAAACGGTCCTGACCGGCCCGGGGTCGGCGGGGAGGCGGGACGCGAGAAATTTTATCTCCCCGGCCAGGGCGTCGGCGTACCTGTCCAACAGGTCCGGCCGGGGGCCGCGTCCGGCGAAGCCGCAGTAGAGGCAGCGGTTCTGGCAGAACGGGACGTGCAGGTAGACGCCCGTCGGCTCCCAGCCCCAGTTGTCCAGCAGCTTGGAGAACTCCTCCGCCGCCTCGGCGCCGGCCAGGCTCCTCCCCACCGTCCCCGCATGCACGGTAAACTTGCTTGCGAAGGCGCCGGAGGCCGGGTCGGGGCTCTTTTTGGCGAAATACTTTTGGAGGCCCCGGTCGTCCCCCTCGTCCGGCCGCCCCAGGGCCGCGTTCATGGGGTTGGCGTTCATGGGGTTGGCGGCCATGGGGTTGGCGGCCTTGTCTTTGTCCGGGTGGGGCGCGGGGAGTTTGCTCTCCATCCTGGGCCCCGCCGTCGGGACGATCGTCGACTCTGGTGTTTTTTCGGCTGACAACAAATCCGCCACCCTGGCAAGTAAAAAATATGGTCTCAATTCGCGCGGGCCAAAAATATCAAAACCAAGCCTGCTCGAACCTGATTGTGACAAACTGGACAAAGGCTGACTTTAACAAGACTCCAATCGGACAAAACCAAACAAATCCTGTGATCCGAACCGTTCGGACTCGTCAAAAAATAAGCTTGGCAAGCCGCCCGCCCGTCCAAGTTACAAGGACCGGGGGCGCCGGTCAAGCCCCTCTTAAAAACCCGGCCCCCGGCCCTTCTTAAAAGCCTGCCCCCGGCCCTTCAGCCGGAACTCTAGCCCTTCAGCTGGAAGACGATGGGGACGACGACCGAGTCCGGGGAGCCCTCCTTCGGACTGTAGCGGCTCCTGACCCTCTCCATGGTCGTCAGGGCCGCCTGGCCCAGGACCGGGTCGTGGTCGCCCTGGACCAGGCTGACGCCCGAGATGTTGCCGCCCCCGTCGAAGCCGACCCTGACTTTGACCGTGCCGGTCAGCCCCGCCCTTCTGGCCTCGTTGGGATAAAATTTGCTTTTCTCCACCAGCCGCAGAAACTCCCTGACGAACTTCCTCTCCCGGGCCCCGCCGGCCCTGGGCGCCGCGGTGGCCGCCGGGACGGGCGTTTCCGCGGGGGGCGCCGCCGCCTCGGAGACGACCGGCCGAGGCGGCCCGGGCCTTTCCCTGGGCCTGGGCCTCTCTTTCTTCTCGGGCTCGGGCTCGGGTTCCACCAGCGAGTTTTTGTCCTCGATCGGCTCCGGGACGACCTCCTCGGGCGGCGAGAGATCCATGGGCACGACGGGCGCCGGCAGGGGCTCCGGCGGAGGCTCGGCTATGATCTCCTCTATGACGGGCGGGGGCGGGGGCGGCGCCATAATCTCCATGGTGATGGGCGCCGGGTCCGGGGGGAACGCCTCGGTTTCCCAGAGGTCCGGCGGGCGCAGGATGAAAAGCCCCGCCAGGGTCAGGCCCGCGGCCAGCCCGAACAGCGAGCTGAGTCTCGAGGCCTGCCGGTAGCGGTCGGCGAACAGGTACCTGACGTCCCCCGCCAGCATGGTGCGGGCCTGGAAGCTCATCGGCCTTGGGCCCCCCCCTGGATTTCGCTCATGACGACGCCCCTTTGGTCCCCGCTCGTCATGACGCCCCTCCGGTCTTCACCCATGACGACGCCCGTTTGGTTTCCATCCATGACGACGCCCGTTTGGTTTTCACCCATGACGACGCCTCCTAATCGCCGGAGGGGGCGGTAGAAACTGTCTGATCGGCCGGCGTCGCCGTCTCGGCGGTCTCCGTCCCCGCCAGGGGGACTCCGTCCAATTCCGCATTCCGGCCGCCCGTCCTCGGCCTGGCGTTGATCATGAACCTCTCCCGCCTCTGCCCCTTGGCCTCGTCCAGGACCTCCAGGAAGGCCCCGAAGGGCGCGGCCTGGTCGACGTTGAAATAAATGGCCGCGCCGGCCGGGTGGTTTTGGATGATCCGCCTCAGGGCGTCCGCGTCGAGGACCTGCTCCCCCCGGTAGACGAGCCCCTCGGCGTCCACGGTGATGGTCAGGGCGCTTTCCTCGGCCCTGACCGGCGTCGCGTTGTCGGCCTCGGAGAGCCGGACGTCCATGGCCGGGGCGGCGAAGGTGGCCGTCAGGATAAAAAAAGCCAGCAGGAGGAAGATGACGTCGATCAGGGACGTCATGTCCAAAGAGTCGTCCTCCGACCAGGGGTCGTTTAAAGGGGAGTCCAGGTTCACGCGCCGGCGGCCCTCCCGCTCCCGTTGCCCCCGGCCGCGCCGGCCTCGGCGCGGGTCGTTCCGGGGGCGGCCTGGATTTTGACGGAAAAATCGCCGCCGGGCTCGTTTTTCGCCGTCTGGTCGGGCTTTGTCCGACCGTCGGCCTGGCGCGCCGGTCCGGCCGGCCTGCCGTTGTTCTGGGAGGCCGTCTTGTAGTCCAGGAAGCGGTAGCCGTACTCGATGGCCGTCAAATGGAAGCCCCTGAGCCGCAGACGGAACAAGTACCCGGCGATCAAAGCCGGTATGGCCAGGGTCAGGCCCATGATGGTGGTCAGTATGGCCTCCCAGATGCCCGCGGCCAGGATGGCCGAGGTGTTTAAGGAGGCGGAGGCGGCCAGGGTCTTAAACACCCCGGAGAGACCCAGCAAGGTGCCCAGGAGACCCAGCATGGGCGAGATCAAGGCGATGACGCGCAGAATGGAGAGGTCGCGCTGGGTCCTGGAAAAATGCACGTGGAAAAGATAGGCCACCTCGGCCTTGAGGTCGTCGGAGTGGCGCCCGTGGGTTTTGAAGACGTCGGCGATTATGCCCACGACGGGGTTGTTGGCGTATCGCCGCAGAAGACTTTCCGCGGATCCCGGGGAGAGGGCCATGGCGGCGGCGGCTTTTTTAAAGTCCCTGGCGGTCAGAAACAGATAGATCCAGTTCCTGACGATCAGAAGCGCCGCCATGAGGCCCAGGACGATCAGGGCCGCGCCGGCCGGGCCGATCATGGCGTACAGGGAGCTGACGGATTGGCTGGTGTTCATGCGTTCCCCGGTGAAGGCGCCCCGCCTGTTTTTTGACGG
This sequence comes from Deltaproteobacteria bacterium, assembly GCA_031264015.1. Taxonomy (GTDB): domain Bacteria; phylum Desulfobacterota; class Desulfarculia; order Adiutricales; family Adiutricaceae; genus JAIRNQ01. The sequence goes on along the minus strand of JAISET010000042.1, from coordinate 11,127 downwards.
CGGGAGCGCGCGGCTGGCGGACGACGGCCGTCCGCTTTTTAGGCGCGCGGGAGGCCTGTTTTGGCCGGCCTGAGGCCGGGTCAGGTTTCGGATTTTTGCTGGGTCAAGTTTCGGATTTTTGCTGGGGTTCGAGTTATTGTGAAAGAATCTCAATAACAAAACGAGGATAAAGGATCGGCCAAAAAAAGTCAAGGCCGGAAGAATTTTTTTTATAGCGCTAAGTATGCATAAAGACATGACAAAAATAATTAATTGGCAATAAATAAATTTATTGACAAATAATGTTTAATATCTTTGTCAAACAATAAGCTTGACGATATCAATGAAGTTATCTCAATTATATAGGGCATGTCGCCAAGTAATTTTTAGTGACAAGTTTTTCAGGCGCCGACATTCAGCCAGCCGCGGTCCTTGCTCAACGTCACGAACACGCGCCGACTTTCGGAATGTGCTCGACGGAACGGCGTCTGGCGCCGGAGCTTTCGGCGAGCGTCTCGGAGCGCCGGATGGTTTCCTGTCGGCAGGCGAGGTTTCGCCCGTCGCCACCGCGGGCTTTTCCGGGCGCGTCGGCGCGGCCAGGGGCGGGTCGGACAAAAAAGCCGACAAATTTCGGGCGGGTTCCGGCACCCGGGTCCGGCCGGTTTTTTCGGGGCTTGGGAGGCGGACGGACGGGGCGGCGGGTTCGGCCGGGCCGGCCGGCTCCAAAAACGCCCGGGAGGGGGAGGGGACGGGCTTCGTCCGGGGGAATTAATTCAGGCGGGTCTGACGAAATTTGGAGGCCCCCAATTTGGAGGCCCCCAATTTGGAGGCCCCCCATGGCCCGAGCCGCGGCCGGGCGGCCGGGGCCATGGCCGCCGGCCTGCGGCGACCAGGGGGCGATTTTTTCCAAGCGGGCTCGCGTCGGCTTTGGCCGCGGCCGTCAGGCTTGAGGGGCCAGAAAGTCGGTGACGAAGGCCTCGAAGTTGTCCAATGACAGCGGCTCGACCTCGATGGGCACCTGGATCGTCTCGAAGGCTTCCAGTATCTCCATGTCGGTGACGGGCTCGAGGCCGGGGTCCAGGAGGAGGATCCTGTCGTAGCGGCCGAAATTCTGCCGGAAGTCGACGTCGTCCCAGCCCAGCATGGCCCTGATGCCGTCGGCGGCGAACCAGGTCTTGCGCAGCCAGGAGGGCGTGACGACCATGGTCCGCCCGCTCTCCAGCTCCTTGAGCCTCTCCGGGCCCAGGATGGCCTCGAGGCAGTTTTTCACGCGCATGACGGGGAATCCGTACTCCTTGGCGATCTCGGGCATGTGGGGCAGGCAGCCGCCGCCGATGAAAAGTCTCAGGTCCCCGGTCCCCCTCCTCTCCTCCAGGGCCTCCCGAAGCGTCTTTTCCAGCAGGTCCATGTCGTTGTGCAGGCCCGCCCTGATCCAGCGGGCGTCCGCCTTGATCTCCGGGTGCCGCTTCAGGACCCAGTCGATCTCCTCTTGAAAGATGTCGCAGCCGATGAAGGCGGTCATTTTTTTCCCTCCCCTTTGTTTGTCCCCTTTGTCTGTCGCCGACGGAATGCCGGGGGATCCCGTCCCGCCCCCGTCCCGCCTGGCGAAAGACCGGGGGCGTTTGACAGTCAGCTTAGCGCAAAATTCGACGCCGCGCCGTAGCCATGACTACGAGGGGCGCGACAATAATGCGTTTTTTCCGGGGGGGCGACGCTTCTTGCGGTCCGGGGGTGACGCCGGTCGGATCGCGACCGGCCCGGCTTTTTTCGGCCGGGAAAAACCGCGCCTCCTGCGGGCGGGAAAAATCATGTCTCTTTCAGGCGGGAAAAACCGCGCCTCCTGCGGGCGTTCAAATAACGGCGGCGGGGCGGGGCGGGTTTTGCTGTCGCGGCGACCATGACGACGCCCGCCCGGATTTTTTTAGCGGGCCCCGGTGTTTTTTTGAGGTCCCGGCTCCTAATGTTTTTAGTAGTCCTTTTTCCAGCCCAGGCCCACCCGGTTGGAGGTGGACGAGGTGCGGCTCTGCAGGGTGACGCTGGGGGCCAGCTCCACCTCCACCCTGACGCCGGTGCTGTTGTCGCTGAGGTTCTGCTCCAGGCCCACGTAAATGTTGTCGCCGATGTAGCGGCCGGCCTCGATGGTGGTGGAGTCGCGCCCGGAGTCGCCGTCGTCGTCCAGGCCCAGGTTGTCGCGGAAGCTGTTGCCGCCCAGGATGCGGTTGTCGGCGGCCTCGCTGGAGTCGCTGACCCGCAGCACGCTCAGGCCCAGGGCGTCGCGCATGGTCCCCAGAACCGTGAGGCCGATGTCGCCGCCGAAGCCGGCCAGGACCCTCAGGCTGTTGGCCAGCTGCAGGGCCTCGACGCGGCTGAGCTGCGAGACGCGCTTGCCGAACAAGACCTGGGCCAGGACCTCGTCGGAGGGGTGGGGCGGCTGGCTCTCCATGATGATCCTGGGGCGGTCCAGGGTGCCCGCCACTTTGACCATGGCCAGAAGCGAGCTGGTCTGCCTGGTCAGCTCCACGGCCAGGGCCGGGTTGAAATTGGGGGCTTTCTGGAAGCGGATCTCGCCGCCGGTGAAAATAAACTGCTTCGAGAGCAGGTCGAAGGTCCCCCTGACGGGCCTCAGCGTCCCGCCCACCAGGATCCTGCCCTGGGGGTTGGTGACGACGACGTCGCCGGCCCACTCGCTGTCGAGCCCCCGGCCGCGGATGAAGACCTGCTTGGGCAGGTTGATCTTGAGCTCCAGCTGCGGCCCGCGGGAGACCGGGGCCATGTCGTTCTCGATCTCCAGGGTCCTGACCGACCCGCCGCCCCTGAGCTGGTCGAGGTTGATCTCGGCCTGCTCGACCACGGCGTCGGCCTTGACGACCAGGGCGGCGAACGGGCCGTCGAGCGAGACGAGACCGGTGACCACGGCCGAGGCGTCGTCGCGCACCAGGGGGGCGAGCCTTTTCAGCTGCCCCCTGACGGCGATGGAGGGCGGGCTGCCCATGGGCTTGACGGCGCCCTCCAAAGAGAGCTTGCCGCCGGCCCCGTCGCCGGCCTCCAAAACCAGGCGCAGGTCGCCGTCCTCCTGGTCCCTGACCTCCATGTTGATGTTGGAGAGCCCCAGCCCCAGGACCAGGTCCTCGTAGACCCCGTTGGCCAGATAGAGCCTGACTTTTGGCTTGGGGTTGGCCAGCGTCCCCCCGAGGCTGACGGCCAGGTCGAGCTGCCCCGTCAGACTTCGGTCGGCGAGCCCGACGAGCCCCCACAGCGGGGCGACGGGACCCTTCCAGACGAGGCCCGCCGAGACGGGCCCGGACAAGTCGGGCTTAAAAAACAGGCCCTCGGGCGTCAGGGGGAGGCGGTAGTCCACCTTGACCTCCTGGCCGCGCCCGGGGGAGACGGCGACGGTGCCGGCGGCCGAGCGGGCGTTTTCGATCCTGCCCGCGGCCGATATGTCCAGCGTCCTCGACAACCCCTCCAGGGCGGGCGGCGCGGTCATGGTGGCCCTGAGGTCGAAGGATCCGCTGCCCCCCTCCCGGTAGTCGGCCTTGAGGCTGACCCGGCCCCGGGGCGGGTCCTCCATCACCCCGGACAGCAAGGACAACGGCAGGTCGGTGACGGCCGCGTCGACTTTCATGGGCTCGAGGGCCATGGAGAAGTCCGCTTTCCCGCCTCCGCCGAAAACCAGGCTCGTCCGCCCCACCGAGAGCCCCGCGGCGAAGTCGAGGGAGACCGGTCCGGCAAGGCGGGCGCCGCCGGGGATCTGGGGGAGGTTGACGGCCAGGTTGGAGACGGTGGCGTTCCTGGCGTTCAGATTAAACGTCCCGGCCAGAGTCAGAAGATCCTGTCCGCCCGGGGCCTTGAAGTCCGCGCTGACGCGCCCGTCGTCGCCCGTCCCCCTGGCCTCCAGCCTGCCGCCCCCGATGTCGACACCCCCGGCCCGGCCGGGCCCCACGCTTAAGGTCAGGTCCACCCCGGGGTCGCTCAGGCGCCCGTCGGCCGCCAGGTCGAGTCTCACCTGGCTGAGGCTCAGGCTCGGGCCCATCCTGAACTGCGGCAGGTCCAGGAAAACTTTGACCCTGCCCCCGCCGGCGTCGTCAGGCTGGACGGAGGCGCTCAGGCTGGCGGGCGTTCCGGCGAGATCCAGGCCCGTCAGCTCCCCCAGGGTTTTCCAGTCCCCGATTTTGAGGTCCAGCGAGCCGGCGATTTTGGGCGCCGCCCCCGGACGAAGCTCGACGGCGAGACTTGGGATTTTCAGGTCCACCGACTCCCCGCCGCCGCCGGCCAGGACCAGGTCGGCGATGGCGATGTTCCGGCCGCTTGCCGGTTTGCCGGCGACATTCGTCCCGGCGGCGTCGGCCGCGTCGTCGGGGACTGCGGAATTGTCGGGGACGCCCGCGTCGTCGGAGCCGCCGTTGACAACGCCGCCGGCGTCGCGATTAATAATGCCGCCCGCGCCGGCCGCGGGGACGATGTCCAGGGCCACCCGGCTCGACAAGGAGACCGGCCCGCCCATGGTCCGTCCCGTCCCCAGGGTCAGCGTCCCCCCGAGCCCGCTGAAGTCAGGCAGTCCCCTGAGGCTCCCGTTGTAGGAGAGGACCACGTCGGGGAAGGCCTGGCCGGGGCCGGCGATCTTCGGGCTGGTCGCCTTGAGGTCCACCAGCAGGTTGTCGACGGTCCCGCTCGCCTTGAGCTCGGCGCTGATTTTTCCGGATAAGGGCCCGGCGAAGGCCGCCAGCTCGTCGAGAGTTATCTCGGCGTCCAAGTCGAATTTGCCGCCCCGGTCGTCGTCCTGCCGGCCGTCGTCAGGGCTGCCCGCGTCCCGCTCCTCCCCGGACGACCCGTCGTCCGGGCCCGCTAGTTTGAGCTCGGCCGAGACTCTGATCTCGCCGGGGGAGGGCGCCCCGTCGGCCAAAAACTGCCCGAGTATTTTCTGCCAGGCGCTGTCCGCCCCCAGCCGCAGATGCAAGGCCAGCCTCTCCGGTTTGTCGCCGGTCATCTCCCCGGCCGTTTTCAAGGCCAGCTCGTCGCCAGCGAGGGACAGGTCGCTCAGGGTGAGTTTTCCCCCCTCCCGGCGCAGGGCCAGGTTGTACTGCAGGGACATGTTTTGTCCGGCGGGGGATGACGATGAGGATGACGATGACGACGCCACAGTCGGAGCGGAGGCTTTCCCCGCGGCGTCATTATCGGCGGTCGCGGAGGCGGCGGCGTTTTCGTCGGGTCGATTGTCGACGGCCGGCGACGCCGTCGCCACTCCGGGGGAGACGGCGGGCATGCCGCCCGACTGGCCGCCCGAGGGCGATGACGACGTCGGTGACGATGACGACGAAGGCGACGATGACGACGCCGCCGCGCCGTCGGAAGCGGCCGCGTCGGTTTGGGCCGCGTCGTCCGCAGTCCCGTCTTCCTGAGTTTCGGGGGCGGGCCCGGGCGCGGACAGAAGCGACCGGTCCACAAAGAGGGCGCCGTTTGAGGCCACCGTCAGGCCGGAATCGTTGTTCTCCACCAGAAGCCGGGCGACGTCGAGTCTGGCCGCGGGGGTGAAAAACGACAGGCTGCCGCTCAGGGTGCCGCCTTTGTAGACCGCGCTGCCGGTCGCGCCGAGGGGCGAGCCCAGTTTTTCCGCGACCGCGGGCGGGAAGGGCAGAGGCGCGTCGGCCCCGGCCGCGGCCGCCAGGCCCAGGGTGATGTTCGGGGAGTCCAGGACGTCGGTCTTGAACGACCCCGAGGCCCCGCTCAGGTTGAGGACGCCCGTCAGGACTTGCCGGACTGCGCGGCCGGCGGCGGCGGTATTGGCGTCGTCGTCGTCGCTGCCACTATTACTGTCGGAATTATTATTATTGTTAGTATTGTCGACGTCCGAGTCGCCGCCGGCTTGCTCCTCGTCGGCCAGGCTGAGACTGAACAGGCCGCTCCAGCCGCTCAGGGGGCCGGAGCCCTTGAAGGCCAGGCTCCAGGCGGGCCAGTCGGGCCGGTCGAGCAGATGGCTCAGAGGGCCGCCCGGGCCGTCCCTGGCGGTGAGGTCCACGGCCAGATAGTCGGGGGCGCCCTCGGCGTACTGGCGGGCGCTGGTCCGCAGATAGACGCCCCCGCGCGCCCCGTCCAGCCAGAAGGCGGTGACGTCGGCGTCCAGGGACCCCTTGACAAATTTGACCCTGGCGTCGAGCCCGAGCCTGCCGGGGGCGTCGCCGGCGGCCTCGGGGGACAGCACCTCCGGGTTGAGAAGCCCGGAGACCCTGACGTTGGCGGTGACGTCGGGGGGGTGGAAGGGTCCCGAGAGTTTGTCGTCCTCGTCGGGTTTCAACTCTATTTCAGGGCGGCGCGAGAAGTCGACTTGCTCCAGGGTCAGGTCCTCGACGTCGACCGCGCCGCGGAGCAGCGGGCGGAGGTTCAGGGCCAGGCTCAGGCGGCCGACGCTGGCGAACTCGCCCTTCCGGTCGGCCAGGGTCACGCCGGTCAGGCTCAGGCTCGAGGGCAGCGTCCCCTCGAGACTTTTCCAGTCGACGTCCAGGCCGCTCTCATGCAGGACGGCCTTGAGCTTCCCCCCGAGAAAGTCGAGCCCGCTCTGGCTGCGCAGGAAGAGGACGGCGCCGGCGACGAGAAAAAACACTGTTAAAAGGATTATCCCGGCGACCTTGAGCAGGCGCCGGGGCAGGCTCTTTCCGGGTTTTTTTCCGACGGGGACGGGGGCGGGGACTGGTCCGGCGCCGCGGGGGGAGGCTGATTTCCCCAGGTCGACGCCCGGGCCGTCGTCGCCCCCCGGACGTCCGGGGCGGCTGTTATCTTGAGGCATCTTAAAAACTCTGGCCGAGGCTTAGGTAAAGTTGCAGGGGGCCGTCCTCTTCCCTGGGGGTCAGGGGGGTGGCCAGGTCGAGGCGGAAGGGGCCGACGGGGCTGTAGTAGCGGAAGCCAAGGCCCCCGCCCCAGAGAAAATCCCGGCCCATCTGCGAGATGTCGGCCCTCTCGTAGACCATGCCCCCGTCGACGAAGGCCACGGCGCCCATGGTCTGGGAAAATCGCCAGCGCAGCTCGCCGGAGATTTCCCCGACGGTGGCGCCGCCGGCGGGCCTGCCCCTGGCGTTGCGGGGGCCGATGGACTGGTACTCGTAGCCGCGCACGGACTGCCCGCCGCCGCCGAAAAAGCGCAGGGACGAGGGCAGGTACTCCGGCCCCGTCCCCAGGATGGAGCCCATCATGGCGCGCAGGGCCAGGACCAGCCTGTTCTCCGGGGCCAGCGGCCGGTAGAAGCTGGCCTCCAGACGGTATTTGACGACCTTGAAGTCGGCCAGGTAGCTCCCGTAATACGGGGACAAAAGAAGCGACGCCCGCAGTCCGTGGGTGGCGTCCAGATAGCTGTCGGCGTTGTTCCAGTACATGTTGAAGGGGAAGCCCACGACCTGGTATCTGCGCCTGCCGTCCATGCGCTCGTCGAGCGTGCCCAGCTCCAGGCTCGTCTGCAGCCTGGCCCGCAGCCTGCGGTTCAGGCGCCTCTCAAAACCGGCGGCGGCGGAGATGGAGGAGAGCTCGTAGTTTTCCGTGTCCTCCCTTAAAAGATACCCCTCGACCAACAGGCTCTGGTTGCGGTTGTTGAAAACGAAGGGCCTCTGGTAGTTGAGGCCCAGCTGGACCAGATCCTTCCAGTAGGGGAGCTCCACGCGCAGGCTGTCGCCCCAGCCGGAGAGGTTGCGGTTCTCCCAGGCCACGGAGACGCCCGGACCCCAGTCGGAGTCGTAGTTCAAGGACCCGCTGACGGTGCGCCTGGGGGCGGCCTCCAGGGTCGCCTCGAGGGCCGTGTTGCCGGAGGCGTCGGGCTCCCCCGCGGGCTTGGCCTCCACCGATTTAAAAAGCCCTGTCTGCAATAAAATCTCGCGGTAGCGCTCGGCCGCGTCCTCGCTCCAGTTCTGGCCCTCGCGCCAGTTGACGTTGTGCCTCAGATAGCGCTCGTTGACCGTGTCGTCCCCGCGGACCACCAGGCCGCCCATTTTCAAATACGGCCCGGGGTTTAAGATTATCTGGGCCAGAAGAGTTTTTTTGACCGGGTCGATCGAGTACCTGGTCCCGACGATCTCGGCCTGGGGGTAGCCGTCGTCGCGCCATTTCCTCTCGACGTTGTCCACCACCTCCAGGACGTCCGCCGCCCTGGCCGGGGCGCCCGGCTTCAGTCCGGCCGAGACAAGGTCCCCCGCGGGGCAGGGCCGCCCCCCCTCCGTCTTCGGGCAGATGCCCCCGCCCGCGGGACGTCCGGCCTCCCGGGCCTCCAGGGCCCTCCTCAGATGCTCCTCCTTGGTCCTCTCGGTCCTTAAATAAAGCTCGTCGTCAAACTGGCCGGTGGCCGGGTCGACCGCCGGCTCGTCGTTGTCGGGCTTCAACAGCGGGTCGCCGGAAATGATCAGCTCCCCCGGCTCCAAATAATACATCGGCCCCGCGGTCAGGGTGATCTCGACGGAGTAGGCCGGCGGGGGAGGGGCCTGGCCGTTGTTCCCGGAAGTCCCGGCGCCGTTTTGTCCGCCTCGGGCGCCGGAAGAAGAAGACGACGTTGAAGACGACGGCGAGGACGAGGCGGGGGCGTCATCGTCGGACGCGTCGGAGACGGCGGAGGGCGGCCTGGCGATCCCGCCCTCGGCGGTTCCCTCGTAGTAGCCCAGCGAGCGGAGGTAGTCCTGGCCCTGGCCCAGGGAGGCGCGCAGCCTGCGCATCAGCCCCAGCTCCGAGTCCGGGGGGGTGTCCAGCTTGAGGTCGAGGTCGTTGACCTTGCGGTATCCGTCGACCAAATCGTCCGGCCCGCCGGGGGCGCTGACGGTCAGCCGATAGTGCGCGGGACTTCCGTGTGCGACGGCGTCGGCGTCGGAGGGGGGAGGGGCGGCGGCCAGGTCGGGAGGCAGCTGCGGCCTGGGTATGGGGCCCAGGGGGTCGCTGGCCAGGAGCTGGTCGGCCTCGGCCACCCTCTGGTTGGTGACGATCATGTCGGGGATGTCGGGGATGATGGTGCCGCAGCCGGCGAGGAGAAGAAGAAGACTCAGGGCCGCGGCCGAAAAGGTCGTCCGGGAGGAAAGAGGCCGGTTCCGGCCGGAGGCGGGGCGGACCATGTCAAACCGGGCCCCCCCGGCCAGGAGACTATGTCGGACTATATACCTAATCTCTATCTCCTTTGGAGACGCGGAAAAAAACGGGCTCGCGGGGGGGCGGGCGGCCGGGTCGGTCTGGAAAAACGTCCGGCCGTCGTCTTTTCCAAAAACCCCGGTCTGTCCGCGGCCATTTTACAACAATCACCAGTTCTAGAAAAGATCGGCCCCGCCTCCGGGCCGCCCCGGGAGGCCGCTTTATCGGCTGTCCGGACTCCTTCCGGGGGCCTGGGGCAAGGCCTGAAGACGCCTCCGGGAGCGGGGGGCCGAGTCTCGACGGACGGCGGCGCCCCCCGGCCCGCCCGACCTTATATATAAGGAAGGACGCCGCCGCAAGTCGGGAAGTTTCGGCCCGGATCGTTCGCCTAAAGATCCGCGATCTTCCGCATACACATACAAACAATCGGGACTAAAAGTGAGTAAAATTAATAATTTCTAATATGAATGACGAATCTGTTTAGCCGCCTAAAGAAAGAACTAAGACAGTTCAAATAAGAATGATTGTACTTAATTTTCTGGTGAATGTCAATATGTATAATTGTCTTAGATTTTATTGACCCAAAGAGTTGAAATGTTATAAAAAATTCTCAGATGGTCAATCTTATGTTCCCCAGTCTCGGGACGAGGGCCCCCGCCGCGGCCGCGGCTTGGCCAACGGCGCCTGAAAAACAGTCCGCGGGCGCGTTTTGTCGGGCCGCCGGCTGGGTCTTGCGGCGAGAAATACTTCGCCGCCCAAGATGTGGGCGGCGGGGGGGAACTTTTTCAACAAATTAATATTTCAACCAACAAAAGGCTAGAATGATTTATCTTCAGCGATATTTAGGCTCAAAAAAACGTGATTTCCATGAAATTATCAAGATAATCTCGGCATGGTTTTTAATTTTGGGCAGTAGAGGGCGGGAGGATGGAAAATGACCTGCCGTAGTCTGCGGCAACAAGGCGCGTCGAAAATAAAATGATGATATTTTAACCGGCCGCTATCAGAGGTTGGAAGTTGATATGTACAGAAAAGATAAGTAACAACTATGCCTAAAAAAATAAAAATTATAGCTTATTGGGACCTTAATCCAGACCAATCCGATCCTTCATAATTATAGTGCTGCGCTTCATTTATGTCGCAAGAGTTTAGCCTATAACGACAAGGCAGGTCATCTTTAGGTATCATTAAATTCAGTAAAAAGTAACGTAAAGATTAGTTTTAGTTAACAGTTTCCTTTAAAAGTACTATAGCCCTCAGTCAACACACCAGCCCTAACTGTCTACCAAAATTCTTTTTGTCTTGGCAAAATCTAAGACCTTGGCTTATAAAATCTATTGATGGTGTATTATTTTTGGACAACTGGGATTATCTGCCTAAAAGGGTAAAGTTATGAGCGCATGAAAATTTTAAAAATTGAGCTTTTTGTTATCCGCCCTACTTTTTTATATGTTCACTCTTGGAAATAGGGATATTTTACGGGTAATAGGGTGACTTCTCAGCCTACTAGTCAGAGTAGTTAACGAAATATCAATTGGCAAAAGGTGTAATTCGAGCTTGGCAGACCAATTTTGCAGTCACTTTGAGCCGCTCAGACAAAAAAAGGAGGCTTAAATGATATGACTTCAAAAAAATTTGAATTTAATACTTGCTTTTTTTAGATCTTGTGTTAATATGACTTCAAATAACTCCTCAGGAGGTGTCCTGTGACTGATTCAACTAGTACTCCCACCGCCAAGAAGCCGGCCGCCAAGAAGCCCGCGCCCAAAAAGCCCGCGGCCGCCAAGAAGCCCGCGGTCAAGAAGCCCGCCGCCGCCAAGAAGCCCGCCGTCAAGAAGGCGGCCGCCCCCAGGGCCAAGGCCGCCGTCAAGAAGGCCGCCGCCCCCAAGGCGACCAAGCCCAGGGCCGTCAAGGCCGCCGCCCCCAAGGCGGCGAAGCCCAGGGCCGTCAAGGCCGCCGCCCCCAAGGCGACCAAGCCCAGGGCCGTCAAGGCCGCCGCCCCCAAGGCGGCGAAGCCCAGGGCCGTCAAGGCCGCCGCCCCCAAGGCGACCAAGCCCAGGG
>JAISET010000248.1 GCA_031264015.1 Deltaproteobacteria bacterium | reverse complement strand
CGAGGGTTTTCCGCGCGCATTGGGACGGGCTCGACAAAAGCGGCGGCGCGGACGACGCCGTCGACGACAAGGAATTCGAGGGCGACCTAATCTCGCAGCTTGGGCATCTCTAAAAAATTTCCTATGATTGAATCAATTTCAGCTAAATAATTGCTGTCTGCTTGAATTTTTTTTGACCGTGAATGAAAAACTTTCACGAACTTCAATTTGAGCAATCTTCAGTATATTTAGTGACAGCTTCCTGAGGATAGACAATACTTCAGCTCCATCTTTTTTGTGGCCCCGCGCTTGTCTTCTTCGAATGTGTGATCAAGAAAAAAGTGTGTCGTTTCGACTTTCTAATGATTAAGGCGAATGGCAAGTATTTTTTCTTGATCAGGATCAATGTTCGTATTGTAATAACGATCAGTCATAGTAGTCGCGCCAGTTTTCTTGACTGTTGAAGTCCTAGTGATACTGACTACTGTTTTCAATCATTCCCACTCTGAAAAATGCGTGAGATATTTGTTGGCTATACCGCTTGTAACATCGACTGCCGCGCCTTTGTAAGAATCGATCCGACCATGACCAAACAAGGGGTCAGACTCATAAACATCGTAAATGTTGTTTTATTAAAGATAAAGATTAACTTTAGAATGCTAGTCTATTATAAAAAATTATATAGTCAATATGACTTGTCTAAGCGTCAATCTTTATGGTCATAAACATTTGACCTATGAAGAAACATGTCCATTGACTCTCATTGCTGACAAACAGTCAATGACCGGGAACATTGCGGATCCCGGCGTCCCCAGGCTTGCTCGGGAATTTCTGTTTTCAAACTTTTTTTGTGTTATAATGGCTCTTAGTATTTAGTCTGTAGGTTAAGAAATTGTTTGATTCTAGTAAAAGTCAAGATATAAACTTGCCGGCCGGCGGCGCGAACCCGCCTCCGGCCGAGGTTTGAAAAAAACTCCGGGGGCCGCCGGCGTTCCGGGCGCCGTCCCCCGTCCCTGAAATCACGGCTGAAAACTGACGGTCGTGGCGCGGCCCGTCTCTTTGGGCTATCATGGGCGAGGCGGCCGGCCGTCGTCGGGGCGCGGTCCGGATTGGCCGGCCCGGCGCCCCCGGGCCCAGGGGCCGATGGAAAGGAAAGGACACTTTATGACGGAATTGATCGATCTCAGAAAGACAAAGATTGTGGCGACCATCGGGCCGGCCTCCTCCTCGCCGGAGATTTTGACGGGCATGATCAGGGCGGGGCTCAATGTCGCCAGACTAAATTTCTCCCACGGCGACCACGCCGGCCACCTGGCCAACATCGCCCTCATCCGCAAGCTGGCCCGGGAGGAGGGGAAGGAAGTGGGCATCCTCCAGGACCTCTCCGGGCCCAAGATCAGGCTCGGGGCCATCACCGAGCGGCGCCTGGACAACGGCCAGCACATCCGCCTGGTGGTCGGCAACGACGAGGCGCCCCCCGACACCCTGACGGTCAACTACGCGCACCTGCTTGACGACGTGGCCGTCGGCAGCCGCATTCTTTTGGCCGACGGGCGGCTGGAATTAAAGATTTTGGAGCGCCAGGACGACTGCCTGCTGGCCGAGGTGCTGACCGGGGGCCAGATCAGCGCCCACAAGGGCGTCAACCTGCCCGACTCCAACCTGCGCATCAAGGCCTTCACCGAGAAGGACCGGGCCGACCTGGTCTGCGGCCTGGACGCCCAGGTGGACTTCGTGGCCATGAGCTTCGTGCGGCACGAGGACGACCTCAAACCCATCAAGGAGCTCATCAACCGGGCCGGCAGCCCGCCTTTGCTGATCGCCAAGATCGAGAAGCCCCAGGCCCTGCAGCGCCTGGAGCAGATCCTGGACATCGCCGACGGCCTGATGGTGGCCAGGGGAGACCTGGGGGTCGAGATGGCCCTGGAGGAGGTCCCGCTGATCCAGAAAAACCTCATCCAGCATGCCCGGCGCCGCGGCAAGCTGGTCATCACGGCCACCCAGATGCTGGCCTCCATGGTCTCGAGCCCCCGGCCGACCAGGGCCGAGGTCACCGACGTGGCCAACGCCGTGCTGGACGGCACCGACGCCGTCATGCTCTCCGACGAGACGGCCGCCGGCCAGTTTCCGGTGGAGTCCGTCCAGATGCTCGACAAGGTGGCCAAAAGGGTCGAGCCCAGCATCGACTCGTCTTTGTTCATCCGCGAGGAGCAGGACGAGAGCCTCGAGAAGATGGGCGCCTCCATCACTAAGGCCGTGGCCATCCTGGCCCGGGACCAGGAGGCCAAGGCCATCGTGGCCGTCACCCAGAGGGGTTCCACGGCCAGGCTCGTCTCCCACTACCGGCAGGGCGTCCCCGTGGTCGGCATGACCTTCAGGAGCACCACCTACCGCCAGCTGACCCTGGCCTGGGGCGTCATCCCCGCCCTGATCCCCGCCTGCGACTCCATCATCCAGATCGAGCAGATGGCCAGCGAGTTCCTGGTCCGCAACAAGCTGGCCAAGAAGGGCGACGTGGTCTTCCTGACCTGCGGCATGCCCCTCCAGGTCAGCGGCACCACCAACCTGATCAAGCTCCTGGACGTGGGCGACTTCGGTTGAGA
>JAISET010000244.1 GCA_031264015.1 Deltaproteobacteria bacterium | reverse complement strand
GCGGGCATCCGTCAATTTTTCCCCGCCGGAAAGACAGTTTTTGCCCAAGTCCGCGATTCGCGCCCGCTTCCGGACGACGCGCGGCCGACGGCTCACCTGCCGCCGACCGGGGCCCGCTCCTCGAAGCGCTCCCGGAGCTCCCTGCCGAAGCTCATCCAGTCGACGGGGGCCTGGCTGTCCAGTCTGACCAGGACCTCCTCGAGGTTGGCCAGATCGGCGCCCGGGACGACCTGGGCCTCCAGAAACAGTCCCAGGCTCTTTTTGTCGACCAGGGTGACGCTGCCGATCAGGAGCCCCGGGGGGAAGATCCCGTCGAGGCCCGAGGTGACGACCAGGTCCCCCGGCCGGACGTCGTCGGCCTTGCGGACGTATTCCATGGACATCTGGCCGTAGCCGCGCCCGAAGATGAAGCCGCGGACCCGGTTGCGCTGGACGAAGGCGTCGATGCCGCTGGCCGGGTCGGTCAGCAGCAGGACCTTGGAGTAGTTGGGGGAGAGCTCGACCACGCGGCCCGCCACCCCCCGGTCGGTGACCACGGGGGCCCCCTCGACCAGACCGTCGTTCGCGCCGGCGTCGATGACCACCGACTGGTGCCAGGGCCCCGGGTCCCAGGAGACTATCCTGGCCCCCGCGTACCTGCCGTCCGAGCCCGCCTTGAAGCCCAGCAGCCTGCGCAGGCGGTCGTTGGCGCTCTTCTCCTCGTTGAGCTGCACTATCTGCCTGGTCTGGCGGTCCAGGGCGCGCCTTAGGGCCTCGTTCTCCCCCCTGAGCCCCACCAGGTGGAAATAGCCCAGCCAGACCTCCTCCACCTTCCCGGCCAGGGCGTTGAGGCCCTTGGAGAGGGGCCCCACCATCTCCATGACCGCCTTGTTGAAGGCGGTGTTGTCGCGGTTTTTGACCGACAGCGACAGGAGCGCCAAAGAGAGGATGATCAGCAGGACCGGCACCAAGGGCCGCCATTTCGCGGGAAGCATAGACCGGGGACCTCGAGATCAGGATGCGGGCCCGCCGAGGCCCCAATGAGAGGCCCCGACGCGGGACCCAAGGCGAGACCGAACGTGAGACCCAAAATGAGACCCAAAGTGAGACCCAAGGCGAGACCCAAGGCGACGAGACGACAAGCGGGGACCGGGCATAAACGGGTAAATTTCACCCGAAGACCCGAAGCAGCAAAGACCCGAAGCAGCGAAGACCCAAAGACCCAAAGACACAAAGACACAAAGACACAAAGACAAGATAAAAGCTTTCGGGCGAGGACGGGGGGAGAACAGGCGAAAACACCTCCCCGCCGCCGTCCCGCGCCATGCGGAGGGGCCGGCCTTGCGGACGATGGCCGGCCGGACGCGGGCCGGGGGGGCCCGGCTACTTGATGGTGATCTCCCTGAGGATGTCCAGGGTCTCCAGGGCTTTGCCGGAGCCCACGGCCACGGCCATGAGGGGGTTTTCGGCCACGTGGATGGGCAGCTGGGTCTCCTCGCGGAGGAGCTGGTCGATCCTTCTCAGGAGGGCGCCGCCCCCGGTCAAAAAGATGCCCCTGGTGACGATGTCGGCGGCCAGCTCCGGGGGGATCTGCTCCAGGGCGCTTTTGACGGTGTTGATGATGGTGTCCAGCTGCTCCTTCAAAGACTTCCTGATCTCCTCGGAGTCGATGGCCACGGCCACGGGCAGCCGGCTGACGGTGTGCACGCCCCGGACCTCGACGCTCTCCACCTTGTCGGAGGGGTAGGCCGAGCCGATCTCGTGCTTGACGGTCTCCGCCGTGCGGATGCCGATGAGCAGGTTGTATTTCTTGCGCACGTACTGGATGATGGCCTCGTTCATCTTGTCGCCGCCGATGCGCACGCTCTTGGAGTAGACGATGCCCGAGAGGGCGATGATGGCCACCTCCGTGGTGCCGCCGCCGATGTCGACGATCATGTTGGCCACGGGCTCGGTGATCGGCAGGCCCGCCCCGATGGCCGCGGCCATGGGCTCCTCGATCAGATAGACCTCGCTGGCCCCCGCCTGCTCGGCCGCCTCCTTGACCGCCTTCTTCTCCACCTGGGTGATGCCCGAGGGCACGGCGACGACGATGCGGGGCTTGAAGAGCCAGCGGTGGTGGCAGCGGCGGATGAAGTGGCGGAGCATGGCCTGGGCGATCTCGAAGTCGGCGATGACCCCGTCCTTCATGGGGCGGATGACCACGATGCCCTCGGGGGCGACGCCCTCCATCCCCTTGGCCTTCGACCCCACTTCCAAAATCTGGCTCATGTTGGGGTCCTTGCGCTTCAGGGCCACCACGGAGGGCTCCGAGAGAATGACCCCCTTGCCGCGCAGGTAGACCAGGGTGTTGGCCGTCCCCAAATCTATGGCCAGGTCGCTGGAGAAGATGTTGAAGAAGGATCGAAATATATTCATGAAGACACCGCGAACCGCTTGGTTCAGTTGATTGTTTGATCCGTCCGGGACGCCCGCGGGGGATCCCCCGCCCGGCCTCCCGCCGCCGAGCCTCCTGCCGCCGAGCCTCCCGCCGCCTCCCGGCGGACGGGGAAAGGCCCGCGCCCGAAACAAAAACGCCGTCAGAAAGGCCCAGCCCTGCTGACGGCGCGTGCGCTTGTCCGGCGGCCCCGGCGCGGCCGGGACGACCGCCGGCCCTCCGGCGCCCCGTGGGGATACCCGCCTGGTCCTTGAAATATTTGCGAAATATCCGGCGGCGCCCCGACTGGGTCCCGGGGCGGCCGGACTCGGTTCAGCTCTTGTCCCCGGAGTCCTCGCCGCCCTCGGGGGCCCGCTCGACGTCGGTCTCGGCGGTCTCGGTCTCGGCGGCCTCGGGCTCGGCGGCCTCGGGCTCGGCGGCGGCCCCGGTCTCGGCGGCCTCGGGCTCGGCGGCCTTGGAGGCGGCGACCCTGGCGGCCCGGGAGTCGCTCTCGGAGGCGCGGCTGGCGGCCACGCGGCGCCCGCGGTCGGAGGACTTGGAGCCGGTCCTGGGGGCCAGCCTGGCGCCCGCCGCGTCGGCCGTGGCCAGGCTGAGCACGCACATGGGGGCGTTGTCGCCGTAGCGATGGCCGATCCGGGCCATCAGGCAGTAGCCGGAGCCCCGCCCCGCGAACTTGACGGCCGCCGTCTTGAAGAGGGCCCTGACGACGGAGGGGCGGGTCAGGCAGGCGGCGACCAGGCGCCGGGAGCTCAGGTCGCCCCTCTTGGCCAGGGTGATCATGCGGTCGACGACGGGCTTCAGGGCCTTGGCCTTGGCCACGGTCGTCCTGATGGTCTCGACCTCGAACAGGGAGGTGGCCATATTGCGGAGCATGGCGTTGCGATGGCTGGCCGTCCGGCCCAGTTTGACGTTTGCTTTGCGGTGTCTCATCTGGTGATTCCTATTTCTTCAGGAGCGGTTCCGTCGGCCGGACGAAGCCGTCCACCTTCATGCCCAGGGACAGGTCCATGCCCTGGAGCACTTCCTTGATCTCGCCCAGCGACTTGCGGCCGAAGTTCTTGGTGTCCAGCATCTGCTTCTCGGTCTTCTGGACCAGCTCGCCGATGTAGTAGATGTCGGCGTTTTTCAGGCAGTTGGCCGACCTGACGGAGAGCTCCAGCTCGTCCACCGTGCGGTACATGCTGTTGTCTTTGACGCCCCTCAGCTCCGGGGCGGCCTCGTCGCCGCCGCCCGCCTCGGCCTCGTCGCCGTCGATGCGGCTGAAGACGGAGAGCTGCCCGGAGAGGATCTTGGCGGAGGCGGCCACGGCCTCGGCGGGGGTGATGCTGCCGTCGGTCCAGACCTCCAGGGTCAGCTTGTCGTAGTCGGTGCGCTGCCCCTTGCGGGCGTTGGTGACGTTGAAGTTGACCTTGCGGATGGGCGAGAAGAGGGCGTCCACGGGGATGAGGCCGATGACGGCGTCGTCGGGCTTGACCGACTGCTCGTCGGGCCTGGGCGTCTTCTCGGCGGGCACGTAGCCCTTGCCCACGGCCACCTTGATGGACATGCTCAGCCTGCCGTTTTTGCTCAGGGTGGCCAGGTGGCAGTCCTTGTTGAGGATCTCCACGGCGTGCTCGGCCTGGATGGCGGCCGCCGTGACCACCATGGGGCCCTCGGCGTTGAGCCTGACGGTCTTCTCGCCGGAGCCGTGCAGGCGGAACCTGACGTCCTTAAGGTTGAGGATGATGTCGCTGACGTCCTCGGAGACGTCGGGCAAAGTGGTCAGCTCGTGCTGGGCCCCCTCGAACTTGACGGAGACCACGGCCGCCCCCTGCAGGGAGGAGAGCATGACCCGGCGCAGGGCGTTGCCCAGGGTCAGGCCGAAGCCCCGCTCCAGGGGCTCGCAGACGAACTTGCCGTAGTTGGGCTGCGGGGGCTCCACTTTCTCGGCCTTGACCGAGTCGGGCTGTATCAGTTCTTCCTTGCTTTTTTCTTCCATACCCTCTCCCGAACGGAAACTACTAGATTGGGGTTGCCGGCCTGCGGGCGGCCAAAACGCGGGTCGCCAAGGCGCGGGAGCTCAAAGGGGCCCGGATGTCCCCGGGTTTCCCGCGGGGCCGCGGGAGGTCACTTCGAGTAGAGCTCGACGATGAGCTGCTCGGAGAACTGCGGCGTCAGCGCCTCCCTGGCGGGGAGCTCCCGGACCCGGCCGACGAAGGAGGCCTTGTCCAGCTCCAGCCACTCGGGGAGCCCCCGGCGGACCACCGTCTCCAGGGACTCCTGGACGAAGGCGATGCGGCGGCTCTTCTCCCGCAGGGAGACGGCGTCGCCGGCCCTGACCAGATAGGAGGGGATGTCGACCTTGCGGCCGTTGACCAGGAAGTGGCCGTGGCAGACCAGCTGCCTGGCCTGGCTGCGCGAGGAGGCGAAGCCCAGGCGGTAGACGATGTTGTCGAGCCGCCTCTCGAGGAGGACCAGCAGGTTGGCGCCGGTGACGCCCTTCTGGCGCTCGGCCTTCTCAAACAGCGAGCGGAACTGCTTCTCCATCAGGCCGTAGCTGCGCTTGACCTTCTGCTTCTCCCGGAGCTGCAGGCCGTACTCCGAGGGCTTGCCCCTGTGGGTCCCGTGCATGCCGGGGGCCTGGGCGTGGCGCTCGAAGGCGCACTTGTTGGCGAAGCAGCGGTCGCCCTTCAAAAAAAGCTTGTTGTTCTCCCGCCGGCAAATACGGCAGACTGCCTCGGTGTATCTGGCCACCTTGTTCTCCTCTCGCGATGAAACTGCAAAACCCCGGCCGTCCCCGAGCGGGGCCCGGGCGGCCCGTCCGGCCGGCGCGGGCTAGACCCGGCGGCGTTTGGGCGGACGGCAACCGTTGTGGGGGATGGGGGTGACGTCGCGGATGTTGTTGACCTGGATGCCGGAGCTCTGGAAGGCCCGCAGCGCCGCCTCCCGGCTGTTGCCGGGCCCCTTGATGAAGACGTCGACCGTGCGCATGCTGTGGTTGTCGACGGCCTTCTTGGTGGCGTCCTCCACGGCCGTCTGGGCGGCGTATGGGGTGCTCTTGCGGGACCCCTTGAAGCCCTGGACGCCGGCGCTGGACCAGACCAGGGTGTTGCCCTGGGGGTCGGTGATGGTGACGATGGTGTTGCTGAAGGTGGAGTGGATGTGCGCGACCCCCACCGGGATGATCTTTTTTTCCTTCTTTTTACGCGTTTTGGCGCGCGCCGCTTTGGCCGACATCTCTTCTCTACCTCTGGGGGACTAAAGTGGACTGTGGGACGGGCCGACGCCCGAAAAAACCGCCGCCTGGCCGATCGGGGTTAAAAAACCCCCGGGCGCCCGGGGCCCGTCGAAAAAAACCCGCCCGCCCCCGCGGCGCGTCATGACGCCGCCGCCTCATTGACGACGTCATGGGCGACGTCATTGGCGACGTCATGGGCGACGTCATTGGAGACGTCATGGGCGACGCCGGGCCCGCGCGCCCGTCCCAGCCAAAATAAAGCGGGCAAAAAGGCGGCGCCGACGCCGGGGGGGCCGGGGCGAAAAACTTGGCTCAGGTCTTGCTGGGCGGCTTCTTCTTGCCGACCACGGAGCGCCTGGGGCCCTTTCTGGTCCTGGCGTTGGTGTGGGTGCGCTGGCCGTTGACGGGCAGCCCCCTCCTGTGCCTGAGGCCCCGGTAGCAGCCCAGGTCCATGAGCCTTTTGATGTTCATGGTGACCTCGCGGCGCAGGTCGCCCTCGACCTTGTACTCGCCGTCGATGACGCGCCGGATGCGGGTGACCTCCTCGTCGGTGAGGTTGTCGCTCTTGATGGCGCCGTCCACGCTGGCCTTCTTGAGGATGGCCAGGCTGCTGGAGCGGCCGAGCCCGAATATGTAGGTCAGGGCGATCTCGATGCGCTTCTGACGCGGTAAGTCTATGCCTGAAATCCTGGGCACCTAAGATTCCTCCCTGGTCTCCCTAATATGGTCTCGCGAACACGGTCTCGCCGGACTGGTCGCGCCGAAGTCCCCGTCGCGCCGGGCGGCCGAAAAAGCCGCCCCGGGACGACGGGCGGGGCTCAGCCCTGGCGCTGCTTGTGCTTCGGGTTGGAGCAGATGACCCTGACCTGGCCAAACCGCTTGATGATCTTGCATTTCATGCACATCTTCTTGACTGACGAGCGCACTTTCATTTTCCCGCTCCTTTCCTCGGCCGCAGGCCGTTTTAAATCGTCGTTCCCGAGACTTCCCGGGGATT
Source organism: Deltaproteobacteria bacterium (assembly GCA_031264015.1). GTDB lineage: Bacteria > Desulfobacterota > Desulfarculia > Adiutricales > Adiutricaceae > JAIRNQ01. The sequence continues at coordinate 3,159 of JAISET010000244.1, read as the reverse complement.
TTTGAGCCCGCCGGCTCTCCGCCGCCTCTTTGAGCGCCGTCCTCGTCCGTTCAAACCAAAAAAGGCGGTCCGGACGCGGACTTAAAATTTGTCGCCAGGCTTTTCGCGACCCCGCCCGGCTTTTCGCAACCCCGTCCGGCTAGGCCAGGAGCTTGGCCAGGGCCGCCCCGACTTCCTCGGGGGGGGCCTGTCCGTCGACCACCCGCAGAAGCCCGCGGGACTTGTACCAGTCGGCCAGCGGGGACGTCTGGTCATGGTAGACGCCGAGGCGGCTCTTGATGGTCGCCTCGGAGTCGTCGTCGCGCTGGTAGATCGGCCCGCCGCAGCGGGGGCACTTGAGATCGGCGGGGGGCGGCGAGAAAGAGACGTGCCAGCCCTGGCCGCAGCCGCGGCAGACCCGGCGGCCGGAGAGTCTCTCGACCAGCGCGGAGTCGGGCACGTCCAAAAGGACGCAGGCGTCCACCGCGGCCTTCTGGGCCGTCAGGAAGCCCTCGAGGGCCTCGGCCTGGGCGACGGTCCTGGGGAAGCCGTCCAAAAGGGCCCCTTTTTCCCGGACGTCGGGCTTGGACAGCCTGTCGCCCACCAGGCGGACGACCAAATCGTCGGGCACCAGCTCGCCCGCGGCCATGTATCCCCGGGCCTCCAGGCCCAGCGGGGTGCCGGCGTCCAGGTTGGCCCTGAAGATGTCGCCGGTGGAGATGTGGGGAAAGCCGAGGCGTTTGACCAGGGCGCTCGCCTGGGTGCCCTTTCCGGCCCCCGGCGGGCCCAGCAGAATGACTATCATGGGAACCTCGCCTTGCCAGACCGCCGCCGGCTATTCCGGACGCCAAAACGGCAATCTAAAATTATTAATTATTTTTTTCCTCTTGTCAAGGAAAAATAGGGATCCCGCCGCCCGGGCCGCCTAGCGCCGCCTGGGCTGGATCCGGCCCATGCCGGTCAGGCCCTTTTTGAGGATCCCGTCGTACTGCTGGTTGAGGACGTAGGACCTGAGCTGCCCCAGGGTGTCGAGGGCGACGCCGACGACGATTAAAAGACTCGTGCCGCCGAAATAGAAGCTGACGTTAAAGTAGTCCATGATCAGGTTCGGGAGCAGGCAGATTATGGACACGTAGGCCGCGCCCCAGAGCGTCAGCCTGGTCAGGACCTTGTCGAGGTAGTCGGCGGTGGACTTGCCGGGGCGGATGCCGGGGACGAAGCCGCCGTTTTTCTTCATGTTCTCGGCCACGTCCTCGGGGTTGAACTGGACCCCGGTGTAGAAGTAGCAGAAGAAGACGATCAGGGCCACGTAGACGACGTTGTAGAGCCAGCTGTTGCGCATGGTCAGCATGTCGAGAAAGGGCAGCTCGACGAACTGGCCCAGGGTGGCCGGAAACATAATCAACGAGCTCGCGAAGATCGGCGGGATGACGCCCGCGGGGTTCAGCTTCAGGGGCAGGTGGGTGGAGCGGCCGCCCATGAGCTTCTGGCCCACCATCCGCTGGGCGTACTGGACGGGGATGCGCCTCTGGGCCCGCTCGCAATAGACGACCCCGGCGGTGACCAAAAGAAGCCCGGCGCCCATGAAGGCCATGCGCAGGACCGACTGCTCGTTGGAGGAGAGGTCGCTGAAGACGCCGATCACGGCCGAGGGCAGGCCCTCGACGATGCCGGCGAAAATGATGATCGAGATGCCGTTGCCGATGCCCCGCTCGGTGATCTGCTCGCCCAACCACATGATGAAGCTGGTGCCGGCGGAGAGCGTCAGCATGGTCATGAGCCTGAACGACATGCCCGGCTGGAGGACCACGGAGCTGGACCCCATGGTGCCCCGCTCCAGGTACAGCCCCAGGGCGAACCCCTGGAACAGGGACAGGGCCACCGTCAGGTACCGGGAGTACTGGGTCAGCTTGCGCCTGCCCTCCTGGCCGCCCTCTTTTTTCAGGCGGCTCAGATGCGGCCAGACGACGGTCAGTAGCTCGATGATGATCGAGGCGGAGATGTAGGGCATGATGCCCAGGGCGAAGATGGAGAACTGCGAGAGGGCCCGCCCGGAGAACATGTCGAAGAGGCCCAGAAGAGTCCCCTCGAAGCGCGCGAAGAGCTCCTGGAGGGCGACGTTGTCGACCCCGGGGGTGGGGATGTGGACCCCGACCCGGTAGACCGCCAGGATGACGAGCAGATAGATCACGCGCTTGGTCAGGTCGTTGCCGGCCCCGCTTTTTTCTCTTTTTCCTTGCAATTGTCCACCTATCGGGGGCGCCGGGCTCAAAAAAACCCGGACCCCAATGTCCGGGGGGCCTGTCCCGGCCCCCGGGGGCGTCCCGAGCCCCGCGTCCCGCCAAATCCGCCTCGGGCTCGCTTAAGTCCGCTTAAAACTTGACTTAAGTCCGTCCAAGTTAGCCCTCAACGCCGCCTTCGCGCCGCCCGTCCCGCCAAGTCCGCTGAAAAGCTGGGGGAGGAGGGGCGCTGGGAGCCGGGCCGGAGCCGGGGGCCGCCCGGGCCTTCACAGGGTCAGGATCTGAACCTCGCCGCCCAGGGCGGCGATCTTCTCGACGGCCTTTTTGGAGGCCGCCTGGACCTTGACGGTGAGGCCGCGCTCGACGTCGCCCTCGGCCAGGAGCTTGACGGGCAGCCTGGTGGTGTGGACGAGGCCAGCGGCCATGAGGGTCTCGGCGTCGATGACGGACCCGGCGGCGAAGACCGCCAGGGAGCCGACGTTGACCAGGGAGTAGACCTTCTTGAAGATGTTGGTGAAGCCGCGCTTGGGCAGCCTTCTTTGCAGGGGCATCTGGCCGCCCTCGAAGCCGGGGCGGATGTGGGCGCCGGAGCGGGACTTCTGGCCCTTGTGGCCGCGTCCCGCGGTCTTGCCCAGGCCGGAGCCCTCGCCGCGGCCCACGCGTTTGCGCCTGTGTTTGGAGCCCGGCAGGGGGCCCAGTTCGTGGAGCCTCATTCGGGCACCTCCTCGACCTTTAGCAAATAGCACACCTGCCGGATCATGCCCTGAACGGCGGGGGTGTGGTTTTTAACCACGCTGTGTCCGATGCGGCGCAGACCCAGGGCCCTGACCGTCGCGCGGTGGACCGGCAGGCGGCCGATGGTGCTCTTGATCTGCGTGATCTTGACCTGCGGGGTCTTGATCTCTCTGTCCATTTGTCAGCTCCACTATATGTCCATGTC
>JAISET010000200.1 GCA_031264015.1 Deltaproteobacteria bacterium | reverse complement strand
CCGACGGCAACACAGTCAGACTCACCGACTTGGAAATCACCGGCTCGGTGGCAGGCGGCACCGTCAACGTAGCTTCATCAGGCACTGCCGCAATCGGCAGCGCCAGCGGAAACAAACTGAATCTCGCCAACGTCGACGCCACCGGCGCGCCCATCTACGGCGGCTTCCTGACGTCAACCGGTACATTCGACAACGCCCTAGCAACCGGCAACTCCGTCATGGTCTCCGGAACCACCACAGCCAGTTCGATTCAAGGCGGGTTCGTGGAAACAGCCGCGACGACCGGCGACGACTTTGCCGGCAACTCGCTGCACGTCTACTCCCCGGCTGCCGGCGGCATCGTGGTCAACGGCGACGTGTCCAATTTCGAGCGTTACGACTTCACCTTCGACAACGCCACATTGGACAATGCGGTCGGCATCACAGTGGACGGCGCCGGACACGCCTTCTATCTGAACGATCAAGATTCGGCCGGGGGATTGGCGCCCACCACCAGGGGCAGCGTCATCAACAGCATAAACGTCACCGGCGGCAGCGACCTTTTGACAATAGGCAAAGATGTGCGACTGGTCGCGACCGCAAACTCGGCAACTATTAACAAGGACTACTTCACACCGGCGGCGGTGACAGGCCAGCACGGCGCCCTGGTGGACTACGTCTTTTCCGTGGACCCCGCCACCATGACGGCGACAGTCGAGACGGCGAGACTCAAGGAATCCGCCAAGATGGTCCCCGAGGCCCACCTGGGCTCCGTGGCCTCGGTCATCCAGGGCTCCGACCACCTGGTCGGCCAGGCCCTGGACAACGCCGTCACCGCCACCTACCAGAACGTCTCCGGGGAGCTCTACGGGGCCGGGCAGGTCGTGGCGCCCTTCCTGTCCGTGGCCGGCGGCAACGTCAGATATGAGACGGGCTCCCACGTCGAGGCCCGGGGAATCTCGCTGGTCGGCGGCCTGGCCTACGGCGCCGACATCGCCCCCGGCCGGATAACCGTCGGGGGCTTCGCCGAGTACGGCAACCACGACTACGACACCGAGAACACCTTCAACACCATCGGCGCGGCCGCGGGCCGGGGCGACACCGACTACGTGGGCGGCGGCCTGGTCGCCCGGGTGGAGCTCAACGGCAGCGCCGACGGCAACTTCTACGCCGAGGCCTCCGGCAGGGGCGGCAGGGTCAAGAACCGCTTCGAGACCGGGAGCCTGCGCGACCCGCTGAACAAGGCGGTCAGCTTCGAGACCACCACCCCCTACTACGGCCTCCACGCCGGACTGGGCTACAAGTTCCACCCGGCGAGCTCGGCCGGAACCCTCGACATCTACGGCAAGTACCTCTGGAGCCACGTCAACGCCGAGGACGCCCTTTTGTCCTCCGGGGACAGCGTCCACTTCGACCCGGTCGACTCCCAGAGGGCCAGGGCGGGCGTCAAGTACACCCACGCCCTGAGCGACACCGTCGCCCCCTTCGTCGGGGCCGCCTTCGAGCACGAGTTCGACGGCCAGGCCGACGCCTACACCTACGGCGTCAAGATCCCCTCCCCGACCATGAAGGGCTCCACCGGCATGGGCGAGCTGGGACTCAGGATCACCCCCGGCCTCAACAGCCCCTACAGCGCCGACCTGGGCGTCCAGGGCTACATGGGCAAGCGCGGCGGCGTGACGGGCAACCTGACGCTAAAGATGGAGTTCTAAAGCCGAACCGGGCCCGGCCGGCCGGACGGCCGCGCCGGGCCCGGCGGGCCCCCCGGCGGCAAAAACAACTTGCGGACGCGGCTTCGAAGACCAAAAACAAGTCTTCGGAGCCGCTTTTTTTTCACCGACGCGGGCCGGCCTCCCCCCTCCCCAAAAAATATGATTCGACCGGCCGCCCGGCCCGAAGCCGGCCCCGGAACGCCGGGCCGGGGCCGCGAGCCGCGACGGCGGGGGCGGCCGTTGATTATGAGTTCGAAGTTGTATATCATGGCCCCCACGCGATCAAAAAAAATCGTGATCGCCCGCCGCCCGGGGGGGACTTTTTCCCCGGGCGACATATTTTTTATAATGAAACCGCCTATTTTTTGACAAGAACCCGCGTTTTTTTCAGCCGCCGACAATTTTTATCCGAGACGACGACCCGCTCAACCCGAGACGACGGCATGCCCATAACGAGACGGTCCAAAGTATTCCCGGGATTTCACTTAGGGAACGCGGAAGAAATTTTTTAATGAACCCCAGCTCCACCAAAGGTTTTTACAGGTCCCTGCGGCCGCTGGCCACGCCCTCGTCCCTTTTGGAGGCGGGCGGCTGGCCCGGCCTGTTTCCCCGGGAGGGTCCCCTGGAGCTCGAGATCGGCTTCGGGAACGGCGAGTACCTGGCCCGCTCGGCGGAGTCCTCCCCCGGGAGCAACTTCGTGGGCCTCGAGGTCTCCTGGAACAGCCTCAAGAGGGCCCTGCGCCGCCTGGCCCTCCCCCCCAGGACCAACGTCAGGGTCCTGCACCTGCCCGCCCGGCCGGCCCTGAGTTTCTTTTTCACCCCGAAAAGCGTCTCCATAGCCCGCTGCCTCTTTCCGATCCCCTGGCCCAACGAGAGGCACGCCGGCAAGAGGATCTTCTCCAGGCCCTTCTGGGACCTGATGGCCTGCCGGCTCGTCGACGGGGGGCTCTTCCAAATGGTCACCGACCAGCGGGACCTGGCCCTCTGGGCCCTGGCGGAGGCCGGGGGGTCGGCCATGGAGTTCGGCATGCGGGAGAGCCGTGAGCTTCTGGACACCAAATACGAGCGCAAGTGGCTCTCCGGGGGGCAGGACGTCTTCTTCCACCTGGAGGGTCGCAAAACCCGCCATCAGGACATCAACGAACCGGGTCTGGTCGACATGCAGCCGCACTACTCCTCCTCCCTCGACCCGAGGGACTACCGCCCCAAAAACCGCAGCCAGGACCCCACGGTGGTCTTCGGCGAGTTCCTCTACGACCAGAGCCGGGGCAAAGGTCTTTTGGCCGCCAAGGTGGTCGAGGACCAGTTCGTCCAGGAGTTCTACATCAGGGTCTCCAAGCTGCCGGAGGGCGGCTTCAAGCTCGCCCCGACGGGCCGGGTCTGCCCCACCATGGGGGTGGAGATCGCCCTGGAGCTGGCCTCCCTGGCCCCGGAAACCCGCGGGGGCCGCCGGAGGCGCCAGGCCTCCGACGACTCCGGGACCTCGGAACCAGCCGGCGGCCCCGGGACTTCGGAGACTCCCGGGCCCCGGGAGGAAGGGGGCGGCGCGTGAGCGAGACCCTGAGCGGACAGATAGAAAAAGTCACCTTTTTAAACGACGAGAGCGGCTTCGCCATCGTCAGCCTCAGGGTGCCCGGGCGGGCCGAGCCCCTGACGGCCCTGGGCCAGCTGAACTTCCCGGCCGCGGGCGAGCTGGTGGAGCTGACGGGGGACTTCAAAAGCCACCCCCGCTTCGGGGTGCAGTTCGAGGCGAGCTCCTGCTCGGCCAGGCCCCCCGACAGCGAGCAGGGGCTGTGCAAGTACCTGGGCTCGGGGCTGGTCAAGGGGGTGGGGCCCGTCACGGCCAGACGCCTGGTGGAGGCCTTCGGGCTGGACGTGCTGGAGGTCATCGACAAGCACCCCGAGCGCCTGGCCGGGATCAGGGGCCTGAGCGCGGCCAGGGTCGAGCGCATCGCCGACTCCTGGCGGGCCGCGACGGGGCTCAAAAGGCTTTTGTCGTTTCTCTCCGCCTTCGGCCTGGGCCCGGCCCTGGGGGCGAAAATCTTAAAACGCTTCGGCGCCAGGGCCGAGGAAATTATCCGGGAGGACCCCTACCGCCTGGCCTACGACTTTTACGGCGTCGGCTTTCTGACCGCCGACCGGGTGGCCGGGCACCTGGGCTTCCCGCCGGACTGCCCCCAGCGGCTGGAGGCGGGCCTTCTCTACTGCCTCGACGAGGCCGCCCGCTTCGGCCACGACTTCCTGCCCTCTGGGGAGCTGATGGCCGCCGCCGGAAAGCTGGTCCCGGAGGCGACGGCCGGGGCCCTCGACGAGGCCCTTTTAAAGATCGCCCTCGCGGGCCGGGCCGTCTGCGAGCGGCAGGAGACGCCCGGGGAGACGGACGTCTACCCCCCCCAGACGCACCGGGCCGAGTCCTGGGTGGCCAGGTGTCTGGCCTCGACCTTGACGACGAAATTCTCCGTCGAGGTGCCCCGCCGGGAGCGGGCCCTGGAGTGGGCCCAGAAGACCATGGCCCTGGAGTTGAGCGACGACCAAAAAGACGCCGCCATGATGGCCGTCTCCCGCAAGGTCTCGGTCATCACCGGCGGGCCCGGGACCGGCAAGACCACCATGACCAGGGCCGTCTGCCACATCTGGCGGGCGGTCACCCCCAGGATCGCCCTGGTGGCCCCGACGGGCCGGGCCGCCAAGAGGCTCTCCCAGGCCACCGGCTTCGAGGCCACCACCATCCACCGCCTTTTGGAGTACTCGCCCGCGGCCGGGGGCTTTCTGCACGGCCCGGACAACCGGCTGGACCTGGACATGATTCTGGTCGACGAGGCCTCGATGATCGACGTGCTGCTCATGAACCAGCTGCTGGGCTCCGTCCCCCCGACCACGGCGGTGGTTCTGGTCGGGGACCAGGACCAGCTGCCCCCGGTGGGCCCGGGGCGGGTGCTGGCCGACATCCTGGCCAGCGGGCAGATCCCGGCCAGGGAGCTGACCAAAATCTACCGGCAGGCCGAGCAAAGCTCCATCGTCAGGGCCGCCCACATGATCAACAGCGGCCGGAGCCCCTCCGTCATCCCCAACGACCCCGACTCGGACTTCTTCTTCGTGCCCGAGGAGGACCCGGTCAAGATCATCGACAAAATCGTCCGCCTGGTCTGCGAGCGCATCCCGAGGAAACTAAACGTCGACGCCGCCTCCGACATCATGGTCCTGTCGCCCACCAAGAAGGGCGAGCTGGGCACGCTCAACCTCAACAACATTCTCGGCCGCGCCCTCAACCCGGCCAGGGGGGGCCTGGGCTCCGTCACCCGCTTCGGGCAGACCCTCCAGACCGGGGACCGGGTCATGCAGGTCCGCAACAACTACCAGAAGGACGTCTACAACGGGGACCTGGGCCGGATCGCGGGCGTCAACTCCGAGGACCAGGAGCTGGGCGTCCTCTTCGACGACCGCGAGGTCCTCTACGACTTCGCCGACCTCGACCAGCTGGCCGTGGCCTGGGCCTCCACCGTCCACAAGGCCCAGGGCTCGGAGTTCCCGGCCGTGGTCATCCCCCTGCACTCCTCCCACCACATCATGCTGCGCCGGAAGCTCATCTACACGGCCGTGACCAGGGGGCGCCGCATGGTCTTCATAGTGGGCTCCCCGGACGCCCTCCGGCGCGCCGTCACCAACAACCACGAGGACACGCGCCACAGCAACCTCGACAAGCTCGTCCGCGAGGCCGTCAAGGCCGCCCGGAAGCTCAAAC
>JAISET010000033.1 GCA_031264015.1 Deltaproteobacteria bacterium | reverse complement strand
TCCTGGTCTATGCTCTCGGCCACCTCCGGCCTCCCGAGGGGCACCTTCTCCCCGCAGAAATCAAGTCCCGGCGGCTGGGCCGGGGCCGGGGAGGGGAGGGAGCAGAGAAAGGCGGCGAGCGCGAGAACGAGGGCTGTCGCAAGAGTCCTGGGCATGGGGGAAGCTCCGACACGAACGGCGACGCCGCGGCGCCGGGGGCCGCCGCTCATGTCATGGTCTGATGACTGGAAGTCGGGGAAAAGTCAGACAGTCGTCTGAAAAACGCGAAACGCTAAAAAATTGAAAAACGCCGGGGGAAAAACCGAATTCTTCCGGCAAGCGCGAGAAAAATCAATTTTTTTGTCCCCGGCCGACGTCCGGCGCGCCGGAGTTCCATCGGGAATTTAATCGAAGTCAAAATTTAGTCTCGCATGCGGGAACGCGCGCGGCCGACAAAAAATAAAGTCTCGAGGCCGGCCAAAAAATAAAGCCCGTTTTTCCACCCGCCCGCCCCGCCGCGGCCTTGGGCGGCGGGGGGGGGAAAGGCTCGGGGACGGCGCCCGGGCGGGGGCCCGCTAGTTTTGCCCGGTCCCGCCGGCGTCCGCGTCGGAGCCAGCCGGGGGCGCCTCGGGGGCGGCGTCGTCGGATTTCTTAAAATTCTCGAACAGGGCGGCCACGGACTTGACGGTGTTCTCCCGGGCGTAGTCGGCGGCCGTCCTGCCGCCGTTGTCGACCAGGTCGGTGTCGGCCCCGGCCCCCAAAAGCAGCCTGACGGTGACCGGGTTCTTGGAGAAGTTGGCGGCGTACATCAGGGCCGTGCGGCCGCCGGGGTCGGGGACGTTGGGGTCGGCCCGCTGGGCGAGGATCAGCTTGGTCATGGCGGGCTCCTCGTTGTTGACGGCGAACATCAGGACCGTGATGCCGTCCTGGTTCCTCTCGGACGGGTCGAAGCCCATGGACAGAAGCTTTCTGGCCACGCTCAGGTTGGGGTTGGTGGCGGCGGCCAGCATCAGGGCCGTGCCCTCCGGGGTGACCAGGTTGTCCTTGTCCGCCCCCGTCTGCAGCATGAAGGCGAAGACGTCGTAGTTGGGGTTGGTGGCCGAGTAGTACATGGGGGTGTACTGGCGCAGGTTGCGGGCGGCGGGGTCGGCCCCGGCCTTCAGAAGCTCCGCCACCGCCCCGGAGTCGGGGTTGGTCCTGGCCGCCCAGGCGAGGGCCGTGTCCCCGAGGCGGTCGGTCAGGGCGACGTCGGCCTTGAGCTCGACCAGCTTGCGGATGACCCGGACGCTCCCGTAGCCCGAGGCGTGCATCAGGGCGGTGGCCCCCATGGAGTCGGCGGCGTCGATGTCGGCCCCGGCCTTGACCAGCGCCTCGGCCACCTCGGGGGCCGGGTTGCTGGAGGCCGCCTGGATCAGGGCGGTGCCGCCCTGGAAGTTGACGGCGTTGACGTCGAGGCCTTTGTCGACCAAAAGCTCGATCATGGCCGGGTCGCGGTTGTAGGAGGCCGCCACCATCAGGGCGTTGAGCCCGAACCGCCTCTCCACGTGGCTGAGGTCGGCCCCGGCCTCCAGCAGCACCTCCACGGCGGCCTTGTCCGTGTTGAAGCCGGCCGCGGCCAGCAGCGGGGTGAAGTTGGACTCCGTCTGGAAGTTGACGTCGGCCCCGGCCTCGACGGCCCTTTTGATCTCCCCGGGGGAGGAGTTGCCGCAGAACTCCACGAAGCTCTCCCCCTCGGGAGGCGCGTAGGGGGCGTCGGGGTCGGCCTTGTCCCCCCCGGCGGAGGCGCCCGGCAGCGGCAGGAGGTCGGGGCTGTCGTCGGCGTCGAGCTCGGCGGCCGGGGCGTCCGGGGCCTCCTGGGCGGACAGGGGGCCGGCCGGGGGCGCCAGGCAGGCGAGAAGGAGAAAAACTAGCAGGAACAAAAGGAATAAAACTGGGGAGCCGGTGTTGGGTGAGTTGTTGGACAAGGAGAACCTCTGCTGGCGATATTTGTCGGGCCCGGTCGGCGCGTGGCCGGAGCCTGTCCCGGGCGGGCGGTCAAATGACGGTGAAAAAAGCTAAAAAATGAATCGTCGTGGGAAAAGAGTGGTCGTTACGTTATAAATATGACAAATTGTCAATATTATTATGCTTATTGAGAACAATAACCCATATAATACAATTCCATTAGTTATTATAATAGTTAAGCTCCTATTGTGTCAAGGGAAAAATAGACGCGAAGGCCGCCGCCGCCGTCCCCTCCGCCGACTTTCCCGCAGTCCCCGGGGGCGGCCGGAGAGGCCCCCCCCCGCCCCGGCCGTCCTCCGCCCGGGGCCGTGAAAAACTTCGTCCGGCCCGGGGCGGCGCGTCGATGATTATGATGATGATTTAAGGGGATAAGGACGGCAAGTCGGCGAGTCGGGATGTCCGGATGTCCGGATGTCCGGCGGGTTCGGTCGGGCCGGTTGTCCCGGCGGGCGCCCCGCCCCGGCGCGGCGGCCGGGGCCGGGCGGGGCGTTTAAAAGTCGTCCTTGGTGACCACGACGATGCCCCTGGGGGTGACGTGGAAGCGGCGCTTGTCCTCCTTGGGGTCGAAGCCGATGGTGGTCCTGGCGGGGATCCTGACGTTGTCGGAGACGATGGCCTTCTTGATCTGGCAGAAGCGGCCGACATCGACGTTCTCCATGATGACCGACTCGTCCACCTCGGCGCCGCGGTGGACGGAGACGTTGTAGGAGAGGACGCTGTTGCGGACCGAGCCGCCCCCGATGATGCAGCCCTGGGAGACCAGCGAGTCGCGGGCCAGGCCGTGCAGGGACTTGCCGTCGGACTCCAGAACGGAGAGGGTCTTGACCGGGGGGAACTGCCTCTGGTAGGTGCGCATGGGCCAGCGCACCCCGTAGAGGTTGAAGTAGGGGGTCAGGCCGCAGAGGTCCATGTTGGCGTTCCAGTAGGCGTCCAGGTTGCCGACGTCCCTCCAGTAGCCGGAGTCCGGGGCCACCTCGACCGGCTTCTCCGCCCGGCCGCCGCTCGTCTCGTCGGTGAAGAAGACGACGTCCTCGATGCGGTTCTGCTTGCGGAAGGGGTAGGCCATGACCTTGTGGCTGCGCAGGATGCTGGGCAGGATGTCCTTGCCGAAGTCGGGCCGCTCGTCGCTTTTCAGGAGGTCCAGAAGAACCTGGGCCGTGAAGATGTAGATGCCCATGGAGGCCAGGCATTGGTCGGGGTGGCCGGGGATGGTGGCCGGGTTCTCGGGCTTCTCCTGGAAGCCGGTCACCCTGAAGTTCTTGTCGACCTGCAGGACCCCGTACTCCCTGGCCTCGCTTTTGGCCGTCTCGATGACGGCGATGGTGACGTCGGCCTTGTGGTCCGCGTGGTAGCGCTTGAACAAAGAGTAGTCCATCTTGTAGACGTGGTCGGCGGAGAGGATGAGCATGTGCGAGGGGTTCTCGGCCTCGATCATCTCCAGGTTCTGCCTGATGGAGTCGGCCGTGCCCTGGTACCATTTGTTGCCCCTCATCATCTGCGGGGGGACGATGCGCAGGAAGTGCCCCAGGGCCGGGCTGAACATGTTCCAGCCGGACTCGATGTGCTGGATGAGCGTCTGGGACTTGTACTGGGGCAGGACGAGGATCTTGTAGACTTCCGAGTTGATGCAGTTGGAGAGCGAGAGGTCGGCCAGGAGATAGATGCCGCCGAAGGGGATGGCGGGCTTGGAGCGGGAGCGGGTCAGGGGCATCAGGCGTTCGCCTCGGCCCCCGGCCATGACCAGGGCTATGACATTTTTCATGTTCTTTCCGCCAAAAAAAATAACCCGGACGAGTCGTCGGGGGAGAAACAGGCCTTGCGGAGCAGAAAAAATGAGACGGCGAGAAGTCGGGAGACGGACAAAAGACAGACAGAAAAAAAAAGACGGCAGACGACACGGGAAAAAGGAAAGAAAAACAGACTCTTAAGTCAATTTTTGCAGCCTTATTATACACATGTTGAGTTTTTTTGACAACGAGGCCCGAAATTTGCCCCGGGAGGCCGCCGGACCCGCCCGGGTTCTTCTTTTTCTCCCTCTTCTTTCCTCTTCTTCCTCTGACCCCCGGCTTCTCTTCTTCCTTCAAGCCCCGGCCTTCTCTTCTTCCTTCAACCCCCGGCCTTTTCTTCTTCCTCTTCCTCTTCCTCTTTCTCTTCCTCCGGCCCCCGGCCGGGGAGTCCGGTCACCAGTCGGTCCTGATCAGGGCCAGGAGCCGGGCGGTCTCGGCGTCCTGGGCGTCGTAGGCCTCGGGCCCCAGTTCGTGGTCGTGGCCCATGAGGTGCAGGAGGCCGTGGACCAGGTAGAAATAGAAGAGCCAGGAGGCCTCCAGACCCCTTTCCGCCGCCTCTCGCTCGACGTAGGGGAGCGAGAGGACCACGTCCCCCAGGTAGTCCCTCTGGCCCAGGGCCAGGTCGGTGTCGGGAAAAGAGAGGACGTTGGTGCTTTTGTCTTTTGACCTGCGCGTCCAGTTGAGCTCCCTCATGGCCTCGTCGTCGGTCAAAAGGACGGTCAGGGACGCCCCCCCGCGGCCCAGCTCCCGAAGAAGCCTGGCCAGCCTGCGCCTGAGCTTGGAGTGTCCGACCGGGCAGGGCCAGAGATCGTCGGCGATGAATATGGGCATTTGTCACCAAGGGGCGGGGGCCGGGGCGACGCGCGGCTCCGCCGGAAAGAAATTATGTTTTCAGGGCGCGGGAGAGAAGCGGCCGGGATTCGACCGCCGCCGGGAGGATTATGGCTCCAGCCGGCCGGCCCCCGGCGCGCCGGCCGCTAGTGCGCCGTCCTGCCGCCGGGCTCGTCGGCCAGCTGGCCGTAGATGACCTTGCTTTTGGCCGCCTGCTCGCTCTGGGTCTCCTTGTCGGCGACGGGGTAGGCCACCCGGTGGTGGTAGATGCCCACGAGGATGTTGTTGTAGACCCGGATGGTCTCGGTGACGTCCTTCAAAACCAGCTCCGAGCAGTCCAGCTGGCCGTCGTCGAAGACCCGGTTGACCAGGTTGCGGACCAGCTCGGCGATCTTGTTGGGGGTGGGCTCGGTCAGGCTCCTGGTGGCCGCCTCGCAGATGTCGGCCAGCATGACCAGCCCGGCCTCCTTGCCGGCGGGCTTGGGGCCGGGGTAGCGGAAGTCGCCCTCGTTGATCTCGCCCGAGTTGGGGCCGCGGTTCTCCCTGGCCTTGTGATAGAAGTAGGTCATCAGGGAGGTCCCGTGGTGCTGCTCGACGATGTCGATGACCTCGCGGGGGAGCTTCTCCTTCTGCCCCAGCTCCGCCCCCTCCTTGACGTGGCCCACCAGGACCAGGGCCGAGAGGGTCGGGGTCAGGGTCTCGTGCCTGTTCTCGCCGGTCTGGTTCTCGATGAAGTAGAGGGGCTTGCTGATTTTGCCGATGTCGTGGTAGTAGGCCCCGACCCTGGCCAGGTGGGGGTTGGCGCCGATGGCCTCGGCCGCCGCCTCCACCATGCTGCCGACGATGACGGAGTGGTGGTAGGTGCCGGGGGCGGCCAGCATGAGGCTTCTTAAAAGAGGCCGGTTGAGGTTGCCCAGCTCCATGAGCTTGAGATTGGTGGTCAGGCCCAGGGCCACCTCCAGCAAAGTGACCAGGCCGTTGGCCAGGATCCCGGAGAGGACCCCGCTGACGGCCGCCGCCGTCAGGTCGTAGCCGTACTGCCGGGCCTCGATGCCCCCCTCGGTGAGGGAGAGGGCCGTCATGGTCAGGCAGTTGACCAGGCCGGCCAGGGCGGCCGAGCGGATGAAGCGGCTTCTCTCGCTGATGTGCCTGAGCCCCCAGATGGAGACGATGCAGCCGTTGCAGATGTAGATGAAAGGCAGCAGGGTGGTCGCCTGGGTGCTGGCGATGGCCCCCAGAAAGGAGCCCAGAAAGCACAGATAGACCGTGCGCCTGGCCCCGAAGAAGATGGCCCCCAGCATGGCCGCCGCCGGGATGGGCATGGCCATGAACAGCGTCCTGGGGGGCAGCTGGGGGATCCCCCTGAGCAGCCCCCGGGCCAGATGCCCCGACCACCAGGCCAGGACGACGAACCACAAAAGCAGGAAGGCCGTGAGGATCATCTCCCGGTAGTCGACGCGCTTGTTGTCGCGCTCGATGTGGATGAGGGTCTGGCTGACCGTCAGGAAGACCAGAAGCAGCACCATGAGGCCCAGGGTGTGGCGGATGGAGAAGACCCGCAGCGAGCGGGCCGTCCCGTAGCGGCCCGGCGTCCGCGCCGTCCGCGCGGCGACCCCGGCATCCGCCGCCCCCGCCGTCGGGGCGGGGGAGGCGGCGAGGCCCGCGGCCCGGCCGGCCTCCCGGGCCTCGCCGAGCCTTTTCTGCCAGACGGCCCGGTCAAGCTTCAGGTTGGGCCGCAACAGGCCCTTGGAGAGGACGGCGGCGAGCCACAGGTAGTTTCTCCCGGCCAGCGGGCCCGCGAGCGAGGCCCTCGAGTCCACCAGGGCCCCGGCGCTGGAGAGGTCGGGGACGGAGGAGAGGAGGTCGACGGAGCTGCCGGTCCAGGCGCGGTCGATCTCGATCTCCCGGCCCGCGAAGCCCGGGGGCAGGTCGGCCTGGTCGATGAGCCCCCGGCCCAGGATCTCCAGGGCCAGCTGGGCCGCCCGGCTCTCGGTCCGGGAGTCGAAGCCGTCCCGCCAGGCCAGGTCCAGCGCGAGCTGGCAGTCGTCGAGCCAAAAGACCCGGCAGAAGTCCTCCCGAAACTCCTCGGTCGGACCCGCCACGCCCGCCGAGCGCAGGAGCCTGCCCAGGGCGAAGACCCTTTGCAGGTCGTCCATGGCGGCGGCGCCGACGGAGTAGTCGAGGTAGTAGAGGGGGACCGCCTCGGGGGCGGTGGCCGGGGCGGGGGAGGCGGGGGCGGGCCCGGTCCCGCCTCCGGCGTCGACGAGGCCGTCCGTCCCGGGGTCGGGCGCGCCTCTCGCGGAGATGAGGTCGCCGGCCAGGGGCGGGGGGGGGGCGGGCGAGAGGGGCTCCCCGGTCTCCTGGAAGGGCTGGGAGAGGGCCACGGTCAAAAGGGAGATGGCCGCCAGGATGACGAAGGTCAAAAGGTGGTTGCGGGCGGGGGCCAGGGCCAGCAGCCTGAGCTTTAAATTGGGGCCCAGGCCGCGCTTTTTGTGGGGCCTGGGCTGCGGGGGCCTTTTCTCTCTCATCTCAAACCTCCCCGCCGCCCCCGGGACCGCCCCGGCCGCCGCCCTCGGACCCGCCGGCGTCGCCGCCGCCGGAGCCGGCCTTGGAGTCGGGGGGCCTCCCGCCGGGGGGCCGTCCGGCCGCCCGCCCCTCGTAGGCCGCCAGGATGCGGCGGACCAGGCGGTGGCGGACCACGTCCCGGCGGGTGAAACGGCAGAAGGAAACGCCCTCGATGCCGGGCAGGAGCTCCATGGCCTCCAAAAGGCCCAGGGGGCGGCCGCCGGGCAGGTCGCTCTGGTCGGGGTCGCCGGTGACCACGGCCTTGGAGCCGGGGCCCAGGCGGGTCAGAAACATTTTCATCTGCTCGCAGGTGGTGTTCTGGGCCTCGTCGAGGATGACGAAGGACCTGGAAAGGGTCCGCCCCCTCATGAAGGCCAGGGGGGCCACCTCGATGAGCCTGCGCTCGGCCAGGCGCCCGAACTTGTCGGAGGGGATCAGGTCGGCCAGGGCGTCGTGGAGGGGCCTGAGGTAGGGGTCGATCTTCTCGGCCAGGTCCCCGGGCAGAAAGCCCAGGCGCTCGCCCGCCTCCACCGCCGGGCGGGTCAGCACCAGCCTGGCGACCCTGCCCTGGAAAAGGGCCTCGGCGGCCATGGCCACGGCCAGGAAAGTCTTGCCGGTGCCGGCCGGGCCGAGACCGAAGACCAGGTCGTCCTTGCGCACGGCCTCCATGTACTTTTTCTGGGCCATGGTCCTGGGGGCCGGGGCGTTGTCGCCCTGGCGGGGGGAGTGGCCCCGGAAGAACTCCCTGGGGTCGACGTCGGGCTCGTCCTTGAGGAGGTTGGCCAGGCACTCCACCTCCCACTGGCTGGGGGTCTCGCCCTGGGTGGGGAGCACGGCCAGGCCGGCCAGGGCCTTTCTGGCCAGGGCCTGCTTCCGCGGGTCGGTGTCGGTCAGCATCAGCTCCTCGCCCCGCTGCCCGATGGAGACGCCCAGGACGTCGGTGAGGATCTTGAGGTTGACCGAGCCGGAGCCCAGCCTGGAGCGGCCCGGGCTGGGGGCCTGGGACCCGCCGCCGTCATGCCCGTCATGCCCGCCGCGTCCGTCGCGTCCGTCGTTGTTGTTTCTGGCCCTCACCCGCGCAGCCTCATGGTGTCGTCGCTCCCGCCCCGTTGGCCGGCCGGGGGGAAGCCCCCGCCCGCGTTGTCGTCTTGCGGCCGGGGGCGTCCCCGCGGTCGCCGGGGACCGCCCGCCGCCCGCAAAGTCGTTTTCCAGGCCGCCCCGGCCGTCGGCCGGGCCGTTGTCGCCGCCGCCCGGCTAGGCCACGGCGGTGCCGATGATGGTGTAGATCAGCAGGCTGACCACGTCGTTGGTCGAGGTGACCACCGGGCCCGAGGCCAGGGCCGGGTCGATGTTGACGGCCTTGAAGAAGACGGGGGTGACGGCCCCGAGCATGGCGGAGACCAGGATGGCCACGGTGATGGACAGGCCCACGGCCAGCCCCAGGCGCAGGGCCCCGTGGATGGCCCCGGAGACCAGGGCGATGGTCAGGCCGAAGGCCAGGGCCATGAAGGCGGTCACCTTCTGCTCCTTGTAGAGGGACTTGAGGATCTGCCCGGAGGCGATGCGGCCCATGGCCAGCCCGCGCACGGTGATGGTGGCCGACTGGGAGCCCACGGCCCCGGAGAGGCTCATGACCATGGGCACGAAGGTGACCAGGGCCAGGGTCTTTAAAAGCGAGGCCTCGAAATGGGTCAGGATCATCGAGGTGACGAAGCCGCCGCAGAGGTTGAACATGAGCCAGGGGAGCCTCAGGGCCGCCGTCTTGACCACCCCGGAGGTGTAGATCTCCTCCTCGCTCGACC
Organism: Deltaproteobacteria bacterium; assembly: GCA_031264015.1. Taxonomy (GTDB): domain Bacteria; phylum Desulfobacterota; class Desulfarculia; order Adiutricales; family Adiutricaceae; genus JAIRNQ01. The sequence continues at coordinate 1,165 of JAISET010000033.1, read as the reverse complement.
CGGCCAGGCGGTAGAAGTCCTGGTCCGTCTCCTCGTGCATGACGTCGATGATGTCGTCGACGGTGATGCGGCCCAGGAGCCTGTTCTGGCTGTCCACCACCGGGGCGGTGCGAGCGTCGTACTTCTGGAACTTCTGGGCCACCGCCTCCTGGTCCTCGTCCACCCTGACCACCAGGCCGGGGCTGCGGACCAGCTCGGCCACCGGGGTCTCGCCCCGGGCCAGGATCAGGGAGTTGAGGCTGACCGAGCCCCGCAGGCTGCGGTTGCGGTCGACGATGAAGACGGTGGAGATGTCGTCGAGGTCCTGGTTGTCCCGGTTGTACTCCCGGATCCTTTCAATGACCTGGGAGACCGTGTCGGTGTCCGGGGCGGAGGCCAGCTCGACCTGCATCAGGCCGCCGGCCGTCTCCTCGTCGTACAAAAGAAGCCTGCGGACGTCCTCGGAGTCCTCGGAGTCGATGGCCGAGAGGACCTCCTGGGCGGTGGCCCCGTCCAGGTCGCCGACGATGTCGGCGGCGTCGTCCGACTCCATCTCGGCCACCAGCCTGGTCAGACGCTCCCTGGGGAGCCCCTGGGCCACGTGGTCCCTGGCCGTCTCGCTCAACTCCACCAGGACGTCGGCCGCCTTGGAGATGTCCAGGTAGGACATCACCTTGATGGTGTCCTCCATGTCCAGGGGGCTCAGGGCCTCGGCGATGTCGGCGGCGTGGAGTTCGGCGAGGATCCCGACCAGCTCGTTCTCGCGGCCGTCCTCCAGGAGGGGGGCGATGTTTAGCAGGGGGGCGGGGGTCACGGGGCCGCCGGCTCCCCGGGCGTGCCGGGGGCGCGCCGGGGGGATGTTTCCCCCCCGCGGGGCGTCATGGGAGAGAGATGGGAAGCGCGGTTGTCTGACAAGGGCTCACCCGGGCCTGACGGTTAAATTTGAGCGGGCCATGGCGGTCCGAAACCGCCGAGGGGCGGCTAATATGCAATTCTACTCTCATATTTTCGGCAAAGTCAACTCGACGGGGCGCGGGCCAGCAGTTCTAAATATGAATGATTGTTACGCCCCTATTGGACTTCCGGCCTTTTTCCACCCAATAAAGCCGACCGGCGGGGCCTGCTCAGTCCCTTTTTCCTGTCCAGGCCGGACCAGCCCAACCGACCCAAAAACAAAAAGATAATA
>JAISET010000013.1 GCA_031264015.1 Deltaproteobacteria bacterium | reverse complement strand
AGGATCTGGGTCAACCAAAGTAATATCTATTGATTGGATCACATCCAAATTTGGCGAAAGCTTGTTTGAGTTGGGTATAGCCACTACAGATTCTTATTCTGACTTAGTAGCTAAATCATTTTTTTGATCTTGGGATTTTAAGGTTGCTTTAACTGAAGCCTCATCATAAAGTGGTGTCTGAATCTCTTTGTTGGAGTCTATTTTAGGTGAATTGGTAGAGGCTGTTTGTGTGGATCAAGCGGGCATTTTTATGTTCCTAATGTTGGGGGAAATCGACCACTTAGTTTAACTAAGCCACCAAAAATATCCATTTCTTATAGGTTTAATTCGAGGGCTCATAATTGAAATTATAGGGTAAAAATTTAATTTGTCAAGCCTTAGCATTTAATTTTTCCTCTTGCCCTAAAAATTTGACATTGAAGGTGATAAATTATCCCTGGAGACAGAAATCTTGATGGCAATTTTCATCCCAGGGCAGGTCCTGGACTCGGGTCCAGCCCCAACCCTGGCAGGGGCCACCAGGGAATCCCGTGAACGCTCACTAGTAATATACTAACATCTTATTGTATGTTGTATATTACATGTATGTTTAAAACGATATATCAATTTAGATATATTTTATAAATAATATGATATTATTTTAAATAAAATATATTCTTTATATATTTTATCTATAAGCATAATAGTTTTATTTTTGTAACAAATTTATTAATATTATTATTAAACTGTAACAAATCGTCCATTACTTACAATTGGAAAACATTAATGACGCTTTCGCCCTACGCCAGCCTTGAAGTCGGAGCCGGCGCGGGTTTCGGGGAGTGTTTGGAGTTTTGAAGGCCGGCGGCCGTCTGAAGACCGATCGCAAGGCCGGACCGGCCGGGAGGTCGTCTCGCCTCCCGGCCGTCCGGCCGACGAAAAGAAAACCGGGCCGTCCCCGGCCTAGGCCTGCCGGGAGGCCTCCCCTTGCCTGGGGACCAGCATGGCCGCCCCGTCGCGCATGGACTTGTGGATGCTGTCGTCGAACCACCAGTCGACCCGGGGCCAGGAGCCGAGCTGGTCCAGGACCTTGGCGCTGATGGAGTCGACCTTGCGGCGGCGCCAGTACTCCTCGGGGGCGAGCTTGGGGACGCGGACGCGCAGGCCGGCGGGGGGGCCGGCCGCGAGCGTTCCGGGCTCGGGCAGCTCGACGTAGGTGGGGGCCGGCTCCCTCGGGGACTCCGGGACGGCGCCGCCCCCGTCGAGCTTCAGGGGGACCACCAGGACGGGCAGCAGGTCGGAGCGGGCGGCCGGGTTGTCGTCGTCGCCCGCGGCCGTCCCCACCATGCTCGTCGTCCCGTCCCGGTTCGAGTCGAAGCCCAGCACGGAGAGGGTCGCGCAGACCAGGAGGTTCTGGGGGCGCCTGGGCGAGCGCAGGGCCTCGACCAGGGTCTCCAGCCAGAGCTGCCAGCAGCACATGTCCATGGAGTGGACCCACAGTAGGAACAGACGGCGGGGGTTGTCCAGGGCCCCCTGCCAGGCCGAGGCCAGGGCCGTGGTCTGCCGGGTCGCCCGCGACACCCAGAGGTCGTCCAGGCAGCTGGCCGCGCCGTCCGGCTGGAACAGGAACAGGTTGTCGGAGCCCACGCACTCGGCGTAGCGCTTGACGTAGGCCGGGGCGCCGCGGCCCAGCAGCAGGGCCAGCTCGCCGCCCCGCAGAAAGATGTCCATGAGCCTGAGGTGCTCGGGCGAGAGACCCATGGCCCTCTCCTCGGAGAGTCTCGCCGGCAGGTCCTCGGGCCTGATGGCCCTGGCCTTGGGGCGCAGCAGACTCTTGCGGCTCCAGGGCGGCACGTCGGACGGCGGGAGGTAGCCCCCGACGGGCGGGGGGGCGGTGGCGGCGGCCAGGACGGCCGCGGCGGCCCGGACGGCCCCGGCCGCGGTCTTCGGGGGGGCGGGGGCCTGGGCGGGGGTTTTGGCCGGGGCCTTGCCGCCGTTGCCTTTGCCGGGGGCCTGGGCGGCGGTTTTGCCGTTGCCGGCCGCCTTGCCGCCGTTCGGGGCCTGGTCGTCGTCCCCGGCCATGACGGCGGCGAACTCCCGGCGGAGCCCGTCCATGGCGCGCTCCAGCCTGCGGGCGAAGACGGCGGCGGCGGGCCGCTCCTCCAAGGACGCGCTGCCGACGACGTCGAGGTAGCTGTCGGCCTCGACGAGAAGCCTTCCGTGCAGCTCGGAGAGCCTCTCCTCCAGTTTTTCTTTGTCGGCCAGGCCGGCCTCGATCTCGGTCTGAATTTTATGGAGGCGGTCCTTTTCCGCCTGCTGGTTTTTTTTCAGCCCGGCGATCTCCGTCTCTATCGCGTCCGAGCGGGATTTGAGGTAGTTTTGCACGCCCGCCTGCATGAGCTCTTTGCCCCGGGGCGACTCCATCATGACCTCGGCGATCATGGCCGCCCCGTCCATGCTCCTCTCGACGTTTTCCATCAGCGACTTGGTGCGGTCGGAGACCTGGGAGTATTCGTAGTAGGCGTTCTGCTTGCTGTATTTGACCAGGGCGTCCTTGATCTCCCTGACGTCGTTCTTGGTCTTCTCCGTCGTCTGGAAATGCTTGGAGGCCATGTTGACCACCTCGGCCACGAAGTCGGCCGTCTTTTTCCAGTTGAAAATCTTCTGGTAGGGCAGCTTTTTGATCTTGGAGTCCAGGACGTAGTCGCTGCCGTTGATCTGGAAGACGCCGTCGGACTTGTCCACCTGCTCGACGTAGACGTCCTTGTAGTCCTCGGAGAAGAAGTCGCAGGTGCCCTCGTTGCGGCAGAGGCCGACGACGATGCCCTCGTAGTCCTCGTTGAGCTTGATGAATATCCTGGTGCCCTTGGTGTACTTGGAAATGCCTTTTTCAAACAAAAGCTGCCGGATCTCCTCGATGTCGCGTCCGGAGTAGTCGAAGACCTGCAGCAGGGGGACGACCTGCTCGTCCTTCATGACCACGAACTGGTCCCTTTCCTCGATGGCCGACGATTTTGGGTCGCTGTTGGGTCTCACTTGAAAGTAAAAATAATCGTGGGAGTTGAACAGTGGAAATCGTTTGTCAAACGGCAGGACAAAAATTAGTCCTTTGGGCGGAAAGTTGGCGACGGCGGCGGTTTGGTCCAGTTTGACCCACTCGTCGTTTTCCTTCATAAAAACAGGTTCCATACGGATAAAATTTTCTCGGCAAATCGCGCATCTGCCAATCACGTAAGTCATGGGAGCTCACCTCCGTTGTTGTTTTCCCGGCCGGGGGCCATGCGGCCGGGGAGACCGGCCTGCCGGCCCCGTCAGGGGACGGGCGTCGGGCCCGGGGTTGTCGGGCTGGGGGTTGTCGGGGCATGCGGACGCGCGCCCGATAAAATCGGCGCGGCCGGCATTGGAAAAAAGAGAATGGAAAAAAGAGAATGAAAAAAACATGAAAAATTTGCAGAGGAAAAATAATTTGCAGAACGAGAGAAATCTGAAGAGCGTGAAAAAATTGAAGAGCTGGAAGAGCGGAAATAACAACCGCCTCCGGAGTCCGCGGGGCGGCCGGCGGGAGGCGCCGAAGGAAAAAACAAGCCGGTCGGCCAATCTCGACCGACTGTCGGCGAGGCTTTAATGTCGGAGGGAACCAGGGTCGGTTTTTCGTAAAATTTGCCGCGGCGTGAAAATTTTGGGGAGGCCGGCCAAAGCGGGGGTCCGGTTTGGGAATCCGCGGGAAAGCCGTCGTCGGCGGGAAAATTGAAATTTGTGTTTTGACAAGTTCGGGAGGGTTCTTCAGCCCGGACTCGGAGGTCGCGGCCGCGCGGGCGCGCTGCCAAACTTTCAAGGCGGTTGGTTTCAAGGAGGTTGGTTTCTTGGCAAAAGTTTAAACTGTTTCGTTCTTTTTCCCACATTCGGTCGGGCGGCGGATAATATGAGCGGCGGACGGAGGGCGGGGTCGATTTTTTATAACTGGCCGGGGGGCGCCTCGCGCGGCCGGCCCGGCCGACGGGGCGGCCCGGCTCGACCGACGTCCGGAAGGGCGCGAAATCCCTCGGGGGGACTTCGGTCAGACGCGGAAAAAAACCTCTCCCGTCGTCCGCCGGAGTCCGGAGGATGGTTGTTTTCGGACGTTTGCGGCCGGACTGGACCCGGCGTCCGCGGCTTGGGCGGCGTCCGTTTAGTTTTTCCTCGCTAAAGCTCATCTTTTTCGTCTTGGGCGGCCCCAGAAAAAAGGGCCCGGCAGAACCGGCCTGTTCGGGGCCGGGTTTTAATTCCGCGGGAGCGGAGTGGATGTCTCCAAGCGGAAACTCTTTGGCAAATTTTATTATAGCAGAAATTTAAGGATTTGAAAAATTTTTTCTAACCATTCAGGCCCCCCCCAGTTTGGAGGGGCTGACGGTCGGAAAGGAGGCCGCGGGCGGATCAGTTGGCCCGACGAGCTTAAACTAGGCCGAGGTCCGGTCCCGGGCCGAGGTCCGGGTCCAGACGCGGATCCATGATGTCTAGGCGGCTTGCCGGACATCCGAAGATAATCCGGCCTTGACAAACTCCGGCGTCTGACCTTGGACGAGATTTTTAATCGACTCACGCGCCGACAAGTCGTTCTTCTTGCGGCCGACTATGCGGCCTCTCATTTTGCGGAAGCCCCGGGCCGTCTCGGACGTTTTGAAGCGGCCCGACATCTTGGCGCGAGCCTTTTTCAGGCGAGCCGGCCGCTTGGCGTCATTATTTGCCAAGGGAACGCGCCCGCCGGTTATAAGGCGCGGCGCCGCGTCCTCGCAAATTTCAAGTCTTTCGAGCAAATTTCTTCCCTCGGGTTTTTTTATTCGTCCTCGTTTTCCTTTTTGGCCGGGAAAGTTTCCGGCCGGAAATAATTTCTGGAGGCGGGGCGGCCCCGGCCTTGGCCGCCGGTCGGGCCGAAGATTTTGCCGACGTCCACCCCGCGGTCGTCCTCCAGGTCGGTCATGGCGTTGATCAGAAGCACCCGGTCGTAGAGGTTAAGCTCGGAGACTCTGATCGGCCTGGCGGTTATCAGGCCCAGGGCCAGCAGGCTCTCTCTTTTCACGCCGGGGAGCAGGCATTTTTCGGGGGTGAAGAGGCCCTCCTCGTTTTGGAAGACCAGGTTGGCAAAGGAGGAGTCGGTCAGAAAGCCGTTTTGGGAAATGACGACGTCGTCCGCGGGGCTGTTTTTCCTGAGCGCCTCCAGCTCCCCCCTGTCCAGGAACTTGTGGGAGTAGTCGAGGCCGTCGGCCGCGACTATCTCCAGCGAGTCGATCTCCCTGAACTTGTAAGGTTCCGTCTCGATTTTGACGAGCTCCAGCCCGTAGGTCACCCTGAGCTTGTGGCGTCCCCGGAGCCGCCCGGGGTCGGGGAGGGCCGGCCCGAGCTCGAAATTGGGCCCCGAGCCGAAGAATTCCCCGCATGTCCTCGCCATCCTCCGTTTGTGAAGCTCGAGCAGATGGATTTTGCCCCCGTCTATTTTCAGGGTCTCCAGAAATATATTTTCTTTTGTCATGGGCGCCGTCGTCGTCGTTTCTCGATTATTTGGGCCGGGTGTTTCGCGCCGGGTGTTTCGCGCCGGATGTTTTCCGTCGGTTGTTTTCCGCCGGTTGTTTCCGTCGGTTGTTTCCGCCGGTTGTTTCCGACAGGCTGGGGACAGACAAACGCCGTCTTGCGCCGGTCCGCCGGTCTGCCGGGCTAAGCCAGGGAGGCAGGCCGGGGGGCGGCGCCGGGCTCCGGGGCGGCCTGGTTGTTCCCGCGGAGGGAGGCGGCCCCGGGATTTTTTTCCCCCGCGTCGTCTAGCCGGTCTTTCGGACGGTTCTCGAAGGGCAGGTAGATCTTCTCCACGGCCTCCAGGTACTCGTCCTCCAGCTTGCTCAGGGCGGTGATCCCTCCCCCGCTGCGGAAATAGAACCGGCCGTCCTCGATTTCCAGCAGGCGGATGAGGACGCCCGAGTCGAAACTCCGGCCGTCGAAATAGCCGACAATCCCGGCGTAGAAGCCCCTGGGCCCGTCCTCGGAGCGCCGGATGATGTCCAGGGTGGAGCCCTTGGGGGCCCCGGAGACGGAGCCGGCCGGGAGCATCCGAAAAATGAGGTCCCCCAGTGCCCGGCGGTAGTCCGGGCCCAGCTGCCCCCGGATGTCGGAGCTCACCTGTAAAATATCCCGGCAGCTGGTCCTGACCAGGTCTATGTAGCGGTACTCGGCCACCCGGACCTTTTTGGCGGACAAGCTCAGATCGTTGCGCAGGAGGTCCACCACCGTGGCGTGCTCGGCCGACTCCTTGAGGTCGGCAAGTATCGTCTCGGCCGCCCCGGGGAGGGAGGCGTTGATGGTGCCCTTCATGGGTCGGGTGGAGATCTCGCCATGAGGGTCGACGGAGACAAACCTCTCCGGAGAAAAGCAGACGAAGCTCCCCGGCACGCAGAGGGTGTAGGGGGCGCCGCTTCTAAGGTAGATCTCCTCGAGGGTCATCCGGCAGTCCACCGGGGTCCTGAGGGTCAGGTTGACCAGGTAGGAGTCCCCCCGGGAGAGCCCGCTTTGCACGACGGCGAACTTTTTCCGATAGGACTCCAGGCTCTCGGGGCGGGCGACGATCAGGGGGGCCCGGGGGCCGCCGAAAGCGGCCCCGCCGTCCCTTTTCCTCCCGTCCGCCCCGTCGCCGCCGGAGGAGCCGAGGGCTTCGGCCATCCTGGGCGGCGGGGTGACCGGAGTCCCCCGGAGCGAGAAATAGACTTCCTGGCCGGAGGCCGGGTCGGGGATTAGAAACCCCCTGGTCAGCTCGAAGTCGACGGCCATCAGAAAGGGCGTCCTCTTTCCGGCCAGCTCGTTCATGCCGGTTCTGATCGTCTCGGGGTCGAGGTAGCGCACTGGATCCTCCTTAGGCGGGCGGGCCGGAATGTTTCCGCCCGGCTTCAAATCTGGGCAAATTTAGGCAAATCTGGCAAGTCTGTTCAAAGATCATTAAATAGTCCGACGACCGGTCAACAAATGAAAACTGGGCGGCGAGACCAGCGACGACGACGGCTTTGATGATGAAGGCGTCGCCGGATGTTTTTTTGGGGAAAAAGATGAGAAAAAACTTAATTTTGTCTGTCTTTTATCCGTCAATGAATTAAAAGGACACCCTTGGACGCCGCTCACAACCCGAAGAGGAAGTTGCCGATGATCTGCGGGCCGAAGGGCGTCAGGATCGACTCCGGATGAAACTGCACCCCGTGGACCGGCAGACGCCGGTGCCGGAGCCCCATGATCCTCCCCAGCTCGTCGACGGCGGTGACCAGGAGGTCCTCCGGCAGGCCGTCGTCGGAAACCAGCCAGGAATGGTAGCGCCCCGCCTCGAATGTTTGGGGGAGCCCCCGGAACAACTTGTCGGGGGAGACGAGAGTAATCCGCGAGCTCATCCCGTGGCAGACTTCGGGCAGGTTCAAAAGCCGGGCCCCGAACTTCGCGGCCAGGGCCTGGTGCCCCAGGCAGATCCCCAGGACCGGGACTGGGGCCGGGGAGGCGCCGACGGCCGTCTCGACGAGCCGAAACAGGCCGGGGGTCTCCTCCGGCAGGCCGGGCCCAGGGGAGAGAATGACCCGGTCGAAAAGGACCGCCCTCCCGGGGTCGAAGCCGTCGCAGGAGGCCACCTCGAGGACGGACCCCGCCGGGAGCATCTCCTCGGTCATCTGGGCCAGGTTGCGGGTGAAGGAGTCCCGGCAGTCGAAGAGCAGGACCCTGACCGGACGCAAGCAGGGCGCGGGGCCGTCGTCTCGGACCGGGGAATAGGGCCTGTGGGCCGGTCTGGTCGTTTGCGGGAACCGGGTCGGCTGCGGGACCTGGGCTGACTGCGGGACCTGGGCTGACTGTGGGACCTGGGCTGACAGGGGGGCCGGGCGGGGCCGGCCGAGGGCAACGGGCGTCGTCATGACGGACTCCGGGGCAACACGGTTTAATGCCCCCGAGCCAGGTTGACAAGCATCCTGACGCCGCCTGGCGGTTTTGGCGAGGGCCGAAAAATCGCCGTACGGCGAGTTTTGGGCTATGTGGCAAGGCGTCGGCGGAGGCGGGATGATTCCCGTCCCGAAGAGCCGACCTGCCGGGCAATCTATCACTAAAAAGGCGAAAAGACAAGCCGTTTTTCCCAAAGTTTCATCTTGCCGTCCCCGTCCCCCCCGCCGGCCCCGGTCCGGGGCGCCTCTTCCGCCACCGTCATCACCACCACCTCCTCCCCGGTCCCGCCCGGACGGACCCCTCCGGGCGGACGCCCGCGGGGCCGTCCCGGGACACAAGCCGGATTAATTTTTGGAAAAGCGGGGACAAAATGTGCTAAAATGTGGACCGTCAGTCAGCCGGGCGGGCGAAAGCGCCGCTATTTTCTCCACCCTAAATCAAAGTCAAACGGGTGCCGCCCCGCCGGCCTCCTCGGCCTCCCCGGGACCGTTCCGGCCGCTCCGTCCGAGGTCCCGTCCGAGGTCCCGTCCGGGCTCCCGTCCGGAATTGGTGAAAATTTGCGCGGCCTGTCGATCTTTTTCAGTCCGCGGCCTCCGGTCTTTAGCCTTGCGTCTCTGATCTTTAGTCTTTAGTCTTAGTCTTTGGCCGGTCCGGCAGGTCTTTTTTGGTGACGCGGCCAACCGCCGACGGCTCGGCGGGCTCCCCATCGTCGACTGTTTTTTTCTCTTGCCTCTGAAAGGCGGTTTCTCATGCTTTGGAACAAGAGCCTGGAGACAGGCGTGGCCAAGATTGACGAGCAGCACAAGGAGTTGTTCAGGCAGGTCGACAATCTGGTGGACAAATCCCAGGTGGCCAAAATTACCGACACTCTGGTTTTTTTAAAGAACTACGTGGCCAAGCACTTCTCCGACGAGGAGATTTTGCAGAGGGTCAGCTCCTATCCCAAATACGAGGGGCACCGGAAGCTCCACGACGACTTCAGCCAGGCCTACCGGGACCTCTACGCCAAATATCAGAAGGCGGCCAACAAGGCGCCGGTCATCATGGAGATCAACTCCGCGGCCATCGCCTGGCTGAAGGACCACATCATGAAGCACGACAAGGAGTTCGCCGTCTACTATCTGGCCAAACAGGCGGGTCAGAAGAAGTAGCCCGGGCCGGGAGGCGACCCTTTGACGCTCGCTCCGAACGACCATGTCCCCCCGGAGGGCGGGAAAATTTGCCTGCGGGCCACCCTCTCCGACTCGGACCTCGCCCCCCCCCCGCGCCCCGGGCGGGTGGTCGGCGCGGCCCGACCGACCGCCGCGGGCCGGCCGGACAGGTACACCCCCCGCTTTCTGGCCGGGGCCCACTGCGGCCGCTTGATCAAGTCCGCCAAAATCCTCGCCTGGCCGGAGCCGGGCCCGGGCCCGGAGGCCCTGGCGGCACTCGAGGCGGAGGACTTTCCGGCGGCCGCGGTCTTTGACTTCCCGGGCGACAACCTCCGCGGGAGCGGCTCCGGGGCGTACTCCGGGGCGTACTCCGGGGCGGATTTGGCCCAGGCCCGGGGCGGGGCGCCGCCATGCCCCGGAGCCCGGTCGTTTTGACAGGGCGGATTATTTCTGACGATTCGGACCCGCCGCGGGCGAGCGCGACCATGACGGTCGCGGCAATAGCGAGCGGCGGCGCGGGGCGGACATGGCCGGCAATCTCGGACTGACCAAAAAACAGGCGGCGTCGCTGGCCGAGTTGGAAAAGCTCGCCAAAAAGCTGGGGCTCCGGGTCTTTTTCGGGAAGCTTGTCTTCGCCGGCATCAAGCTCAAGGGAGGCAATTGTCTTCTGCGCGAGGACTCCTGGGTGGTGGTGGACCGCTACCAGCCCTACGAGGACCAGGCGGAGGTCTTCCGCAAGGCCTTGGCCGGCCTCGAGATCGACCCCGCCACCGCGGCCGCCTGCTCGGCCGAGGTCCGGGCGGTCATCGGGCTGTCGGGAGGCCCGGCGTCCGGGTCGGGCCGGGTGTCCGGGTCGGCGTCCGGGTCGGCGTCCGGCGCCGGTTCCGGGGGGCGGACCTCCGAGGAGGAAGCGGAGGACGCCGGGGCCGGTTTTTCCGACGCCGCCGACGAGGCCTTTTCCGACGCCTTCGGGGACCCTTCCGACAGGGACGCCCCGGCGGCCGGGAAGGCCGGGCGGGCCCGGGTCGCCGGGGGCCGCGGGAAAAAGACGCCGGCGCGGGTCCCGGCCGTCGAATAGGGCGTCCGGGGGGGCGGGACGCCCGCGGCGGGCGGGACCCCGACGCCCCGTCTCGGGCCGGTCATGTCCGTTTTGTCGGACGCGCCCGTCTTTTCTTGTCTTTTGTCCATGAGGCGCCGTGACAAACCGCCCTGGATTCGGCCGCGGCGGTCCCGGCCGGCCGGCGGCGGCCGGTTTTCGTCGGCGGTGTTTTTGGCGGCTTGGGCGCCCGGCCTTCGCGCCCGGACTCCCGGCTGTTTTTTCCCCTCCCTTTGGCGGACAGGCCCGCCGTTTTCAACCGTCGGCGCCCGGCGCCGGACAGGACGACCATGTCCCTCTTCGACCAAGGCTGGCGGGCGGCCGGCCTCATGCTCCATCTGACCTCGCTCCCGGGCCCCTACGGCATAGGCGACCTGGGACCGGCGGCGCACTCGTTTCTGGACTTTCTGCAGAAGGCGGGGGTGCATTTCTGGCAGGTCCTGCCGGTCAACCCCACCGGCCCCGGCCTGGGCAACTCCCCCTACTCGGCCTACTCGGCGTTCGCGGGCAACGAGCTTTTGGTCAGCCCGGCGCTTTTGGTCGAGGAGGGCTGGGTGACCCAGGCCCAGGCGGACCGGGCCCGCCAGCCCCAGACGGACCAGGTCGACTTCCCCGGAACCGTCGGGCTCAAGACCGCCCTTTTGGACGCCGCCTACGCCAAGGTCGGCTTCGGCCTTCTGGACCGCGAGGACTTCTCCAGGTTCGCCTGGGCGAACGCCATGTGGCTCAACGACTACGCCTTCTTCATGACCGCCAGGGAGGACTTCGGCGGCGGCCCCTGGACCTCCTGGCCGGACGGCCTCAGGCGCCGGGACGACCGCGAGCTGGACGTCCACGGCAGGCGCCTGGCCGAGAAGATCCTGCGGGTCAAGTTCGGGCAGTTTTTATTTTTCTCCCAGCTGAAAAGGCTTAAGGACGCGGCGGCCCGGCGCGGGATCAGACTGATGGGGGACACGGCCCTCTACGTCAACCACGACTCCAGCGACGTCTGGGCCAACCGCCGCCTCTTCATGCTGGAGCCCGACGGGTCCCCGCGCCTCGTGGCCGGGGTGCCGCCGGACTATTTCTCCGAGACCGGGCAGCTCTGGGGCAACCCCGTCTTCGACTGGCCGGCCAACGAGGCCGACGGATACGGCTGGTGGGTCAGCAGGATCAGGCACAACCTCGAGATGTTCGACTGGATCCGCCTGGACCACTTCAGGGCCTTCTGCGCCTACTGGTCGGTGGCGGCCGGGGAGGAGACGGCCAGGAACGGCGAGTGGGTCGGGGGGCCCGGGGCCGGCCTGTTCGAGCGCGCCTCGGAGGGGGGGCGCCTGAACCTGGTGGCCGAGGACCTGGGCGTGATCACCCCGGACGTGACCGAGCTGCGTAAAAAGTTCGACTACCCGGGCATGAGGGTGCTGCACTTCGCCTTCAACTCCGACCAGCCCCTCTCCACCCACTGCTTCTTCCGCATCGAGCCCGACAACCTGGTCTACGCGGGCACCCACGACAACAACACCACCAGGGGCTGGTTCGACCGGGACCTCGACCGCGGCGCCAGGCGGAGGCTCTCGGACCTGGCCGGCCGCGAGGTCGACTCCTCCTCGGCCGCCTGGACCCTGATCAGGCTCGCCTACCTCTCCCCCGGGGCCCTGGCCGTCGTCACCGCCCAGGACGTTCTGGACCTGGGAGCGGAGGCCAGGCTCAACACCCCCGGCGTCCCCTCGGGCAACTGGGGCTGGCGCCTGCGCTCCCCGGACCAGCTGACCCCCGCCCTGGCCGACCGCCTGGCCGAGCTGGGCGCCCTGGCCGGCCGCGACAACCTGGCCCACCCGAACGTGCTGACGTATTAGGAGGCGGGGGAGGACGGCTTCGGCTGAGTTTGTCTTTTTAGCCGGCCTTTCGGAGTCCCGCCGCCCCCCGGTGTCAACGCCAGTTTGTCGGGCCCGTCTTTTTTCAGCCGGCCTTGTTAGATTTGACCTTTATCGATTTGATCATTTTTGAGCCCGCCTTGTTAGATTTGATTTTTTTTTGAGTTTTTACGCCGGCCCGGACCATGGTCCGGCCCCCGACACCGCATATTTTGAGGACATGACCCATGCTGACCCTCCCGCAACTTGACAAACGTTTGCAGCTGCTTCTGGTCGACCTGGACGGCGACTTTTGGACCGACATGCTCGACCAGCTGGACCCGCCGGAGAAGACCCCGCCTTCGGCCCAGGTCCACGACCTGTGCTTCCGGGACTCCAAGGCCCTGGCCGGCTACATCCCGGACCTGCGGACCATTCTGCGGGAGACCTCCCCCAGGCGCCTGTCGGCCGAGGACATGGCCGCCCTGAAGTCCATCAGGGGGCTCTTGAACTTCTCCGCCAGGCTGCCGGTTTTGATCCTCTCCCATCCGGACTACGAGAGGAACGAGAACCTCATCAACGTTTACAACGGCTACAAGCAGAC
>JAISET010000254.1 GCA_031264015.1 Deltaproteobacteria bacterium | reverse complement strand
TTAAAGCGCCTCCTCCAGGTCAACTTCCAAAGGTGCCTGGCCGAGATGATGGCCACCTCGCGGGCCAGCGCCTTCATGGCCCAGATCCTCTCCCCGGCCCTGGCCTCCGGCAGCAAGCCTGGCGTCTTAAAGAACCTCATCTGGGCCGACGGGCTGATCCTCAAGATGCTCGCCTCCCTGTGACGATAATGACGACGTTATTGATGACGATGATGACGATGATGACGATGATGACGATGATGACGATGATGACGATGATGACGATGATAACGATGATAACGATGATGACGAAGAAGAAAATGCTCGCCTCCCTGTGACGATAATGATGACGTTATTTATGATGATGATGACGATGACGAAGAAGAAGAAGATGACGATGATGACGATGATGACGACGAAGACGATGATGATGACGAATAAGATGACGACGACGACGCGGGCGGGGAAATAATCGAGGGCCTGAGACCGTCAAAAACAGACGCGCGAGACGGCGCCGACGGGACGGGATAAAGTAAGAGCGAGATAAGAGCGGCCGCGGCTCCCGCGGAAAAGAAACCCGCGGCGGGGACTGGCGGGCCAGGCAAGCTCCCGGGGCCGACGGCCCGCGGGCAGGGGGGACGACATGGATCTAGACGCCCTTTTCAGACCTCCCGGCGGACGCCGGGACCAGCGGGCGGGCGGCGCGGGCGGCGGGCCGACCCTGGGACTGGCCATGATCGTCAAGAACGAGGCCAAAAACCTCCCCCTGAGCCTGGGCCCGGCGGCCGGCCTCTTCGACGAGATCGTCGTCGTGGACACGGGGTCGACGGACCAGACGCCGGAGCTGGCCGCGGGCTACGGGGCCCGGGTCCTGCACATCCCCTGGCCCAACGACTTTTCAGCGGCCCGCAACTTCGGTCTCGAGCGCATGACCAGCGACTATGTTTTATGGCTGGACGGGGACAACTCCATCTCGCCCGCGGATCTCGGCTATCTGAGGGAGCGTCTGGACGGGAGCGAGACCGTCTTGCTGGCCACCGAGGTGGTGGTCCCCCAGGGCGACAGGCTCTGGCAGAAGAGGGTCTTCCCCAACTCGCCCCTGTGCCGCTTCACGGGCAGCGTCCACGAGCAGCTGAGCCACCCGGCCGACTGGCCCGTCCGCAGGACCAGGGCCGAGGTCAGGCACTGGGGCTACGCCGACGGGGCCGAGGCCAGGCGGAAGGGCCTGAGAAATTTGGAGCTGCTGGCCGCCGCCCCCGAGACGGCCGCCGGCGACTTCTACCACATCTACCAGCTCGGCAGAACCTTGTACAACCTCCGCTACCTCCAGGAGGCCGCCCAGCAGCTGGCCCGGGCGGTCCGGGTCGGCAGAAAGAGCGCGCTGGACGGCCGGGACGACGACGAGGCGGGCGGTGACCCTGACGGCCCGGGCGACCGCCCCGGCGACGGCGGGGCGCGCGGGGGCGGCGTGAGCCCGTCGCTGTGGAAGCACTGCTTCATCCTGATGAGCCAGACGCAGCTGAAGCTGGGCCAGACCGAGGAGGCCGAGAGGACCCTGACGACTTTGAGGCGCCTGAAGCCGGACTACGGCCCGGGCCGGGCGCAGCTGGGCAAGTTTTATTACGACGGCGACCGCTTCGAGGAGTCCGTGCCCGAGCTCAAGGCCGCCCTGGCCCTGGGCTGCGGCGACCCCGCCTGGGGGGCCGACCCGGCCAGGCAGGGTTTTGTCTGCGCCTGCCGCCTGGCCAAGGCCGAGGAGAGGGCCGGCCGGACCGGGGAGGCCCGCCTGGCCTGGCGGGAGGCCATCGGCCTCAACCCCGGCAACCCCGAGCCCTGGGTGGCCCTGGCCGAGTCGGCCCTGGCCGAGGGCGAGGGCGCCGAGGCCAGGATGCTCCTGGAGCAGGCCATCAGGCTGGCCCCCGCCCACCGCAGGGCCAGGATGCTGGAGGCCTCGCTGTGAAAAGGGTCATAGGCTTCTTCACCGACGGGCCCCCCTTCGCCGGGGACGCTTTGGAGCACGGCGCGGTCGGGGGCGCCGAGACCGCCTTCATCCAGGTGTCCAGGGCGGTGGCCAGGCTGGGCCACGAGGTCCTGGCGGTCAACAACTGTCCGGAGGCGGCCCGGCACCACGGCGTCGACTACCATCCCTTCAGAAAGTCCCTGCAGCTCCTGGCCCGGAAGGCCTTCGACGTCATCGTGGTCAGCCGCTTCTTCGGATTTTTCAGCCTGCCGTTAAAAAGCGGGCTCAACGTCCTGTGGAACCACGACACCCTCGACAACCCCCGGGGGCTCAGGGCCGTCCAGGACGAGATCGACCTCTGCCTGGTCCTCTCCCAGTTCCACCGCGACAATTATCTGACCCGCCTCCCCCAGCTCGACGACCGCATGATCGTCACCAGAAACGGGCTCGACCTGGACCTGCTGGAGCAGGCCTCCCGGGGCGTCCGCAAGAAGCGCGGCAAGCTCATCTACGCCTCCCGGCCCGAGCGCGGGCTGAAGCTTTTGCTGGAGGAGATCTGGCCGCGCCTCTCGCAGACGCGCGACGACCTCAGGCTGTACGTCTGCGGCTACAAGGTCCCGGACAACCTGATGGACAAGAGCCTCTGCAGCCTCTACGACTACCTGACGCTTTTGATCTCCAAGGACCCCCGGATCATCAACCTGGGCTCCCTTGCCAAAAAAGACTACTACCGCCATCTGGCCGAGGCCGAGATGATGGTCTACCCCTGCGTCTTCCCCGAGGTCAGCTGCCTGGCCGTTCTGGAGGCCCAGGCGGCGGGGACGGCGGTTCTGACCACCGACGGCTTCGCCCTGTCCGAGTCCGCGGTCCAGCCGGAGTTCAAGGTCCCCGGCAAACCCCTGAGCCGCGACTACCAGCGCCAGTTCGTCGACCGCGCCCTGGACATGCTCGAACGCGCCGAGTGGCGCGACGAGCTGGCCCGGATGGCCCGAAGCGCCGTCCGCGCCCGCTACAGCTGGGACCTGGTCGCCTCCGAGTGGATGCGCGTCTTCGACCTGGCCCTGCGCGCCAAGGAGACCAGGCCCGTCTTCGTGGAGGTCAGCGCCAGGGAGCAGCCCCAGGGACCGACCATGTGAGAGGACGCGCGGGAGGACGCGCGGGAGGGAAAGATTTTTATGAAAGAGAAACGGGAAAAAAGGGACTAAAAAAAGAGCGGAAAGAAGAGGGCGTAAAGACGGGCTGAAAAAAAGAAACAAAAAAGAGGCCGGAAAAAAAGAGGAGCCGAAAAAACGAGGGGCGCGGCGACGCCGAACCGAAAAAGCAGGATCAGAAAATGTCTTCTTGGCGGCACAGACAAAATATGGAGCTGATGGGGGCGTCCCGGCCCGAGACGGCCGCGGCGCTTTCTTTTTATCCTCCCCGGCGCATGCGCGGGGAGGACGGCCTTTATTTCGCCTCGACCCCGGAGGACGGCGGGGCGGCCTTGCCCGGCCCCGGTTTTTTTGGCGGCCCGGACTTTTTCCAGGCTGCCGGCCGGCCCGACGCCGGGGACGTGCCCCCCGGGGTTAATTTTTTCGGGTCCATGGACGGCCCCCCCGGGGCCTGCCAAAACGGCGCCGACGACGCCAGCCTGCGCCGGGACGGGGCCGTTTTGGGGACGGGCCCCAAGGGGGAGCGCTATCTGCGTTTGTACGACGGCGGCCGCGGCCACCGCCTGACCTCCGCCCTGAACCCCAGGGACGAGGACAGGGCCCTGGTGGAGAGATTTTTTTCCCAAAACCCGGAGGACCTCCGGGAGCTCGCCGTGATCGGCTTCGGCCTGGGCTACCATCTGGAGTTTATTTTCGCCCGCGACCAAAACGTCAGGGTGACTCTCCTGGAGGCCCGCCCGGAACTTTTCTCGGCGGCCCTGGCGGCCAGGGACTTGGGCGGCCTGATCGAAAACCCCCGCCTGACGATTATTCTGGGCCCGCGGACAGACCCGCCGGCGGACGCCCCGGAGGCCGTGCTGGCCCGCCCCGCCAACCTGCGCCTCGACGGGGGGCTCTACCCCCCGGCCGGCCGGTTCGCCCGCGCCGGCAGGCCGGAGCCGGCGGACGCCGCACCGGCGGAAATTATGGCCGCCATAAAAACACCGGCGGGCAGCCCGGCCGAAATAACGGCGGCCTGGAACAGCCCGGCCGAAATAACGGCGCCTGAAAACAGCCCGGCCGAAAACAATCCGGCCGAAAACAACCCGGCCGAAAAAACCGGGCCTGAAAAAAGGGCGCCCTCCCCGGCGCCCTTCAAACCGCCCAGGGTCCTCTTTCTGGACACCTCCTATTTTCTGACCAGGGAGATCCCCAGGGCGGCCGGGGCGCTGGGGGCGCCGGTCTCGGTCTGGAAAAGCCGGGGCGGGGAGACCGCCGACGGGGAGGAGTACAAAAGGCTGCTCGGGCAGATAAAAAAATTCAGGCCGGAGCTGGTGCTGACGGTCAACCACCTGGGCTTCGACGCCGAGGGGATGCTCGAGGACATTTTACGGCGCCTGGGCGTCCCGGCGGCCTCCTGGTTCGTGGACAGCCCGGCCTTCATTTTGGGGGCGGCCAGGAAGCCCTCCGGGGATTTTTTCGCCTTCTGCTGGGACAGGGACTACCTGCCGTCGCTCAGGGAGCTGGGCTACCCCCTGAGCCACTATCTGCCCCTGGGGAGCGACGAGAGGATATTTTTCACGCCCCCCGGCTCCACGCCCAAAAACCGCGGCCAGCTCCCCGGCGCGACCGGCACCGGGGAAATCAAACCAAGCCCCGGAGGCCCCCCGGTCAGCTTCGTGGGCGACAGCCTCCAAGCGGCCACCGGGAAATATCTGGCCCTGGCCGGCCTCCCCGCCTCGAGCCTCGAAATAATCGACGGGCTGGCGGAAAAATTTTTGGCCGACGACAGCCTGACCCCCGGGCCCCGGCTCGGCGGGCTCGCTGACGGGCTGGACTCGGCGCGCCTGACAAACCTCCAGGCCCTGGTCACCTGGCGGGCCAGCAGAATCTGGCGGCAAAAAGTCCTGGGGGCCTTCCCCGGGGGCCTGCTGCAAATCAACGGGGACCCCGGCTGGGCGGAGGCCGCCCCCGGAATTAAGCTCGGCCCGCGGCTCGACTACTACCGGGAGCTCTCCGGCCACTACCGCGGCTCGGCCGTCAACCTGAACATCACCAGCGCCCAGATGAAGACCGGCCTCAACCAGCGGGTCTTCGACGTCCCTGCCTGCGGGGGCTTCCTGCTGACCGACCGCCGCCCCCAAATCGACGACATGTTCGAGGAGGGCCTGGAAGTCGTCACCTACGGGACTCCCGGGGAGGCCGCCGAAAAAGCCGCCTGGTATTTAAAAAATCCCGGGGAGAGGCAAAAAATCGCCCTGGCCGCCCAAAAGAGGGTCCTCGGGGAACATCTCTACCGGCACCGGCTGGCCAGGCTTCTGCGCCTGGCCTCGGGCAGAAACGACTGAGCCCGCGGCCCCTGGGCCTCCGGGAGGCCGCCTTGGAGCCCCGCGGACAGGGTGAAAATTTCCGCAAAATATTGAGGAAAAATCATGTCAAGTGTAAAATGGATTTTCGAGCAAAATAATCGTCGGGGGCGGAATCGATTTTTCAGCGTAATAAAATCTGTCAAGGGCCAGATTGATTTTTCAGCAAAAAAAAATCTGTCGGGGGCGGAGTCGATTTTTCAGCATAATAAAATCTGTCAAGGGCCAGATTGATTTTTCAGCATAATAAAATCTGTCAGGGGCGGAGTCGATTTTTCAGCATCATAAAATCTGTCGAGGGCGGAGTCGATTTTTTAACAAAATAGTCGTCGGGGCAAAATAAATTTTCCGGCAAAAATAAAATTGCCAAGGGGCGGACGAGTCCTCGGTTTTAGGAAAAAGAAGCCGCCGGGGGTCGGACTGACCCCGGTTAAAAAAAACTTGACTTCTTTTATTTTCGGCGTCAGTCGGCCGCGGCGGCGGCGTCGTCATGTCGCCGCCCCGTTCGCGACGCCGCGACCGATTATGCCAACCGGCCGCAACAAGGGGGAGCCATCTTGTCCACGGTTGTCCTCGAGCCCCTGAAGCTGGGCGATCTGATCCAGTCGACGCCGCTTCTGGCCAGGCTGCGCCAACGGAGCCGGGAGCTGACCCTGGTGGTCGCCAGGCCGGAGGTGGCGGCCGCGGCCCGGCACTGCGCCCTGGCCGACGAGGTCGTCCTGGTCGACGGGACCGAGGCGCCCGAAAAAATCAAAAACACTTTAAACCTTCACCCCGAGACCCTGGTCAACCTCTCCTCCTCGCGCTGGTCCACCGGGCTTGCCTCGCAGTTCAAACCAAAAAGACACCTGGGGCCGAGAGCCTCCCCCGGCGGCGTCGTCTACCCGCCCGACTTCAAGATGGCCGCGGCCGTCATGAGGGTGGACAGAAGACTGGGCATGCTCAACCTGGTCGACCTCTGGCGCCGCCTGGCTCCCGACCCCCGGGACAGCCTGACGGACGGCGGCCCGCCCGCCGAACGCCCGGGGCCCGGGGGCGGCCCTCCCGCCCTCCCCCCCGGCCCCCCGTTCCGTCTCGGGCGCGGACCGGTCTGGCCCGTCTCCGCGGAGGCCCTGGCCGAGGCGGAAGAGCTCGTCGGCTCCTTCGACTTCCGGGCCGGGGGCCCCCTGGTGGGCTTCCAGCTGGGCTGCGGCAGCCGTCTGCGGCGCTGGCCGGCGGAGCGCTTCGTCGAGCTGGCCCTGGCCCTGGGGCCGGTCAGGATCGTTCTTTTCGGCGTCGCCTCCGAGCGGGCCCTGGGCAGGCGTTTTCTGGACCTTTATCGCCGGGCGGGCCCCGGCGGGCCCGAGCCCCTGGACCTGACCGGCAGGACGACGATAGAGAGTCTGGGCGGTTTTCTGAGCCTCCTGAACCTGCTCGTCTCCGCCGACACGGGGGTCATGCACATGGCCGCGGCCGTCGGGACGCCGGTGCTGGCCGTCTTCGGGGGGCCCGCCCTGGCCGGGGAGACCGGGCCCTACGCCCCGGGCGCCATAGTCGCCCAGGGAAGCGCCCCCTGCTCCCCCTGCCCGGAAAGCGGGGACTGCCGGAAAAAAGTTTGCCAGGGGCTGCCCGGGGCCCCGCGGGTGGTCCGGGCGGCCGGAAAAATCATCGGCCTCGACCCGCCCCCGGCCCCCTCCTCCCCGGAGGATCCCCCCGTCGTCATTTTCAGGACGACGGCCGACGACTTCGGGCAGAGCCTGGCCCCGGACGAGCCCGCCGTTCTCACCAACACCCAGAAGCTCGCCCTGGCCGTCAGGGAGGCCTGCGTCGGCTTCCTGGACAAGGGCCACCCGCCGGGCCCGCCCGAGGGCGACCTGGCCTGTTTCACCGCCGGGGAAAAAGAGGGCCCGGACGACGACGCCCGCGCCGCCGTCGAGGCCGTCGCCAGCCTGGCCCTGGAGACCGCCGCCGAGAGGAGGCGCTTCCGGCTGCTGGCCATGGACGCCCTGGCCAGAATAGAGGGCCTGGTGCCCGAAAAAAGCTGCGGCTGACGGGCGGCCGCCCCCCCCTCCCGGCCGCCGTCCCCCCGCCGTCCCGCCCGCGCCCTCCCCGTCCAAACTCCCCTCCTCGTCCCCGCCCGCCCGGGGCTCGCGACCGCTTTTGACGCGGGGGCGCTTGAAGACTGTTTTTTAGAAAATAATCCGGCCCGCCGGATCCCGGGCAAAAAAATCCCGTTGAGTCCGGAGTGACCGGCTCCGGACTCAACGGGTCGTTAGTTCGGGGACTAACGGGTTTTCGGCTTAATGAGGCCTGGGCCCCGGGCCGAGACTCCAAAAATTTCTGATTCTTCCCAACGGGGCGGGCTAATCCCCGCCGCCCCCCTGCCATCCCCGCCGGCCGTGCCTGCCGCGCTTGCCGTGCCAGCCGCGGTCGTCCCAGCCGCCGTCATGCCGGCCGCCGTCGCGCCGGCCGCCGTCGCGCCAGCCGCCGTCGTCGTCATAGCCGTCGCCGCCGTCAAAACCCGGGCAGACGCAGCCCTCGCCGGCGAGCCCGCGGCCCCCGAACCCGCCCCGGCCCCGGCGGGCGAAGGCCCCGAAGCCGTTGTCCCCAAGCGACTGGCGGTAGTTCCGAAACTCCTCCCTGAGCTCCTTCCTCAGCCGGCCGAGGGTGTCGACGACGGTCCTGACGTCGTCCATGGAGGCGGACTGGTTGTTGCTCAGGGCTTTGTAGAGCAGCCTGTTGTCCCTGATCTGGTCCATGATCGGCTCGAGCCTGGCCAGGTGCTCGTCCCTGATGGCGTCGAGGGCGGCCCGCTGCTCGTCGGTCAGCCGGGGCGGGCCCCCGGGGGCGTCCGCCCGCCCGGGGGGGGCCTGCTCGGAGGAAGCCTGTTCGGAGGAAGCCCGGGAGCCCTGGTCCTGGGCCAGGGCCAGGCCGCCCAGGGCCAGGATCAGCGCGGCCAGGACGAGGAGGAAAAAGTTCTTGCATGTCGGCATCGGGACGGCTCCTTCATAGTTCGAGAGGCGGTTAAATTTGAAGTCATAATTAAAGTCGAAAGTTGAAAATTGAAAGTTGAAAATTGGGAGTCAAAATTGGCAAATTTACCAAGCGCCCGCGACGGCCGGCCCTGAAATCGCGCCCTAAAAAATCCGGCCTGGAAAGCCCGCCCCCGGTCGCCGACAGCCGTCCGGGCCGCCCGGACCTCGGAGACGCCCGCGGCCCGCTGGACGGGCCGCGGCGGCCCGGATGGCCGGCCGTCGGGGGAGGGATGGAGACAATCGACAAAAAATCAATAAGCAAAATGAATGCCAGGAGGGCATGGGGGGGGCGGGCCCGCGGGACGCGCCGGGCCGCGAGCCCTCCGGGGGCGGCCCCGGGCGGGCGTTGGTATTGATATTGCTTTGACGAGGGGGGGGGGACGGTCTTCCCCGGCGGCCCGGTTTCCTCCCGGCGCGTTTTTTTCCCTCGGCGGGGGAAAAAGACTGTTTTTTGGCTTTAATATGTTGACCCTGGCTGCTAAAATATGACCAATGTGATCCTGTTTCCCCCGCGGCCGGGGTCCGGAAGCCGGCCGGGCTGAGTCAAAGTTATACCCGGCCCTGTTTATTTTCTACCCGCCCGGTCTCGCCCGGGCGCGGCCGGCCGGTTTTTTTCCTTTAACGGCGCCGCCAAGGCCGGGCTGTCCCCACATGAAGTTCAAGGGCAAAGATTATCTGCAAAGGCGGGTGCGGCTTCCCTTCTGGCTGCGCCTGCTCCTCATCCTGGGCCTGGGCTGCCTGGGCGGCTCGGCGTTCATGGCCGTCATGGACCTGGACCGGGAGCGCCGCAACCTGGAGCAGCTCTACTCCCAGCGGGGCGAGCTGATCATCCGCTCCATGAGCGTGGCCCTGAGACAGAAATGGATCCTCGAGAGCTCCCGGCAGAGCATGTCCACCTTCGCCATGAGCGACGAGAACTCCGACGTCACCTTCGTGGCCACCACCGACTACCGGGGCGCGATCAGGGGCGCGTCGCTGCCGCCGACCGTCCTGGGGCCGGGGGACCTGGGCGTCCCGGAGCCCCCGGCCGACTTCCACCCCGCCTGGACGCCCAGGTTCAAGACGGCGGTCATGGCCGACGGGCGCAAGGCCTTCGTGGTCTACCGGCCCCTCATCTTCCCCCTCGAGTCCGCCCCCGACCCCAAGGCCCACCACAACCGGGGCAAGAGAGACCGGGAGATCCCGCCCTGGCCGCCCGCCCTGGACTTCGGCGACCCCGACCGGGCCATCTACTGCTGGGTGGGCTTCGACATGGCCCCCTTCGAGCTGGCCGTGGCCGCCGGGCGCCGCAACGCCCTCATTTTCAGCGTCCTGATCGGCCTGGTCCTGATCTCGGTGCTGTTCGCCGTCTCCTGGTCCCTGAAGTTCATGCGCAACTACGCCGTGACCAACGAGATCATCACCAGGCTCCCGGTGGGCCTCATCCTGAACAACCCCCGGGGGGAGGTCATCCTGGCCAACCACTCGGCGGAGCAGATCATTAAAATTCCGGAGTCGCGGCTTCTGGGCCGGACGCTGCGGGAGCTGACCCGCGGGGCCTTCCCCGAGGCCCCGGAGATGACGGCCAGGGAGGCCGACGTCAGCTTCCTGGGGGGCCCCAGGCTCCGGCTCTCCATCACCTGCGGCCAGGTCACCGGCCCGGGCGGCCAGGAGCTGGGCCGGGTTGTCCTGATGGCCGACATCGGGGAGATCAGCCGCCTGAAGGAGGAGCTGGCCAAGCAGGAGCGCCTGGCCAGGCTGGGGGGCATCGCCTCGGGGCTGGCCCACGAGATCCGCAACCCCCTGGGGGCCATCAAGGGCCTGACCCAGCACCTGATCAACAAAAGCTCCAGCCCGGACGACCGGGAGGCCCTGCAGGTGATTCTGAACAGCGTGGAGCGCCTGGCCAGGACCATCACCGACTTCCAGTCCTACGCCAACCCGGCCATCAAGTCCGTGCGCGTCGAGCTCAGGGAGTTTCTCCGCCGGACGCACGAGGAGGTGGGCGAGCGGCCGGACAACGACGCCGTCATGGAGCTGGTCCTCCCCGACGCGCCCCTGTCCGTCATGGCCGACCCGGGGCAGCTCTCCGAGGCCCTCAAGAACCTCTACCAAAACGCCCTCCAGGCCATGCACCAGGCCGGCGCGTCCCGGCCGGGGAGGCTCGAGGTGACCCTGGTGCGGGAGGGGGGCTCCCGGGCGGTCGTCACCTTTTTGGACAGCGGCCCGGGCTTCGGGCAGGAGCAGCTGAAGACCCCCTTCGTCCCCTACTTCTCCTCCAGCGCCAAGAGCAGCGGCCTGGGGCTGGCCAAGGCCTACAACGTCATCCTGGCCTTCGACGGGACCGTCACCCTGGACAACGGGCCGGACGGCGGCGCCCTGGTCACGGTGACCCTGCCGCTGGTCTACGACGGCCTGGCCGAGCTCAAGCCGACCGAGTTCGACGTCGGCAAGTTCCTGACCGAGATCCACTCCTTCATGAGCTACGACTCCCGGTTCAAAAACGTCGCCCTGACCCTGGACCTGCCCGACGAGAGCGCCACCGTCGAGGCCGACCGCGACCAGCTGACCCAGGTGCTGACCAACATCTATCTGAACGCCATCCAGGCCACCGAGACCAACCCCTCCCCCAAGTCGGGCAAGCTGGCCGTCCGGCTCTCCGTGCTGGACTCCGACAGGATCCTGCTCACCTTCACCGACAACGGCCCCGGCTTCGGGCAGTCGCAGCTGGACAAGCCCATCGTCCCCTTCTTCACCACCAAGAGCATGGGCATGGGCCTGGGCATGTCCATCATCAGCAACATCATCGCCGCCCACCACGGCGAGGTCCGGCTCGAAAACCCGCCCCGGGGCGGGGGCCGGGTCAGCATCATCCTGCCCCGCCGCCAGAACCGCCCCGAAGGCGCCGGCCCGGACCAAAAAGACCCGCCCGCCGGGGGCGCCCCCGCCGGGAGCCAGGGCCCCGCCTGAGCCGCGCCGGCCAAACCGCCTCCCGCGGCCCGGGCTCCCCTGGCGTCTTCCGCCCATAAAAACCGTCCCGCGCCAGCCTTCGGACAACCGTCGTTCCAAATTCCGCCCATGACCGTCCCCCATAAGTCCGGCGCCGCCTCGGAACCGCGCCCCGAGGGGGCCATGCCGCCGGAAAAGTAACGGCGACGGCGGCGGCGGCCTGGCGACGGCGATGACGACGGCGTCGAACACGCCGGCGATGACGACGGCGTCGAACACGCCGGCGGTGACGACGGCCGCGGACCCGTCGGCGGTGACGGCGGCCGCGGATAAAGAGACGGAAGAAAGAGGACGGGAAAAGTCCTCCCGGCGGGCGGTCGAGGCAGGTGAAAGTTTAGACAAAAAGAAGTAAATACTGTTTTACATTCGCGCGCCCCCGTCCGTCGGAAAAAAACGTCCTCCCGGCCCCCGCCCGCCCGGCTCCGCCACCCCGGGGCAGACGCGGGCGGCGCGGCCGTCCGCCTGGAGCAAGAAAACCCCGGGGGCGGAGGGAATTACGAGATAACGAGATGGATGAGACTGTCTTTAGAATGGGAAAAGACTCGCTTTACATGCCGAAAATTCACTAAAAAGACCTCGCCGCCCGTCGCCCGCCCCGTCGCCAGACCGGGCCCAGACCGCCCCCCGGCCAGGCCCCCGACCGGGCCCCGGCCGGCCTTGGGGAGGACGAGAAAACCCCCGGCCGGGCCCCGGCCGGTCTTGGGGAGGACGAGAAAACCTCCGGCCGGGCGCCCCGCCAAGGCCGCCGTCAGGAGATTGCTAATTATGGAAAAACAGCGTTAATTTACCTGAAAAAAAGAGCAAGTTGATATAATTTTGTCCAAACAGAAAGAAAAGCCCGCCCTAAGCCCGCCCCCAGCCCGACAAATCCCCTTCCGGCGCCTAACGACGCGGTCTTCCTGACAAACAAAAGACCGGCCCTCAAAAAATCCCCGCCGTTTTGGCGGCAGCCCGCCTCGCGCCCCGGCCGGGCCCCGAAAACAGGCGGCCCGGAGATGGCGGGAGCCGTTTGGTTTTCGTCAGGATTTTTTGACCAACTGGTTTATTTTTTGACGCTTCCCGGCCGGTATGCAAATGATATGGCTTGATTAGAGCAACTTCTCGACGAAAAAAAATATTCGCAACTATTTACAAGCCGGCCAGGTTTTGCTAAACTGTTCGCATGTTCGGCCGGGCAACTATATTTAGAGCCGGGACGACCGCCGACTTGGAGGGGGCCGCCGGCCCTGTCCCCGCGGGAGGCCGCAGCCATTCTTTCCACATGTCAGGCCATAACGTGAGCGGCCGCGCGGAAGCGGCCGGGACGGGCTCCGCCAAGCCCCCGCGCCGGAGGCTGGGGCGCCTCGTCCTGCTGACCACGGCCCTGCGGATCGTCGTCCTGGAGGCCACCTGGAACCAGCGCGGCCAGCAGAGCCTGGGCCTGCTCACCGTCGTCGACCCGGCCCTGAGAATCCTCTACGCGGGCGACCCGGCCCGCCTGAAGGAGGCCAGGAAAAGAAACCTGGGCTTCTTCAACACCAACCCCGTGGCCAGCGGGCTGGTCATCGGGGCCGCCCTCAACCTCGAGGAGGAGATGGCCGCCGGACGGGACTTCGCCGAGGGCTACAAGCCCATCGTCCTGGCCCTGGCGTCCACCTTCGCCAACGAGGGCGACCGCCTCTTCTGGCAGTCCTGGCTGCCCGCCTGCTCCCTGGCCGGGGTCCTGGTCTGCCTGCTGACCGGCTCGGCCTGGGCCCCGCTCCTGACCCCGCTTCTTTTCTGCCTGGCCGCCTGGCCGATAAGAATATGGGGGGTCTTCAAGGGCTACGAGACGGGCTACAACGTCTACCAGGTCTACAGGCTCTTCGGCGGCGAGCGCCTCATCAAGTCGCTCCAGTGGGTCTGGACGGTCCTCCTGGCCGCCGCTGCCGCCCTGGTCTTCCACCGGGCCGCCCCCCCGCCCGGCCCGGTCTGGCCCCAGGCCCTCTGGCTGGTCCTGGCGGCCGGGGCCCTGTGGCTGCACAGGCGCCTGTGCTTCGGGCACGAGCCCGGGGTCGGCTTCGTCCTCTACCCCGTCCTGCTCTGCGTCCTGGGGGTCCTGACGGCGGTTCTGAGCTGATTTTGCCGTCCGAGTTTTTTAGTCTATGGTGTTGTGACTGCGAAAGGATAACTTTCAACTTGCTCTTATCGCGCGGAGGCAATGTTTTTATTTATCATTCAACTGTGAAAGGTCTAATTTCCCATGAATGAACCGGCGCCGCAACTGGCTGAGGACTCCTTAGGCAACGACTACCAAGCGGACCCCTTAGGAAACGATTACCAAAACGACCCGCCGACGCTGTCGGCCACCCTGACCATCAAGAACCGCCTGGGCCTGCACGCCAGGGCGGCCGGCAAGCTGGTCGAGGCGGCGGGCCGTTTCAAGTCCCGCGTGCTCCTGGTCAAGGACGACGCCGAGGCCGACATTCGCAGCATCGTCTCCCTCATCTCCCTGGGCTGCCCCTACAACACCGAGGTGGTCCTCCTGGCCACCGGGCCCGACGCCCCCCAGGCCCTGGCCGCCCTGACGGACATCATCGACAACCGTTTCGGCGAAGCATGAACCTCCCGCCCCCATTCGTCCCGCCCGGCTCCGTCTTCTACGGGGCCGGGGTGGGCCGCGGGCTGGCCATCGGGCCGGTCCATCTGGTCTCCGTCGGCAAAATCACCCACAGCCGCCACAAGCTGACCAGCCCCGCCATGGTCGAGGCCGAGCTCGCCCGTCTGGCCGACGCCCGCCAGAAGACGGTGGAGAAGTTCGCCTCCGCCCAGAAGGCCATCCCCGCCGAGATCCTGCTCCAGGACGGGGACATCCTGGGCACCCACCTGATGCTCCTGACCGACCCCCTCTTCTTCGGGAACGTCGAGAAAAAAATCCGCGACGACCGCTTCAACGCCGAGGCCGCCCTGGTCTTCTGCTGCGCCCAGTCCGTCAGGGCCATCTCCTCCATCTCCAACGAGTACCTGAAAAGCCGCGTCTTCGACCTCGAGACCGTCTCCAACTCCCTGGTGGCCGCCCTCCAGGAGCAGGAGCCCGGCCGCCTGGCCGTCTACCAGGAGGGGAGCGTCGTCGTGGCCAGGGACCTGAGCCCCTCCGAGATCGCCTCCCTGCCCCTGGGCGCGGTCTCCGGGGTGGTCACCGAGCGGGGCAGCCGCACCTCCCACAGCGCCCTGGTGGCCAAGGCCATCGGCCTGCCCATGGTGGTGGGGGTCCCGTCCCTGCTGCCAAACCTCGAGGAGGGCTTGCAGCTCATCGTCGACGCCAGCGAGGGGCACGTCATCGTCAACCCCGACGACGACGCCAAAAACTTCTATTTGAAGCGCCGCGCCTCCCAGGACTCCTACATCGTCGAGATCAACCGCTGCGCCCACCTGCCCGCCCTGACCCTCGACGACCACCGGGTGGCCGTCCTCGGGAACATCGAGCTGGTCGAGGAGCTGCCCGGCATCATGGCCTCCGGCGGGGAGGGCGTGGGCCTCTACCGCACCGAGTTCATGTACATGTCCAAAAAGGACCTGCCCGGCGAGGAGGAGCTCTACGAGAGCTACCGCCGGGTGGTGGCCACGGCCGCCCCCAGGCCGGTGGTCATCCGCACCCTGGACCTGGGCGCCGACAAGATCCCCTCCGTCAGGGTCCCGGCGCCCGGCGGCGGCTTCCCCGAGAACGGCCACCAGAACCAGGCCCTGGGGCTCAGGGCCATCCGCTTCTGCCTGAAAAACCCCGGCGTCTTCCGCACCCAGCTGCGGGCCATCCTCAGGGCCTCCGTCTACGGGGACGTCTCCATCATGCTGCCCATGATCTCCAATCTGGACGAGATCAGGCGGACCAAACAGCTTCTCGCCGAGACCCTGGCCGAGCTCAGGGCCCAGAACGTCCCCCTGGCCGACTACGTGCCCGTGGGCGTCATGATCGAGGTCCCGGCGGCCGCCGTCATCGTCAGGGAGCTGGCCCGGGAGGCCGACTTCCTCTCCATCGGCACCAACGACCTCATCCAGTACAGCCTGGCCCTGGACCGCACCAACCCCGAGGTCTCCGACCTCTACCAGCCCTTCCACCCGGCCATCCTGCGCATGATCAAAAACATCATCGAGGCGGGCAGGGAGCGCGGCGTCTCCGTCTCCGTCTGCGGGGACATGGCCGCCGAGGTCACCTGCGCCCCCGTGCTGGTCGGCCTGGGCGCCGACACCCTGTCCATGCCCTCGAGCTCCATCCCCGCCATCAAGAGGCTCCTGCGCATGACCTCCTACGAGGAGACAAAAAAGCTGACCTCCAAAATCCTGACCCTCTCCACCGCCGACGAGGCCAGGGACCAGGTCATGTCCTACCTGGGCGGCCGCTTCAGGGAGCTTTTGCAGCCGCTGCAATAAGCGGCCGTCCTCCCCGGCGGCGGCCGGGGGACGGGGGCCGACCCCGGCCCGGCCGTCGGGAGGGGCCCGACGACGCTTCCCGTCTTTTCTTTTTCCGCGCGCGAGCCATTTAACGAGCCATTTAACAAACCATTTAACGAACCATTTAACGAGCCATGCAGGGACCGTCGATTGGCGGCGTTTTTTTCCAATTTGTTCTCCGAACCGCCCCGTCCGCCGTTTCAGACATGTCAGTTTACAGTTTGCCGTCGTCCGCGGAACTAAAAGTCCCCCGGAGCCCCGCAGGGTCCCGAAAAGTCCCGGTTCCAGCCCTTGACACGCCCTTTTTTTCATGAGAAAATAGCGCCCATGAAGAAAGCGCTGCGCAAGCCGCCAAAACTACTGCTTGTTTTTTAGCCGCTCCCTCTTCTTTCCACCGTCCCGACTTAGCTTGCACACGCCTCGACATGTCCGGCGCGGCGATTTTTTTCGCCGCGTCGCCACGCCTTTTTGTTTCGTCTCTTTGTCTCGTCTTATCGAACTCGCGAGACCGACAGGCCGCGCCTGAGCGACGCCGCTTGCAAAGTCGCCTTCCGCCCGCGCGGCTTGCTTTTTCGAGGTTGTCGTCCGTTATCCAGCTTCCTGCCACTCCCCTTTAGGCGAAGGAGCTTTCAGCCAGGCCTCTGGACATCCTCCACACCGCGACTGAAGTCATCAACCTTTTGCGAGAGAATTTTTTTCATGAACCGTTTCCCCATCCCTAACTTTTCAAATTTTTCTTTCCTAGCCATATTCCTCCTCTGCGCCGTTCTTCTTCCGGGCTGCATGTCCGGGGCCAGGTCCGTCAAGATGGTCCCCGACAAAAACGTCCCCCCCTTGGCCGGCCTCAACCAGAACAAGGTCCACGGCATCCTGAAGACCGCCTTCTCCCAGATGGGCAACCCCTACCGCTACGGAGGCAACTCCCCCGAGACGGGCTTCGACTGCAGCGGCTTCGTCACCTGGGTCTACAAGCAGTACGGCGTCTCCCTGCCCCGCTCGTCCCGGGACATGCTGGCCGTGGGCGTCCCCGTCGAGAGGGGCGAGCTCCGGCCCGGCGACCTGGTCTTCTTCAACTACGGCTACTCCCACGTGGGCATCTACACCGGGGACGACAACTACATCCACAGCCCCAGGACCGGCAAGCGCATCGAGGAGGCCAGCCTCAACGGCAAGGGCCGCGGCGACCATTTCGTGGGCGGCCGCAGGATCATCAACAACAACGGCGTCGGCAACGTCTCGGCCCGCCTCAAGGACGAGTGGATCAAGGACAGCCGCCACCGCACCGACATGGCCCTGAACGACGCGGCCGGCAAGCGCCACTCCGCCACCCGCTCCAGCCGGGCGACGACGACCGCCGCCGCCAGGACCGCCTCCAACAAGCCGGCCGCGGCGGGAGGCTCCGTCAGGCACAAGGTGGCCTCCGGCGACAACCTGGTCACCCTGGCCAGGCGCTACGGGACGACCTCCGCCGAGATCGCCAGGGCCAACAACCTCAAAAACAAAAACCAGATCAAACCCGGCCAGACGCTGGTCATCCCGACCAAGGCCCAGGGCGCCACCCAGACCGCCGCCAACAAGAAAAAGCCCTCGTCCTCGAGCTCCGCCAAACCGAAGCCGAAGCCCAAGCCGAAGGGCTGATCCTCCCGGCGGGCGAACCCGGCCGGCCGTCCGCCATGGCGTCCGACATTGACAGGCGGGAAACCGGGGGCGGTCGAATTATAAACCGTCAAAACCATAAGAAACCATAAGAAACCGTAATAAGCCCCAAGAAACCACAAGAAACCTTGACAAGCCCCGAAGACCCGCGGACAAAAAAAATTACGTTTTTCGCCCCTCGCAGTTGATCGGACGGAGGCCGCCGTCGGAACGCCGACGACCGGCCGTCGCCGGCGCCGCCGGGCCGACCCGCCCGGGAGAGTTTTTTGCGTCCCGGGGAGGGGGTCGAAACGGGCGGCGGCCTCTTATAGGCACAAGCCGTCAAGTTATGCCCACCTAAGGCAGGCCGGCGGACGCGTCTGGCGCCTAAAATATTCATTCATGCCGGGAAGTTAAAAAGTTGGCGGACTTTTCCGCGACGGCCGGCCGGCCCGGAACAGCCGGGCGGGCCCCCGCCGACCTCCCGGAAACCCGTTTTTAAGCCTGGCGCGCCCGGCGGCCGCGACCGCTTTTTTCCGCCGCCGGACGCCGGCCAACCCACCCGCCGGGCGTTTTTGACGCCGGCCCCCCGAGGAACCGCCATGCCCGACCCCTCCGCGGCCCTGAAAGACAGGCCGCCCCACCCCGGACACGTCCTGAAGAAAAATTTCCTCGAGCCCCTGGGCATCTCCGTGACCGACCTGGCCGCCAGGCTGGGGGTCTCCAGAAACACCCTGTCCGGCATCATCAACGAGAGGTCCGGCATCAGCGCCGACATGGCCCTGAGATTCTCCAGGGCCTTCAAGACCACCCCGGAGTTCTGGCTCAAGACGGACTTCGTCTTCGACCTCTGGGCCGCCAGGCAGTTCGACTCCGGCTGGCGGGAGGTCGAGCAGATCCTCCCCGGCAAGCATCCCGGGGCCGCCCGTTTCGCCCGCCATCACCTGAAAAAGAAAAGACTCCCCAGACTCTGAGCGGCGTCAGGCGGCGGCCCGCGCCGGCCCGACGCGACGCGCCGGGCGACGACGACCGCGAAACATCGCCGCCGAACGACGCCCAAAAGAACGACGCCCCCAGGACGACGCGTCGGGACAATCCCCGGAAACAGACAAGGCCCCGACGGGGCCTTTTTTGTTTTTCCGGGCTAATTTTTTCTTCTTTGGATTAATTCCTTATTTCCCGGCGGGGGGCATTTTTATTTCCCGGCGGGAAGGGGCGGGGAAATTATTATTTCCCCGCGGCCGGGGCGTCTTCCGTCCCGGCCGTCGTCGTTTCCGAATCGTCGGCGGGCGGCGCCCCTCCCCGTCTCAGACCCGCGGCCCGGGGTCCTTGGCCACGGGCAGGTAGACGGTGAAGACGGTGCCCACGTCGGGGGTGGACCTGACGGAAATGTGCCCGTTGCCGCGCATGATGATGCCCCAGACCATGGCCAGGCCCAGGCCGTTGCCGCGCTGCTTGGTGGTGAAGAAGGGCTCGAAGATGCGCCTGATGTTCTCCTCGGAGATGCCGCCGCCGTTGTCGGCTATCTCCACGGCCGCGTAGTCGCCGTTGAGGCGGTCGTAGGAGGTGTCGACGACCACCCGGGGCGGCCTGCCGTCGATGGCGGCCTCGAAGGCGTTCTGGATGAGGTTGAAGATGACCTGGCTCAACTGGCTGTAGTCGAAATAGACCTTGGGGACGTCGTTGAGCCTCAGCTCGATGACCGCCTTGTCGCCCTGCCAGCTGGTGAAGATGTGCGACTGGTCGTCGATCAGGCTGTTGAGGTCGATGCTCTGGGGGTTGCCGGCCGAGGGTTTGGCGAAGGACAAAAAGTCCCCCACCAGGTTCTCCAGGCGCTCCATCTCCCGGCCGATGATGGTCATCAGGCGCCTCTGGTCCTCGGGCCGGACCGACTGGCTGAGGATCATGTGCCAGGAGCCGGACATGGAGGCCAGGGGCGTCCTGATCTCGTGGGCCAGACCGGCGGCCAGCTGCCCCACGGCGGCCATGTGCTCGCTTCTCTTGATGTCCGCCTCCATCTGGATCATGGCCGTCTGGTCCTTGAAGACCAGCAGGCGCCCCCAGCTGACGTTGTGGACGTCGGTCAGGGCCAGGCTGCTCAACTCTATGTTCAGCTCCGCCTTGTCCGAGGGCCGCACGTGCTTGAAGCGCAGGCCCATGATCTGATGGTAGGCCTCCTCGTCCGTGCCCGGGACCGTCTGGTTGGGGTAGTTCTCGAGCTCCGGAAACAGGGAGCGCCAGGGCTGGCCGACCACCTTGCGCTGGGGGCGCAGCAGATCCCGGCCCGCCGGGTTGACGGTCAGGACCAGGCCCCGGTCGTCGGTGGTGATCAGGCCGGAGTCGATGCTGTGGATGATGCTCTCGTTCAACTGCGAGAGTCTGTCCAAAGAGGTCTGGCTGGAGATGAGGGCCTGGCTGGAGAGGCGCAGCTGGGTGGACAGATGCCCCGCGAGGATGGCCACCAGATACGAGGCCCCGGCGTTGATCAGAATCGTCACCGCCAGCTCGTTGGCCCCCACGTACTCCCCCAGGGGCGGCAGGCCGGGCAGGTAGCCGTAGTAGTGCAGGTCCGACAGCCCCGCCCAGGTGGCCGCGGCCAGGGTGGCGGAGACCACGGAGATTCGGAGCCCCCCCAGAAAGGCGCTGTTGACCACCCCGACCAGGAGGACGAAGTTGAAGGTGCTCTCGCAGCCGCCGGTCAGGATGATGATGACGCCAGCGAAGGCGTTGTCGCAGATCATCTGGACGACGACCTGGACCCGCACGGAGAAGTATTTGGGCAGGAGGAAATAATGAAAGAGGGCCAGCAGGAAGGCGGCGGCCAGGACGATGGAGATGGTCCTGGTCCAGAAGTCGAAGATGGCGGGGGCCCGGCCGTTGAGGTACAGCAGCGTCACCGCGAGGCAGATGAAGGTGGCGGTCAGCAGCCGCAGAAACAGCAGCCACCTGCGGCTGTTGAGCTCTATGGACTGGGGCAGCCACAGGCTTTCCGACATCCTGGTCCTATTCCCGGCCGGCCTGGGCGCGGGTTAAAAACCGCCCGGCGCCGGATTTAAAAGCGGCCCGGCCCCGGGTTGTCCCCGGGGGCGGGCCGCATGAATGATCGGCGGGAGGTCCGGGTCCGCCCGGGGCCGGCCTCAGCCGTTGACCGCGGAGCCCATGCCGAAGATCGGGAGGTACATGGCGATGATCAGGGTGCCAACGGTGCCGCCCAGAAAGACGATCATCAAAGGCTCGATCATGGTCATGACCGTCTCCACCGCGGCGTCGACCTCCTCGTCGAAGAAGTCGGCGATCTTGACCAGCATGGTGTCCAGGGCGCCGGCCTCCTCCCCGACGGCGATCATGGAGGTGACCATGTTGGGGAAGACGGCGGACTCCAAAAGCGGGTCGACCAGGGGGCGTCCCTCGGCGATGGCCGCCCGGGAGTCCAGCAGGGCCTCCTCCACCACCTTGTTGCCGGCCGTCCCGGCGACGATGTCGAGGCTGGTGATGATGGGCACGCCCGCCTGGAGCATGGTGGCCAGGGTGCGGGAGAACTTGGAGACGGCGACCTTGCGCAGAAGGTCCCCGAAGACGGGGAGCTTCAGGGCGTAGGTGTCGAAGAGCAGGTGGCCCAGCTCGGTGGCGAAGAACTTCTTCAGGCCGATGAAGGCGGCGATGCAGGCGGGCAGCAGGATATACCACTGGTAGATGACGACGTTGGAGACGTCGATGACCTTCTGGGTCAGCCAGGGCAGCTCCTTGCCGAAGCTGGCGAACATCTCCTGGAAGGTCGGGATGACGAAGATCAGGATGACCAGCATGACCACCGCGCCGACGAAGACGACGATCAGGGGGTAGGCCAGGGCGCCCTTGACCTTCCTCTTGAGCCGGTCGGCCTTCTCGATGTACTCGGCCAGCCGCTTGAGGATGGTGTCCAGGATACCGGCGGTCTCCCCGGCGGCGACCAGATTGCAGTAGAGGCTGTCGAAGTGCTGGGGGAATTTGCGCAGGGCGTCGGAAAGGGTCGCCCCTGACTGGACGGAGTTGTTGACGTCCCGGAGCATCGACTTCAAGGTCGGGTTCTCGGCCTGGTCGGTCATGATTTTCAGACACTGCACCAGGGGAAGACCGGCGTCGATCATGGTCGAGAACTGCCTGGTGAAAAGCATGATGTCCTTGACGGTGATCTTGGGGGCGAAGAAGGCGATCCCGGCAAAAAGGTCCTTGGGGGCGTCCTTGATGACGTAGTCCGAAATCCTCAGCCTCTTTAAAAAGGCCTCCACCTGCCGGGTGTCCTGGGCATCAATGGAGCCTTTGCGCTTTTTGCCCTTGGCGTTGACGCCTTTCCAGACAAAAATAGGCATACGACCTCCCTGTGGCCTTGTCTAGCGTAAAAAATATGATCGAGCCGAATTAAAGCGCGGATGGTTTTAATCGAGGTCCCCGAGGACGGGCGGCGGGGATCGTCCGACAACATCCTGCATATTAACCCATCTGAAAGCAAATTAAAACAATATTTTTCAAAATTTCATTTTTTTTAGATTCCCGGGCAACCAAATTCCAAACGCGTCCAACTAAAGCGCGCCCCCATCCCCGGGCCGCGCCGGACGTCCCGGGACGGAGGGGAGCAGGAATCAGGCTAAAAAACCAACTTTAAGTTTATTTTCTGGTGTTTGAGGATAAGTATTTATCTTAAGAATAAAATTTAGTTTCCAAAGCATCTTTATTTAAAAATTTCATATATTTTGACCGTATATCTTTAACTTTCAAAAATATTTCCACACTTCCGCCCCGTCCGCGGCGCTCCCCGCCCCGGCCAAAAGCGGCTCGAAAAATTCCGGCGCCGGCGAGCCGGCCCCCGTAACGCCCGCGGGCCCGGGGCGCCCCCCCCCCGCGGGGGTCAGGAGGCCGGCGCCGTCGCGGTCGTTCCCCGGCCGGCCCCTCCCGGCCTGGAAGTCGACGTGGAAGCGGCCGGTCTCGGTCCCGGGGGACCTGATAAAAATGAAAGTTTTTTACCAGGCCAATGCCCCTTAAAAGCACCTTAAAATTTTAAGAAATTAAGGGGAGCATGAGAAGGACAGGAAGGGGGGAAAAAACAAGAATTATTTTATAAGGTTTTGTCAGTTAAAGGCGGGGGCACTCTCATTTTTTTCTCTAAAATCGTCGGCAAGGCCGCCGCCGGTCTTAAAAATGAGTTCGGCGGCCAGCATGGCTGATTTTGATAGTTTTTAAGGGACCCGATAAAAAAAAAGCTTTTTTTCAGGTCCGAGTCCCTTAAGAGTACCTTAAAAATTTAAGAAAGTAAAGAAAACAAGAGAATGATAGCAAAGAAAAAAAATATAGCGACTATTTTTTTTCAGCAATTGAGACAACATACGAAAGATAGTAACAGTGGCAAAAAAAATGGTGGGCCCACCAGGACTCGAACCTGAAACCTACCGGTTATGAGCCGGTGGCTCTACCATTGAGCTATGGGCCCCAGCAAAAAAGAGCGGACCGCCCGTCAGGCGGCCTTTTCAACCCGGGGTCGGGTAGATTATATACCAAAATTACTTTTTAATTGCAAGGGAGCCGGGCCGTTATTTTCCGGCCGCCGCCGCGTCCCCGCCGCCCCCGCTCGCGCCCCCGGGGACGTCGGGCAGCGGAAGGGGGCGGCGGCGCCGAAGAAAATTTTGACATAAGCGGGGAATATTGATAATATGCACAAGATCACCCGGGCCGGACGGCCCGGGCGTCGACGCCGCGCCCGGCGGGAGGCCGTCCCGGGGGGCGGCCGGGAAAAACGATGCGCCCGCGGCCCGGATTTGCGGAGCCGCCGCCTGGGCCTTTATGGAGATTTAAATCCCGTGTAAATGGAGAGACCAAATTATAATCCGACAAATTTAGCGCGAGCATAACCATACAATAAAAAGCAGCCTGTTTAAATTACTTTTACTTAGTTTAGTTAATTAAAATTGATTGTATGCTCTTTTATTCTTTAAATATAGCCATAAAATGTGTGTCTGCATGAAAGTCATGGATTTTCTGGACATAATCGAGCGCCTGGCGCCGGCCGACCTGGCTCTGGACTGGGACAACCCGGGCCTCCAAGTCGGGGACCCCTCGGCCGAGGTCGCCAAAGCCGCCCTGGCCCTTGACCCGACCTCGGAAAACATCCAAAAAGCTCTCGACCTCGACTGCCAGCTTCTGATTACCCACCATCCCCTGATCTTCAAGCCCCTGAAAAAATTAAGCCTTCAAGACCCCCTGGCCGCGCCGGTTTTACTGGCGGCCTCCCGGGGCCTCTCGGTCGTCTCCGCCCACACCAACTGGGACGCGGCGGGCGTGGCCCTGGAGCTGGCGGGCCTCCTGGGCCTCTCCGACGTCCGCCCCCTGGAGGCCCGAGCCCGGACTTTTTTGAAGCTGGTCGTCTTCGTCCCGCCCTCGCACGCGGAGACCGTCCGCCGGGCCGTCTTCGAGACGGGGGCCGGCGTCGTGGGCGGCTACGGCCGCTGCTGGTTCCAGTCGCCCGGGCGCGGGGGGTTCAAAGTCCCCGCGGGGGCGGCCCCCTTCTCCGGAAAGCCCGGGGAGGAGCACGAGACGGCGGAGGAAAGGCTCGAGATCATCCTGCCGCCGGGCCTCAGGGAAGGCGTCGCCCGGGCGGTCGCCGCCTCCCACCCCTACGAGGAGCCGGCCTGCGAGTTTCACGAGATCAGGACGACGGGGGCCGGCTTCGGCGTCCTGGGGGACTGGGACCCGCCCCGCCGCTGCGAGCGTATTTTACAAGACGTCCTGGGGCCCCTGGGCCTGTTCGCCGGGCCCGAGCCGGGCGCCGTCTCCCGGGTCGCCCTGCTGCCCGGCTCCGGGGGCGACTATGTCCTGGACGCCAAACGGGCCGGGGCCCAGCTCTACGTGACCGGGGAGCTGGCCCACCACCAGGCGCTCCTGGCCCGGGAGATCGGCCTCTCGGTCTATGCCGGCGGGCACTTCGAGACCGAGCGGCCAAGCATGACGCGGCTCGAACGCGAACTGCGCGGGGAGGCCGCCCTCAGCGAGGCCCCCGCCCAGATCCTGCTTTTGGAGGAGAGCCCTCCCTTTTATCGACTGTGACCTCTATTTGTCTATTTAGTGGAGAAACTAGTGCAGGAAACCATCTTAAAACTCATTCAACTTCAAGAACTGGACAACAAGATCAAGGACTGGCGTCAGACCGCGGCCGACGGGCCCGGCAGGCTGGCCCTGGCCAGGGAGAAGCTGACCGCCCTGGAGGCCGAGCTGGCCACCCGCGAGGCCGGCGTCGCCGAGAACCTGGCCAAAAAGACCGACGCCGAGACGGCCGTGGGCGAGCTCAACCAGCGGAAGGCCACCAACCAGGCCCGGCAGCTCAAGGCCAGGGACCCCAACGAGTACCGGGCCGTCCTCAAGGAGGAGGAGACGATCGGCCACGCCCTGGCCGCCCAGGAGGACGAGCTCCTGGCCCTCCTGGACGCGGGCGAGAAGCTCGCGGCCGCCCTGCCGGCCCTGAGGTCGTCCGTCGAGGAGGAGACCAAGGCCTACGCCGAGGTCGAGGAAAAGATCCGCTCCGTCATCGCCGACGGCCTCGAGCACGAGGCGGGCGCCCTGCTGGGGAGGGAGGCCCTGGCCGCCTCCGTCCCCCCGCAGATCCTGGGCAAGTACGCCAACGTGGCCAGAAACCGCGACGGCCAGGCCGTGGCCCCGGTGGTGTCGGGCATGTGCCGCTGCTGCCGCCTCTCGATCCCCCCGCAGCTCTACAACGAGCTGCAGAGAAACGACAAGCTGATCACCTGCCCCAACTGCGCCCGCATCCTCTGGTGGATGCACCACCCGCACTTCAAGGACCACTGCACCGAGCCCGAGCCGGCCGCGGCCCCGGAGAAGCCCGAGAAGCCGGAGAAGCCGGCCAAGACCGCCGCCGAGGCCAGGAAGCCCAAGGCCAAGCCCAAGCCCAAGGGCAAGGGCGCCAAGGCCGACCCCGAGACCCCGGGGAGCTTCGCCGCCGCCGAGGCCGCCGGACAGTGACGCCGGCGGGGGCCTCCTCGTCGGGAACGGCGGGCCGTCCGCGTCCGCCGCGGCCCCGGCGTCTTTCCGGCCCCTGATTGTTTTTTCCGCCCGCAATTGTTTTTTCTGCCCTTGTTTATTATCCTGACCCTGATTGTTTTTTTGACCGGCGATTGTTTTTTTGATCAACCGGTAAAAAGTCCCTATTTTTTTCTTAAGGCCAAATTAAGCACTATATATAGTGATTTTAATTAAGTAAAAACACAAGATATAGTAGTTAAATGTCTTTAAAATGAACAGACTGTGGTTTTTACCTGTTGATCTTTTTTGACCGGCGGTTGTTTCCGGCCCGTGTTTTTTCGGCCCTTAATTTATTTTTTCGGCTTTTTTTCCGGCCCCCCCATGCTCAAACTATCGGCCAGACTACTACTGCTTTGCTTGTCCGCCTGCCTAATGATCGTTCTGCCGGCGGCCCGGGGGACTCTCGCCCAAAGAACGGCGCCGCCCCTGCCCGGGGGGCTGGCCCCCTACCCGGAGGGCGCCGACCGGCAGACGGTGCTGGCCTCCTTCAACCGGGTGCCCTTCAGGGTCGACGGGGCCGTCTCCGACGCGGGCGAGTGGGCCACCTGGCAAAACCCGGGCGCCCCCCTGCGCTCCCCCGGCTTCAACTGCTCCGGCTACGTGGTCGAGGCGGTCAGGCATCTGGCGGGGACGAACGTCCCCCTGGCCGCGGCGCTCAGGGACCGGGACGGCGACTCGGGCCCGGACTCGGAGCTGGGCGAGGACTGGGACTTCGGGCTGGACCTCGTGCAAAACCTGACCGGCGCGTCGCTGGGCGACCTGCTGCCCCCCGCCGAGTTTAAAATTCAGGAAAACAAGTCCGGCCGCCCCGAGGGCGTCGGCCTGGACATCAACGGCCCCCTGTTTCCGGAGCTCCTGGCCGGCCTGGCGAGGCCGGCGACGTATTTGTTCGTCATCTCCAAGCCCGACCGCGCCTTCAAGGGCGGGCTCTCCTACTACCACGTGGGGGTCCTGGACGCCGACCGGGACGGCAACCTCTGGTTCTACCAGGCCACGGCCAGGGTGGGCGTCCACCGCCTCAACCTGGGCGACGCCGCGGGCGTGGCCACCTTCAGGCGCTACTTCCCCCCGATTAGAGGAGCGGAGCGCAGGATCGCCCTGGCCAGGCTTAATTTAAGCGACGCCCCCCGCCCCGCGCCCATGGCGCCGGCCGAAGACGCCGCCCGGCCCGCCCCGGAGACCGGCGGCGCCATGGGCGCGGGCTCGGGTCCAAGCGGCGGACCGGGCGGGGGCGGCCCGAGTTTAAACGCCGACGAGGACGCCGCCCGCGCGGACGCCGATCATGACGCCCCCGCGGACGCCCGGGACATGACGGACGAGGGCCCGGGGGCACCGCGGGAGACGGACTCCAGGCTGGGCGGCCTGCTGGCCAGGCCCCGGGGCGGCAACCCCCTGGACCTGGTCTCCTGGCCCAGGGCCTCCGTCTCGCGCCAGTACAGCCCCAGGGCCAGGACGGCGGTCGGCGGGACCGAGAGGCCCTTCTCGACCCACCGCGGCCAGGACGCCGGCGTTCTCCTCGGGCCCCCGCCCAAAAAAGACCCGCCCGCCCCGCCGCGCGGCATGTCCGGGCCGTCGCTGCCGGGGGCCGCGCCCGCGGCGTGGCTGGCCTCGCTGCCGGGGACCGGGCCGGCGGCCGGGCCCGTCCCCTCACCCGCCCCGCTTTCCGAGACCGCGTCCCCGGCGGAACCGCCCCCCCTCCCCGAGACGCCCGCCCGGCTTCCCGAGACGGCCGCGGCGACGGCCGCGG
The DNA here is from genome assembly GCA_031264015.1 of Deltaproteobacteria bacterium. Taxonomy (GTDB): domain Bacteria; phylum Desulfobacterota; class Desulfarculia; order Adiutricales; family Adiutricaceae; genus JAIRNQ01. The sequence goes on along the minus strand of JAISET010000254.1, from coordinate 31,457 downwards.
CGGCCGACAACGACATGGCCGGCGATAACGACGGTCCGGGCGATAACGACGATTTGAGCGGGGCGGAAAATTTGGCGGAAAATTTACCGGAAAACTCGGGCGCCCCGACCGGCGGCGACGACTCCGCGCCGACCGGGGGGGCCTGGGCGTCGGCGGACGCGCCGGGGCCAGACGAGACAGACAAGGAAGACTACAGCCCCTGGCAGGCCGCCGCCAGGCTCGACTCCGGCGGCTCCGCCGTCATGGTCGAGGGGGACGGCCTGGGGGGCGACGTGGAGGTCGTCTTCAACTTCACCCCCGAGGCGGCCGGCGGCTCCGGCCCGGACGGGATGGTTCCGGACATGCCGGCGCCCGGAAACGGCCGGGCCCGGTCCGGCGCGGCTGTCAGCGGGCAGCTGGTCTCCCCGCGGCTGGCGGCGGGCACGGTCGCCGAGGACGCCCTGGCCCCCCCGTCGGGGACGGGGACCGCGGAGCTTTTGACCAGGCCTTTCATCGGGCCGGGGGACTCGTCGCTCGCCGAGCTGGCCGACCCGGTCTCCCTGGGCGCGCCCGCCCCCGAGCCGGTCGTCGTCCAGCCCGCCGGCCGGGAGCCGGCGGACACCCAGATTTTGCAGGCCTACCTCGAACCGGCCGCGCTGCCCCCCGGACAGGAAATCGACGGCGGCCTGAAGATTTTCGAGCTCGCGCCCTAGAAACCGCGCGCCCCGGACGCCCGGTTAAAAACGCCGGCCCTCCCGTCGCCGCCGTCGCCGGCCGGCGTCCCGCCCGCGAAAAAAAGTTTTTTTTCGCCTCCTCGCCTTTCCGCCTTTCCTCCTTCCCCGCCTCGTTATTTCCGCATTTTTCAGCTTTCCCCGCCTCCCCCGCCAATCTTTGACCGAAACCGAACCGCCGCCGCCCCTCCGCCGTCAAAAGAACGTCTTTTCGCGCGCCCGGGCCGGACGCCGGCGACAGCCGCCCCCGCCCCTCCCCTCCACTCCGGCCGCGCGGCGGCGTCCCCGGCGGGCCGGCGGGGCGTCCCGGAGGGAGGGGGCCGGGGGGCGGGCCGTTTTTTTGTCAGACGGGGCGGCGGGGGGCGGCGTCGGGCGGTTTTTTTTGGGTTCGCGGGGGATTTTCGGAGGGTCGGGGAGGAATTTCGTCGGGAAGAGGGCTTTTTCCCGTCATGAGGCCGCGGGGGACGGCGGGGCCTGTTTGACAAATTGTTTTTCCGGGGTAAAATTGTCCGAGTCGTCGACCGCTTTTCCAGTCATGCGATGGACATTTTTCGGCGGGCCGCCCCGGCCGACCCGGGACGTTTTGTCCCCTTGTTCCCCGCCCCCCTCCGAGGCGGGCACCCCTTTGCTTAAGGAGACCTCTTTATGACCAAGGCCCCCCTCTCTTTTCAGGAGGTGGTCCAGGCGCTCAACCTGTTCTGGTCCGAACGGGACTGCCTCGTCCTGCAGCCGTACGACATGGAGGTGGGCGCGGGCACGTTCCATCCCGCCACCACCCTGCGCAGCCTGGGACCGGAGCCCTGGCGGGTGGCTTACGTCCAGCCCTCGCGCAGGCCCACCGACGGCCGCTACGGGGAGAATCCCAACCGCCTGCAGCACTACTACCAGTACCAGGTGATCGTCAAGCCCTCGCCTTTAAACTCCCAGGAGATCTACCTGGACAGCCTCAAGGCCCTGGGCATAGACCCCATGGAGCACGACATCCGCTTCGTCGAGGACGACTGGGAGTCGCCCACGCTGGGGGCCTGGGGCATCGGCTGGGAGGTCTGGCTGGACGGCATGGAGGTGACCCAGTTCACCTACTTCCAGCAGGTGGGCGGCTTCGACCTCAAGCCCATCTCGGTGGAGTTCACCTACGGCATCGAGCGCCTGACCATGTATCTGCAGGGCATAGACAACGTCTACGACCTCAACTGGAACAACCAGGTCCGCTACGGCGACGTCCACCACATGGGCGAGGTGGAGTTCTCCAAGTTCAACTTCGAGCACGCCGACGTGGCCATGCTCTTCCAGCTTTTCGACATGTACGAGGCCGAGTCCAACAAGCTGGCCGAGCTGGGGCTGGTCCTGCCCAGCTACGACTACTGCCTGAAGTGCTCCCACACCTTCAATCTTCTGGACGCCAGGCGGGCCATCAGCGTGGCCGAGCGCACCAGGTTCATCGGCCGGGTGCGCAGGCTGGCCAGAAACGCGGCCGTCCTGCACGTCAGGCAGAGGGAGGAGATGGGGCATCCTCTCATGGGCCGCTGGGAGGTGAGTCTGTGACCAGAGGCGACTTTATTCTGGAGCTGGGCGTCGAGGAGATTCCGGCCAGCTACTTCGGCCCGGCCATGACCTTTTTTAAGGACAGGCTGGTCAGGGACCTGAAAAACGCCGGGCTGACCCACGACCGGGTCTTGGTCTGGGGGGCGCCCAGACGCCTGGCCCTGGGGCTGTGGGGTCTTTTGATGCACCAGCCCGACGTCGAGGAGGAGATCATCGGGCCCCCGCTCTCGGCGGCCTTCGACTCCAACGGCAGCCCCACCAAGGCGGCGGCCGGCTTCGCCAAGGGGCAGGGCGTCCCGGTGGCCGAGCTCTACACCCAGAACACCCCCAAGGGGCCGTACCTGGCGGTGAAAAAGCACGTCAAGGGCCGCCCGACGGCCGAGATCCTCTCCGAGCTGGTCCCGGCCATCCTGGAGAGCCTGCCGTTCCCCAAGGTCATGCGCTGGGGCGACGGCGACAACTCCTTCGTGCGGCCCGTCCACTGGCTGCTGGCGGTCCTCAAGGGCGAGATCCTGCCCATGACCTTCGCTGGCATCAAAAGCGGCAAGGTCAGCTACGGGCACCGCTTCCTGCACCCCGGCCCCGCCGTCATCACCAGCCCCGACGAGTACACCGAGCGGCTGGCCGAGATCCACGTCCTGGTCGACTTCGAGGCGCGCCGCGGCATGGTCGTCAAGGAGATCGAGCGGGTCATCGCCGAGGCAGACAGCGACCTGATCGTCAGCCTGGACGAGGACCTGGTGGACGAGGTGGCCAATTTGCTGGAGGAGCCCTGCGCCGTTTTGGGCCGCTTCGACTCCCAGTTTCTGGACCTGCCCCTGGCCGTGGCCGCCACGGCCATGAAGGAGCACCAGCGCTACTTCCCCATCACCGACAGCCAGGGCCGCCAGGCCCCCTACTTCGTGGCCGTCAACAACACCAAGGCCCGCAGCATGGAGGTGGTCAAGAAGGGACACGAGAGGGTCCTCAGGGCCCGCCTGGACGACGCCAGGTTCTACTGGCTCGAGGACCGCAAACTCAAACTCGCCGACCGCGGCGAGGCCCTGAAGGACGTCGTCTTCCATCACCTGATGGGCACCAGCTACGAGAAGGTCCAGCGCTTCAAGGCCCTGGCCAAAGACCTGGCCGCCCGGAACTGCCCCGAGCTGCGCGACACCGTCCTGCGGGCCGCCGACTTGTGCAAAAACGACCTGGTCACCGGGGTGGTGGGCGAGTTCCCGTCCCTGCAGGGCATCATGGGCCGCGAGTTCGCCATGGCCGACGGGGAGCCCCAGGAGGTGGCGGACGCCATCCGCGACCACTACCTGCCGTTGCGCTCCGGAGGCGGGCTGCCCGGTGCCCCCGCCGGGGCCGTGCTGAGCGTGGCCGACAAGCTCGACACCATCGTCGGCTGCTTCGCCACGGGCCTGCTGCCCACCGGGGCCGCCGACCCCTTCGGCCTGCGCCGCCAGGCCCTGGGGATACTCCTGATCATGATCGACCGCGGCTGGAACTGGCCCCTGGAGCCCCTGGTGGACAAGGCCATAGCCAACCTGGGCGCGGTCGCCCAACGGCCGGCCAAGGAGGTCAAGAACGAGGTCCTGGAGTTCTTCCGGGCGCGCCTGAAAAGCCACATCCAGTCCCTGGGCGTCTCCAGCGACGGGGCCGAGGCCGTCCTTGGCCTCTACGGCGACAACCCCCTGGCGGCCGCGGGACGGGCCACCGCCCTCGAGGCCATCAAGAAGAGGGACGGCTTCAGGGACCTGGCCCAGACCTTCAAGCGGGTGGTCAACATCATCCGCAAGTTCGGCCCCCGCGACAGCATCGCCAAGACCGAGCTGCTGGGCGGCGAGGCGGAGAAGGGGCTTCTGGCCGCCGTGACCGCCCTGGAGGCCGGGAGCAAGGAATACCTGGCCAGGGGCGACTTCGCGGGCCTTCTGGACCACATCGTCACCCTGCGCGGGCCCGTGGACGCCTTCTTCGACCAGGTCCTGGTCGACGACCCCGACCCCGAGGTCAAGAACGCCAGGGTGGCCCTCCTCAACCGCACCAGCCGCCTGTTCGAGCTGGTCGCCGATTTCTCCCGCATCAGCACGACCTGAAACGTCAAGCGGGCCGGGGATTAAAAACTCCCGCCCGCGCAAAACTGAGAGGGCCGTCCCGGAGTCATTCCGCGGCGGCCCTTTTCGTTTCCGGCCGGCTATAAATTTAACTAAAAAAATTCCAGTTTTTTTACCCCGCCCCCGAGGTCAGGGCCGATTTGACTTATAGTCACATAGCAAAAATGTAGATTTGTCAATCATTATCAACTATCATAGATTCTTGTTGCCCTGCCAGCAGAGTCTTATATTCATCAGCCGTAATAACTGTGTCAAACCCGCCGACATTATCACCTTCATGCTTATCAATACCTGTATAACTTATGCTAGAGTCTTCATAGCGCTTAAATTTATAGACGGCGTCGTTCATTAACGGTCCATTAAAAACACCAAGAGACAGGAGCAAGTCAAAATCTTCGACTTCGAGTCCGGTAACTTTCTTAAATAGACCAGGTTCAAGTTGAGTTATCACATCTTTAAGACTATATTCCCTAAAGTCGGACAAATACATAAAAATAGGTATGCGGGTGGCAAATTTGATAAGTTTTTCTTGAATTTGTTTTCTCAGTAATTTGTAGTTCTTTTCATCTTCATTAAGTCCTTTATTTTCTTTATCAGAAATTTTCTTCCCCTTGTTTCTGGCTTTTTTGACTTTTTCAGTAAGATTAATGATCGTTTTGATGTCGCTTTTGATGTCGCTATTGAGAGAACGGAACCCTTCAATGCTCATTAATGCCAACATGGCGGCATCATTGCGCAACAGTCTTTCAAGCGTCGCATTGTCAACATTGACCAATAAAGCGCTTTCCCATCTGCGAGCCAGAAGTGTCGCAGATGTCCCGGCAACAGCAATGTCAAGCACTTCGCTGGCGCTGATTTGTTTCATAGAGCTGCCGTCATAAGCGATTACAGGAAGGAAATTAATAAATTCCTCAACTTTTTTTTCAGGGTTGCTCTCGTTAATATTAAGCCGACAACTATAATCCGCGACTTGCCGCAAAACACGATCTAAAGCGAAATCAAAGACATAGCATTCCTTTTTCATGATTTCGTATTTCCCTGCTTCCAGGCCTATTTCCCATGGGCTCTGGACACGGAAGGCGGCTTGAAAATAGGTTTCTGGACTAGACAGATTTCTTAGCATAAAAATGCCAGTCCATGGTTTTATAGTGACACCAGTGGTCAGTTTACCACATGACAAGGTAATAGTTTTAGTTTTAAGCGGGTTTTCCATGGAGCTCAGAACAGGCTTCAAGGCGTTTATACCAATTCCAGCGCTTGTTCCGGCACAGATATTGATTTTATAATCATAAAAAAATGTATTTGATTTACGCTTCAATAAATTAGCCATAGCAAAGCAAGAGGCCACATTTGGAAGAAACCAAAGCGTGTGCATTAGCGTGTCGAGCAACCGACGATCCGAGAAAGGAAGAGCTGGCTTCTTGGCTCCAAGCACAAGATCATCTTTGACTGATTCAAGATATGATCCGCGTATCAGATCCAACCACTTTTGAACATACTCTTCATACACAAATTTAGCTTTATCACCGCTGCCTTCAGCGGAGAAAAAGACATTCAGGTCAAATTCATCATAAATACCTTGCATCGCTATCCGTCGAATACTCTCGGGAATTTTGTATGTCATTAGCACCATGCGCGGTAGAGAAGCATACGGATTTTCAGGCGGCGAGGTCCAATTTTGTTTAGCTCTTTGTTCGTCAGTGTATGTCCAGTTAAATATCTGATCTTCAATGAACTCCCCGGAATTTAAAGCTCTAAAAGGAGTGCCAGATAAAAATAAATACCGCAGCGTGCTGATAGGAAGAAAAGTTTCATCATAGGCGTTGTCGGCCTCGCTGTCCTTATATTTTTCAGCGTTTAGACTGTCAAAAGAATCTTCATCTTCATTTTTAAACAAATTACGGGCGTTGTCTCGCCAAGCTCCAAAATGGTACTCATCAAAAATAACCATATCCCACTTAGTGTTATGAACCCACTCGTTTTTAGCCTTTATTCCTCCAGAATCGTTCGTGCCAAGGTAGTCTTGAAACGAACCAAAACAGACAATAGGTCGCGATAAATCAGCAGTTTCAAAAATTAAAGACGAGGTGCGACTAATAAACTGCCACCCCTCAAAATCAACATGAGTCAACAAATCGCTTTCCCAAGCAGACTGAACAGCAGGCTTGAAAGTAAGAATCAGAATTTTGGAAAGACCCATCTGTTTGACGAGTTGATACGCCGCAAATGTCTTCCCAAATCTCATTTTAGCATTCCAAAGGAACTTTGCCGGTCTCGAAATTAAATCAGTTTGAGCGGAGGCATAGTACGCTTTCGTCTTGTTGACAGCATCCTCTTGCTCCGGACGCATTGCAAAATCAGCAGTTCGTGATTCATAGTTTTCCGAGCTAGTTTTGACAGCCATCCATGCGGCCCGAACGTCATCAACACTGCACCTGAACCATTCGCCACCTTGTTTATAAATCCCTTTTTTTTCAAGGGCGCGGTGGACGTCATGATCAGTAAAAGAACTGCCGTCTGAATACATGGCTGATTCTGAAAAAACTATCCTGTATTGTTCTAAACCGTCAGGATTCTTGACGCTAAAAATTCGAGCGACACGTTTTTCAGCGCCTTGGCCTGTGTGTCCTACTTTAAGCAGCCCGCTAAACTTAGGATTGGTTAGTTCGTAAGCATATATCACAGGATCAAGTTTTGGAAATTTAGGAAATATGACTTTATTCATTAGCAACACCGCCGATCGTGGAAATTTTAGAATCTATAAAATCCCACTCAGCATCTGTTATTTTCCATTTCTTACGTAGCATTTCATCAGAAAAAATACTAGTATAACTTCCTATATCAGGCACAAAACAAAAATTCTTTTTAGTGACATGCTGCGACACCACAGCTTGAAGCAACAAAAATCTGGCTGTCTTAGTAAATATGTAAGACTTAAAAGATAACACTTCAGCCTTGCTGTTAAAAGCATTTGCCACGAAATAAGATTCCGTGCAGCATTCACCAGGTTTTGAAATAATAGTGTTGCCGTCATAGTAAAAGCCAACAGGCTTAGTGAAATCTGTCTGGCCTGCTATCGGAGCTATCGGCAACAATAATTTCCATTTGTTTAAATATTTATTTGTGTCAGCAACATCATTTGCACTAGCATATTTCAAACCTATCCGCTGAATAAACCAACATGGAATACCTTTTTCTTTTGGCGCATAGTTTGTCGGCAAGCCAAATGGTTTTCTTGATGAGGCGACTTCGTCTAGAAATTTACCTCCGCCATGAATACTACGAATCTTCCTGACAATATCAATGGCGAGATTTTGCCTGATAAACGTGTCAAACTCATTAAGATATCTCTCGCTGGAAACTTTGTTTCCGTTATAAAAATTAGTGACAGAACACGATCCTTCCTCGTCTCTATTCCTGAGAAAATAGCAAGCCCCGCCCGCCAAATCGACTCCAGGAAAAACATCGCGAAAATTCTCATAATCCACTAATTTTCTTATGTGTTTGTCTTTAAGCATATCGCTGCGAAAATTATCCAAACCCTTTCCTCCGCTAAACCAGCGGGACGGTATGATCATGACTAAATACCTGGGGTTGAGTCTTATGGCTTGCTGGACAAAATGCTGATATATTGGTATCGCGCTCTTTCCGTGCCCACTGTCAGTTAGTTGGTAGGGAGGGTTTCCAACAATAACATCAAATTTCATCTTAAAAATCTCGTCTGGGTTAATAGTATGAATGAATTCATAAGCATGAAATTCCAGAGCATCATCACGGTCATACACGCTTTTACTTGCTCCACAAAACACGCAATTATCATCTCGCCACACATGTTCATTTTTTTTAAAACGAATATTTCCTTCAGGATTATCAAATACTGTGACCGAATATTCACTATTTGGGTATTTAGAACAATACACGCTCCGACGTGACAAGAGAGATGTTAATTCCGTGATAGACAACCCAAACAGCTGGTTGTGAAAAATATGGTCGACCCTTTTTCTCAAGTCAGGAATTTTATCTTTAATACCAACAAGCAGACGCTTTGCTATTTCACGTAAAAAAACTCCTGATTTGCAAGCCGGATCTAAAAACGTTGTCGATTTGTTCTGGAAAATTTCTTGTGGCAGCGTGTCCAACATAATATTGGCGATATCTGGAGGAGTAAACACCTCGTCGTTGGAGAGATTGGCAAGACATGACAGAACATCAGGATTATGAGCGACAGAAAATAAATTTTTTTTAGCCATATGTATGCACCTTAAAATAGTGAATAGGTGAAAACTCTCGCACAGGAGGCGGAATAAATGCTTTCACTTCATCATCATATTTCCAGGTTCTGGTAAATAAGTTCTTCTCATGCCCGTAGAGCATTTGAGAAAGATCGAAATCCCTACGTTTGATTAAGTCGCCAGAAATGATTGACCATTCAGAAAATACAATAGGATTATCGTCTTTAGTCTTCATGGTTAGAGCGTCGCCACAAAAAATATTACGACTGAGAATATAACGCACAGCTTGACGGCATTCATCTGTGGTATGCTCGTTGCAAATTCCCAAATAATTAGCTTCAAAGATATCAAATAACCGCATTTGGCAATCTTTTACATTATCTTCGAGAATATCCACACCGTAAATGCTTGTAACTGCTAATACGGCATATTTTTCCCACTCATGAAAGTCATCGCCATACCTGGCGGTTACGACGTCCAATTTACGACGAAGAATTTCAGCTAGAAAATTACCATCGCCACAAGCTGGTTCTAAAAATCTACTTTCAATGCGCTCGGTTTCATGCTTCACGAGATCAAGCATGGCGTTTACTTCTCGTTCGGGTGTTAACACCTCTCCATGGTCAGCCACACGTTTTTTTGATTTTATTTGACCTTTATTGTCGCCTAAAGACATTAACAGCCTCTAATTAACGAAAAAAAAGTTGTATATACGCCTATAGACAAACAATGCGTACATTTAAGTTTTTTACTTTATTATTAAGGAATAAAAATTCTTGACGACACTTTGCCTGCTGACAGCCGCGTCAAAAAAACAAAATTTTTACCGAATCCTTAACGATCAAATCATATCACAATCAGTATTTTTTTTAAAGATCTGGCAACTAACTCCCATGCCTGGCATACTTCTGGTAAGAACTGTCATGGTTGTTGGTTTGCCTCCGTCAAAAAACCTGCCGGCTCTTTGGCAGGCTTTCTTTTGAGAAAAACGGTTCATAATGTTGGCCGCCCTCCCCCTTGCCTCGACAGGTGAAACGCTTAATTCCGCGTTTCATGGAAACCCTTTATGGCCAAATGTCATTGACGGGCCCGCCGCCCTTTCCCCCCCCCTGAAGACGAGGATCCCCCGGCTAATGGGAATGGTAATATTGGGCCTTGGTCAAGTCCCTGACTTTCTGGATGGCCTCGGTGACGGCCTCCCCGACCAGGTCGACCTCCTCCTCGGTGTTCTCGACGGACAAAGACAGCCGCAGGGCGTTCATGGACAGCTCGGGGCTGATGTTCAGGGAGGTCAGCACGGTCGAGGCCTCCCTGGAGCTGGCCGAGCAGGCGGACCCGGAGCTCGCGCAGACGCCCCGCTCGTTCAGCTCGTTGATCAGGTGCGCCCCGTGGGCCAGGCCCTCTATGACGAAGGAGGCATGGCCGGGCAGGCGGTTGACGGGGTCGCCGGTCAGCCGCACCCCGGGTGTCCGCTGGATTTTCTCCACCAGCCGGTCGCGCAGGTCGGCCAGGTATTTCTGGCTGCTGGGCAGCGCCTCCACCGCCTCGGTCAGGGCGGCGGCCATGCCGACTATGCCCGGGACGTTCTCGGTCCCGGAGCGGGAGCCCTTCTCCTGGCCGCCGCCGTCGATATAAGGAAAGGGGGCGCGGGGGATCTTGGAAAACAGCGCCCCCACCCCCTTGGGGCCGTGGAACTTGTGCCCGGAAATGGACAGAAGATCCACCCCCAGATGGCGCACGTTGACGGGGACGTGGCCCGCGGCCTGAACGGCGTCCGTGTGAAACAAAATCCCCCTCTTATGGGCGACGGCGCAGAGCTCCTTGATGTTCAGAACCGTCCCCACCACGTTGGAGGCCGTCATGATGCTGACCAGAAACGTCTGGTCGGTCAGCTCGGCCTCCAGGCTCCCGGGGCTGATCTGGCCGTCCGGCCCGGGTCTCAAGACCGTCACCCGGTGGCCCTCGGCGGCCAGCTTGGCCAGGGGCTTGGCCACGGCGTTGTGCTCCAAAGAGCTCGTGACAACGTGCCCGCCAGGACGCCCCCTGTTGCGGCAGGCGTCGTAGATCGCCCAGTTGTCGCTCTCCGTCCCCCCGGAGGTGAAGAAGATCTCGCTGGACATCGCGCCCAGCGCCTTGGCCACCTGGCGGCGGCTGTCCTCCAGTGCCTTGAAGGCGGATGAGCCCAGGCTGTAGATGGCCGAGGGGTTGCCGAACTCCTCCCGGAAATGGGGGAGCATGGCCTTGAGAGCCCGTTCCGAGACCGGGGAGGTCGCCGAGTTGTCCACATATATTCTGCGCGTCATGGTTCTTCCTATTGTTCTTCCCGGGGCTGCCGGGGAAAAGCGGCGGTTGCGAGGGCGTTCGAGGGACCGGGACTATTCTGACAGTCCGGCGCCCACCGTCGCAGTGGCGACTGTCACGACGGCGGCCGCGACGGTGGTTATGGCGACGACAAACACTGTGACGGTGACAGCGGTGACAGCGGTGACAGCGGTGACAGCGGTGACAGCGGTGACAGCGGTGACAGCGGTGACAGCGGTGACAGCGGTGACAGCGGTGACAGCGGTGACGGTGGTGACGGTGGTGACGGTGACGGTGACGGTGACGGAGGTTGCCAAGGCTGTGACGGTGACGGTGGGGATCGCGACGGCGCGGGCGGCCGGATGTTTTTATCGAAGGTCGGCGGCCGTCGTCATGACCTGGCGACGGCATCATTCTAACATAATTACGCGCCCTCCCCGAGTCTTTTTTGACGGTCGGACGGGCAAAATCAAGACCGGGGCGCCGTCTTTTTCCTCCCTCCCGGATCCCCTCCCCCGAAGTCTCGGCCGGCGGCTTTTCCCCGCCGCCTCTCCCGGGGGCTATCTCTCCAAAAAGCTCAGGACGGGGGCCGCGTCCCCCGGGACGGCCAGCTCGGCCGTCTCCCCGTACCACCAGGGCTTGTTGACGGAGCCGTGGCCGAAGGGGGCGCGGCGGGCGGCGGGGACGCCTGGCAGCCTGCCGACAAAATCCCTGACCGAGTCCAGGACCGCCCCGCGGGGCTCGCATCTCTCGAACCCGCCCAGGACCACCCCCCCGATTCCCTCCAGCCTGCCGGAGAGCCGCAGAATCTGAAAGAGCCTGTCCAGACGATAGGCGGCCTCGCCCACGTCCTCCAGCATGAGAATGGCGCCCTCCAGGTCGGGGAAGAAAGCGGTGCCGGAGAGGGCGGCCAGCATGGTCAGGTTCCCGCCGACCAGGGGCCCGGTCGCCCGGCCCTCCCGCAGGCCGCAGTCAGCCGAGGGGAAACACCAGATCCGGGCACCCCGGCCCGCCAGAGTCTTCAGGGCGTCGGCGCGGAACTGCCGCGCCATCCGGCCCAGCTGGGTGACCATCGGGGCGTGCCAGCCGCCGACACCGGTCGCCTTCAGCCTGGCCAGGTGGAGGGCGGTCAGATCCGAATAACCGACCAGGGGCTTGCCGGCCGGGAGAGTCGAGAAATCCAAATCCTCCAGGAGCCGCATGGCCCCGTAGCCGCCCCGGGAGGCCATGACGCCCGTGACCGCCGGATTGGCGAACAGCCCCCGCAGATCACCCAGCCGGGTCTGGTCGTCGCCGGCCAGAAAGGAGTTTTTTTGACGGACGTCGTGGCTTGGCGAGAGGACGACCTCGTAGCCGCGCGCGTCCAGACCCAGGAGACCCCGCCGGAAAGCCTCCCTCTGCTCCTCCGTGCCCAGGGGCGAGGCCGGGGAGCAGACCCCCAGCGGCCCGGGCGGGGGCAGGAATATCGGCGCGCTCAATACGCCCCCTCGTCGTAAACGATTTTAAGACCCTCCAGGGTCAGGTTGGGCATGACCTCGGAGATGACGGTGGTCTCGCCGGCGATGAGCCCGGCCAGGCCCCCCGTGGCCACCACCCGGGCCTCGCCCATCTCGGCCTTGATCCTGCCCACCATGCCCTCGACCAGGCCGGCGTAGCCCAGGACCAGGCCGGAGTTGAGGCTGCTGGCGGTGTCCAGGCCGATGGCCGCGCGGGGCTTGTAGAACTGCTCGAGTTTGGGCAGGCGCCTGGCCTTGTCGAACAGGGCGTCGGCGGACAGCCTGAAGCCGGGCGAGATGGCCCCGCCCAGATACTCGCCCCTCTTGGTGATGCAGTCGAAGGTGGTGGCCGTCCCGAAGTCGACGACGATCAGGCTCGACCTGATTTTCCTATAGGCGGATATCGCCCCGACCACCCTGTCCGCGCCCACCTCCCGGGGGCTGTAATAGAGGATGGTCATGATCCTCTGGGAGTGGGCCTCCACGAAGATGGGCGGCTTGCCCAGGTACCTGGTGCCCAGCCTCTCGATGGCCGGGCGCATTGGCGGGACCACGCTGCCCACCACCAGCTCGTCAACGTCCTTCAAGACCCGGCCCTGGAGCCGCAAAAAATTCTCCACGACCAGGCCCAGCTCGTCGCCGGACGCCGTGAGGCTGGTGCTGATGCGCCAGTTGGAGTCCATCTGGTCGCCGTTCCAGAGACCGAACTTGATGTTGGTGTTGCCTACGTCCATGGTCAGTATCATGAGAGCTACTTTCCTGGCGGCGCCCCGCGACGGCGGGGGCCCGCTTCCGATAATGTTTGCCAAACCGCGGGACGGCCCGGGCGGCCGCTCCCGCCGAACTTCAAAGATCCGGCCGGGCGCCAAGGATCTGGTCAGGAATTTAATGGACGCCGACGAGCGCGCCGTCCTGGAATTGGAAGACGACCTGGTTTTTTCCCCGGATGATCTTCTCGCTCGTCTTCCCGTTCTCGTCCTTGATCACCACCCTCAGGCAGCGGTGGTAGGGGACGTTGAAATGGAGCCTCTCCAGCGGCCTGTCTATGGACGCCGAGGCCCTCTCCACCGGCGGCCCCAGAAAGCGCACCAGCTGGACCGCCGTGGTCTTGCCCAGCTCCACGCCGATCCTCAGCTCCTCCTGCCTGCCCGACCCCGCCCCGCAGGCGGGGAGCATCAGGCAGAAGACGGCTAAAAGAAGAAGCTGGCGCGCGGCGCGTGGCGAGAGACTTGTTTTGTCAAACATCAGCTGCTCCCCTTTCCGTCCGGGGACGGCGTTAGAGACAGATTGTTTTGGCGGCGAGGCTTCGGTTATTTTCCCGGCGAAAGCCCGGCTGTCCCAAAAATGACTACTTGGCGCGCGGTCACTTGGCGCGTCCGGCCAGCCGCCCGGCCAGATCCCGGCCCAGCTCGTCCATGACCTTTCTGGCCTCGTCCCCGGGGTCCAGCCTGGGGCCCTTGTTCATCTGCTGGCGGAAGCTGACGACGGAGTAGTCGACCAACTTCCCCGTCCCGTCCACGTCGAAGAGCAGCAAAGGCGCCAGGCCCGTGGCCCCGGAAACGTTGATGCCGGCGGCGGTGGCGAAGTTCCCGAGGGAGTAGGCGATAAGCCTGTCCTTGTAGACCTCCACCGCCCTGGGCACGTGGGGCCCGTGGCCGATGACCGCGGCGGCCCCGGCGTCGACCAGCTGGTGGGCCAGGTTGACCAGGTCGCCGCGCTGCTCGCCCAGATAGACCTCCGGGCCCAGGGGCAGGGCCATGTGCGCGCTGCCCTCGGCCCCGCCGTGGAAGGAGACGAAGACCAGGCGGGCGGGGTTCTCGGCGAGGGCCTTTTTGACCAGGGCCACGGCCCCGGGGATGTCGTTGATGTTCTGGCAGCCCAGGTTGGGGGCCAGGGCGATGAAAGCCACCTCCCGGCCGGCGACGGTGAAGACCGTGATCTGCCCGACGTCGCCGGCATGGCGGATGCCCAGGGAGTCCAGGACCTCCTTGGTCTGCGCCTTGCCATCCGGGCCGTAGTCGTTGGCGTGGTTGTTGGCCAGGGACATGGCGTTGAAGCCGGCGTCCTTAAGGCGGTTCCCGTACTCCGGCGGGCTGCGGAAGCAGTAGGAGCGGCCCGGGACTATGGTCTTGGTGGGGGCGCCGCGGTCCGTGAGAGGCCCCTCCAGGTTGCCGACGACCAGGTCCCTGTCCGCCAAATACGGCTTGACGTCCTGAAAGAAGCCCGCCGCCCCGTCGGGTGGCAGCAGGTTCTCGGTGCCCATCATGATGTCGCCGACGGCGGCCACATGAAAAAGACGCCGGGCGTCCGAGGGGGCGCCCGACTTGGCGTCCGCGGCGCCGGAGACCCCGCCCGGGGGAAGTCCCTCCCCGGCCGCGGCCCCGCCCTGCCTCCGGGCCAGGCAGCCGGCCGACAAGCCGACGGAAAAGATCAGGACCAAAAAGAAGAGGCGGACGGGCGGAAGAAGATTATGTTTGGTCATAAACGCACCGGAGTCAGAAAAATTTAAGGACTTTGAAAGCATTTGGGAATGTCGGGACAATTGGGACGACCGGGACTGACGTGACTGTCGGGACCTGGACGGAGAAATCATGAGACAAGGGCCGGGGCGAACTCCGGCGAACGTCAGGCGAACGTCAGACGAACGTCAGGCGGCGGCCCCCCGCGGCGGCGACACCCGTCCCCCGCGCTGTTTTCATAGGAGGGGTCCAAAAATCCCCGGCCTCAGCAGGCGGTGACGATGCCCTTGGCTATGCAGCCGATCTTGACGCAGGCGGCCTCCATGAGCAGGTCGACGGGCAGGCCGCTGGTGACCAGGCTCCTGTGGGTGTCCCCCAGGACGGCGGTGACCAGCCTGATCTTTCCGACCGGCCAGTACTCGGCCTGGCTCCTGGCCTGCCTGACGGCCGAGACGGTGCCGCCGGTCAGCGTCATCAGCTCCTCGTCGGAAAAACGGCCGGCGTCCAGGGCGGAGCGGACCCTCAGGAGTCTGCCGAAATAGGTGCCCAGGGCGTAGAGCAGGGGCAGGGGCTCGACCTTTTCCAGGAGGTCCAAAAGTATGGGCACGGCCGCCCCCAGGTTGCCCTGGGCCAGAGGCTGGGCCAGCTCGTAGATCTCGGCGGTGGGCCCGAAGCAGACCAGCTCGCTGATGTGCCTGGCGGTGATGGGCGTCTCCGTGCCGGGGTACAGGGAGAGCTTCTCGATCTCGCTCAAAAGGACCCCGGGGCCGGAGCCCAGGCGGTCGATCATCAGCCTGGCCGTGTCCGGGCCCGCCTTGAGGCCCTTTTCCTGGCAGCGGGCCAGCACCCAGGCCGGGAGGCCGTACCTGTCGGGGACCTTGCACTCCACAATGAGGCCCAGGGCGGTCATCTCCTTGGTGAATTTTAGTTTGGCCGACAGGGCCGCCTTGAAGAACAGGACCACGGTGACCCTGGGGTTGACGCCGGGGCGGATCCTGGCGAAGGCCTCCAGCTGCTCGGCCGTCGGCTTGTCGCCCTCGGCGACGGTGACGACGACGATCTTGGGGGGCGTCCCCAGGGGGTTGGTCTGGGACTCCGAGCGCAAGGCGGAGAAGGAGTTGGCCTGGAGATCCTCGAAGGCGAACTGGCGGTAGTTGAAGGAGTAGACCCCCGGCTTGACGGCCTTTCGGGCCGCCTCGAGGCAGCCCCTCATGCCCGCGGGGTCGCCGCCCGTGACGACGTAGAGAGGCTGGCGCTGGGGGGAGACGATCTCCTTTTGGAAGGCTGCCGGATTCATGCCGGCCATTGTAGCCCAGGGCGGCCGCCCAGGCAAGATTGTCCGCGCCCGGCCGTCAAAATATGAACGGGCGGGTCGGCGGGACGACGGGGCGCCGGCCATTTGAAAGCCGGGCCGGCCGACGCCAAAAGTGGCGGCGGGCCCGGCGGCCGGCATGGGCATAAAACAGGACATAATTGGTAGTTTTTGAATATTATTTCATAATAATAATTAAACATATATTAAAAATTTATTTTATTTCTATAACATACATAAAATTGACACAATATATTTTAGAAAGCTAATATAAATTTTCACGCTAAAAATGAATTCAAATTAATATTATAGCACATTAAAAATAATAATAATTATATTTATTAATAAAAAATATCTTTTGCCAAATAATTATCTGACTTAAAGAAACATCCGGGGGGCGCGGACGGCGCGACCGACGGGCCCGGGCTTTAGTCGGAGCCCGTCCGGAGCCGTCCGGGGGCGGTCGGAGGGTCCCGGGCCGCGGGCGCGGACTTTGGTCAAAAAAAAACCAAAATTTGCGCCCCCTCCCCGAATGGGCTATAATAGGTCCGATTGAATACAGGCCTTCAGTCCGGGACAATTCAATTAAAACAGGCGACCGTCTCCCAGGCCCCCGGACCACACCAAATCTTGTTTCTTTTTTCGAGGTTCAATGTCCATCCTGACCATCCTAAAGTACCCCGACCAGCTCCTCAGGGAGACCTCCCTGCCGGTGACGGTATTCGACGAAACTTTGGCGACTCTGGCCGACGACATGCGGGAGACCATGCTGGCCGCCCCCGGGGCCGGTCTGGCCGCCCCCCAGGTGGGCGAGCTCCTGCGGCTGATAGTGGCGGACGTCTCCGCCGAGGGCGAGGAGTGGGGCACCAGGGTCGTCACCCTGTGCAACCCCGAGATCGTCGCCAGCACCGGCAAGATCCTCTACGAGGAGGGCTGCCTGTCGGTGGAGGACTTCAAGGCCATGGTCAGCCGCTTCGAGGGCGTCACCGTCAAGGCGGCCGACATCAAGGGCGAGCCCGTGGAGCTGACCGTCAGCGGCAAGCCCGCCGTCGTCCTGCAGCACGAGATAGACCACCTCGACGGCGTCATCTTCGTCGACCGCCTCAGCCAGCTCAAGCGCGAGAAATATCACAAGCACCTCAGCCGGGTCCTCAGGAACGCCAAAAAGGATGAGGAAGAGAAGAAGGACGAGAAGAAAAAGGAGGCCGGCAGGCCCGGGCAGGACCTCGGCAGACCCGGCCGCAAGAGGTGGGCCTTCTGACGGGAGTTTTGCCCCCCCGATCCTTTCAGACCCTTGACGACCATTTTTCACTTAGCTTAGGTCCTTGCGCTGTCTTTGGCGATATATTATAACGATTGTCATCATCCGGCGACGTCCTGATGCCCGCGTCCTTCCGCGGCCGCCCGGAGTTTTCCGGCCCGGGGGCGGCCCTCGCGGCGGGCGGGGCGAACGCCCGGTTCCGGCAGGGGGTTTTATGTCCGGTCCGTCAACGCCGTTACGGATAGCCTTTTTCGGCAGCGGCGCCTTCGCCGTGCCGCCCCTCAAGGCCCTGCTCGACGCCCAGGCCAACGTGGTCCTGGTGGTCACCTCGCCCCCGGCCAAGTCGGGGCGGGGCCGCAAGCTCTCCGAAACCTCCGTGGCCTCCCTGGCCAGGGAGCATGACCTGAGCATCCTGGAGACCGCCCAGGTCAACGACCACGAGAACCTGGAGGTCATCGAGAAAAGCCAGCCGGAGATCCTGGTCGTGGTCGCCTTCCGGGGATTTCTGGGCCAGAAGCTCATCAGCCTCGGCTACACGCCCCCCATCAACATCCACCCCTCCCTCCTGCCCAGGCACCGCGGGCCCGCCCCCGTCAACTGGACCCTCATCCACGGGGACCCGGAGTGCGGGGTCTCGGTCTGCTTCGTCACCCTGAAGATCGACTCCGGCAACGTCCTGGCCCGCAGGTCCCTGCCCACCCCCCGGGGCGTGGGGGCCGGCGAGCTCGAGGCCCGCCTGAGCGAGATCGGGGCGCAAATGCTTTTGGAAGTCGTCGAAAGCGTCAAGCAGGACGCCCTCAAGCCGGAGCCCCAGGACGAGAGCTCCGCCACCATGAACCGGCTTTTGACCAAGGCCGACGGCCTGGTGGACTTCGGCCTGCCCGCCGGCAGGCTCGCCTCTTTAATCAACGGCGTCGACCCCTGGCCCGGGGCCCAGGCCGGACTCAACGGCAAGACCGTCAAGCTGGCCCGCGCCCTGGCGGTCGTCGACCCCGGCCGGGCCGCCCCCGGGGAGATCGTCGGCCTCGACGACCAGGGCCTCCTGCTGGTGGGCGCCGGCGACGGCCTGGTCAAGATCGGCCTCCTGCAAGTCGAGGGGGGCGCCCGCCTGCCCGCCGCCGAGTTTCTGCGGGGGCGCCGGGCCGGCAAGTTCGAGAGCCTCGCCTAAGAAAATGCACTCCCTCGCCAACATCCTGGAAAGCCTCATGCTGGTCTCCTTCGGGCTGGCCTGGCCCGCCAACATCATGAACACCCTCAGGGTCAAGTCCAGCCGCAGCCGCACCCCGGTCTTTCTGATCATCGTCGAGACCGGCTACGTCTTCGGGCTCTCGGCCAAGTTCGCCTCCGGCAACGTCAACTATGTGGCCTTCTTCTACGTCCTCAACATGGCCATGGTCGGCTTCGACCTGTTTCTCTACTACCGCTACCTGGCCAAAGACAAGCTTGCGGACAAACTCCCCGAACAAGAGGACTGAGCTCCCGTGACCGGACAGGGCCCCCCCGACCTCTCCGCCCGGAGTCTGCCGGGCGGGGGTCCCGGCCTCCCCCCGAAACGGCGGGAGGGCGTCCTGGCGGCCATGAGCGGCGGGGTGGACAGCTCGGCCGCGGCCATTGTTCTGCTGGAGGCGGGATGGCGGGTGGTGGGGGCCACCATGAGGCTGCTGGACGACGACGCGGCCCCCCAGACCGACTCCGCCGGACGCTCCTGCTGCTCCTTAAACGACATCCTGGACGCCCGGGCCGTCTCCCAGAAGCTGAACTTCGACCACCAGGTGCACAACTTCAGCGGCGTCTTTCGCCGCGAGGTCGTCGACCGTTTCGTGGCCGCCTACCGCTCGGGACTGACCCCCAACCCCTGCGTCGACTGCAACCGCCGCCTGAAGTTCACCCGCCTTTACGAGAGGGCCGAGCTGCTGGGCTGCGGCTGGCTGGCCACCGGGCACTACGCCAAAATCGATTTCGACGGGGCCTCGGGGCGTCATCTGTTGAAAAAAGCCCGGGACAAGACCAAGGACCAGAGCTACTTCCTCTACGGCCTCACCCAGGAGGAGCTGGCCAGGACGATCTTCCCCCTGGGGGACATGCTCAAGACCGAGGTCCGGGCCCTGGCGGCGGCCCGGGGCATCGTCAACGCCGGGAAGCCCGACAGCCAGGACGTCTGCTTCATCCCGGACGGCCGCCTCGACCTGTTTTTGGAGAGGATGGGTCTCGCCCCCGAGCCGGGCCCCCTGGTCTCGACGGACGGGAAAGTCCTGGGGGAGCACCGGGGGGCGCATCTGTTCACTATCGGCCAGAGAAAGGGCCTGGGCCTCTGCCGCCCCGAGCCCACCTACGTGACGGCCGTCGACCCCGCGACCAACACCGTCGTCGTCGGGGACGAGCGCGACCTCTACTCCGACTCGGCCGTCATCGGCGACGTCAACCTGATCTCTTTGGAAAAAATAAGCGGTCCCCTGGAGGTCACGGCCAAGATCCGCTACCGACAGCAGGAGTTCCCGGCCGTCCTGGAGCCCGCGGACGGAGGCTTGCTGAGGCTGGTCTTCAGGGAGCCCCAGCGCGCCGCGGCCCCAGGGCAGGCCGCCGTCTTCTACCTTGGCGACGTCGTCGCGGGCGGGGGGACCATCATCAGGAGGGAGGCGGTCCGGCCCCACTAGGAGTTTGCGGGCTTTGACTCAAGACAGTTATTTGAGTTTTTTTATTTTTTTAATCAGTTTGAGTTTTTTTAGTTTTGTTGTCCGTTGACTATTATCCCGCGTCATGTCAAAATAAAATAAACGATCTTTCGAGCCCGGATTGTCAAAACAACCCGGCGAGGACGACGATGACGGGGACGGGGGACGACGACGGCCGGAGCCGACCTGTCGACGCGCCTGGCAAGGAGCGGGCTAAAAAACGACAAGGCCACATTCATGAAGGCCGTCGCGGCGATTATTGCCGAGGAGCGGCAAAAGAGGCGCGCCGCGGCAGCCGAAAAATTAGAGGAAACGCTTAAAACCGCGACCTCCGAACCGTCATTTTTTGGCGACAATCGTCTTCTCGACACAAGCATGACCAATCTGTTTCATGAAGTCATGCCGGAGTTAAAATTCTCGGACCTGGTTCTTCCGAAGGAAGTTCAAGAAATTTGCCAAAGTCTAATCGAGGAGCAAAACCGCGCGGAGCCGCTCACGTCCCACAACGCGGAGCCGCGCAACCGGGTGCTTCTTATCGGTCCTCCGGGCAACGGCAAGACCTCCCTGGCGGAAGCCTTTGCAGAGGCGTTGCGCATCCCGCTTTTGGTGGTCCGCTATGAGAGCGTGGTGGGCTCTTTTCTGGGCGAGACGGCTTCCAGGCTGAGAAGAGTGTTCGACTACTAATAGCAATTGGTTCCAAGTGGTTCCATGAATGCAGTTGGTTCCAAATATGTCCATAAGTCAATAGTTACATATAGTTCCAATTAATTTTAATGTCGCAGGATTATCCGATAGCAACTGACGGCTGATTAGTCAGAGTCCTTTCCAAGTTGATATTTCGCCATATTCGGCTTGACAATATGTCCTGACGATGATAAAAGTAATAAGCATAAGGCGAACGGTTTTTATATAATCAATTTTTTATCGGTTTTCAGCTTTCTTTAAAGGCAAACATTGTGCAAGTCTCACAACTTTTAAATTTAAATAACAAGTTGTTATGGGGCCAAAGGAGGATTCCCGCCTGCGACACGACTTACATAAACAACCGTCGGTACCTTGGCAACAAATATAAGCTTCTGCCTTTCATTTTGAAAGTAGTCGAGGAAAACTGTGAGGACGTTAATTGTGTCGCAGACATCTTTGCCGGAACCGGCGCCGTCGCCTCAGCGTTCACAGATAAACAGCTGATCACGAACGACAACTTATACAGCAATTATATCTGTCACTTCGCCTGGTTTAATCCTCAGTCTTATTCACAGGAGAGGATCGAAAGCTTGGTTGATTTGTATAACAAATCTGACGTGGCAAATGACAATTATATGAGCGACAATTTTGCGGACACTTTTTTTAGTCTTGCCGATTGTCGTAAAATTGGATTCATTCGCGAAGACATAGAAACTCGCTTCAAGAATTCTGAAATTAACGAGCGCGAGCGGGCTTTGCTCGTCACTTCCTTAATTTACGCCGCCGACAAGATTGCCAATACTTGCGGCCATTATGACGCTTATAGACAAGGTGCGGAATTTGACAAGCATCTTGTGCTTTTCGTACCTTCCCCAAAAGATAATTTAAACGCTAAGAACATATGCTACAACGAAGACGCGAATAAATTAGTCCGCCGCATCACCTCCGATTTGGTTTATATCGACCCGCCTTACAACTCAAGACAATATTGCGATGCCTACCATCTTCTGGAAAATATAGCGCGGTGGCAGAAACCAGAAGTTTCAGGCGTCGCTAGAAAAATGGACAGAACTTCGCTTAAAAGTGACTATTGCATCAACAAAGCCACAAAGGCATTCGTAGATTTAATCGATAAAATCAACGCCAAATATATCCTCTTATCCTACAGCAATATGGCAGATAAAGGTAATATTCGTTCAAATGCCAAAATTAGTGACGAAAATATTATCCGGGTACTTAATTTAAAGGGGGAAGTCAGCATATTTAACAAAAATTACAAACCTTTTTCAGCGGGCAAGTCGGACATTGACGAACATAGGGAAAGGCTTTTTCTGTGCAAAGTTACTCCGAACATAAAATTATCCAGTCCCCTTTGAATTACACCGGCGGCAAATTTAGACTGCTGGGACAGATTCTACCGTTGTTTCCAAAGAAAATAGACACGTTTGTCGATTTGTTTTGCGGTGGGTGCAATGTTGGAGTAAATGTTGTCGCCGACCAAGTTATTTTTAATGATATCAACACCCATCTCTTGTGTCTTTATGATGCCTTTCGCAACCTTGGCAGCAAACTTGTATTATCTATGATTGACGAAATAATTGCGGATTATAATTTATCTCGTTCTACTGATAAAGGTTATGATTTTTATGGCTGCGATAGTTCAAATGGGTTAAGTAAATATAACCAAAAGCCATATTTAGAATTGCGTAATGATTACAACTACAAAAATAAAAATTATAATAATTATATCATGTTATATGTCTTGATAGTATATGCTTTTAATAATCAGATTCGTTTTAATTCAAAAAATGAATTTAATCTTCCTGTCGGCAAACGTGACTTTAACAACAAGATGAAGTCAAAACTGATCGATTTTGTCGACCGCATTAGCGAGAACAATTTTAGCTTCACTAACCTTAACTTTCGCATTTTTGATGTATCGACATTGACAAACAGTAGCCTTGTGTATTGCGACCCGCCATATCTGATTACTTGCGCGACATATAATGAAAATGACGGTTGGAACGAACAAAGCGAATGTGATTTACAAAAGTTCTTAGACGATCTCCATACTCACGGAATAAAATTTTCCTTGTCCAACGTTTTGTCGACCAAAGGCCGGACGAACGTCTTGCTCGCCGAGTGGTCAAAAAAATACTTAGTTTTTCATCTGAATCATAGTTACGCAAACAGTAACTATCAAATTAAAAACAAGAACAACGTCACCGACGAGATTTTAGTCGTCAACTATCAAGATTGATGTAATAATGGCACGATTTAAATATAAAAGTTTCTGCTGGTCCATCGGGACGACAAGTTTTAGGACTGGCGACTTCAATTACAAGATTGAACGTCAGCTTTCCCTTCTCTACGATTTTTGGGACAAATTAGGAAACGACGTCAGACCATGGAAAAATGTGCAAAAAGACTATTACAACTTTTTGAAGGAATCAAAATTCGTTATAGGAGACGCTAGAAACCCAGAAAAAGACGCCAGAGAAAAAACGTCCGGGCTTGTCGACATCGGGCTGATCGACAAAGATCGAAAAATTACGTCCGTCGGTAGGGCGCTGCTCGGTATTTCCCGCAGCGGTGTTTTCAACTCCGACAACGCCCTGCAAATTCCAGCAGTAAGTTTTGTTTTTTTAAAGCAGTTGTTAAAAACGACTTGCAACGTTTCGGGAAATTCTTTCCGCCCCCTCCTAATTTTCGCATATTTTCTTTTGCAGCTTGGCCACCTCACAAATGATGAGTTCACATATTTACTTCCTCTTTGCACGACCGTCGATAACACCTCATCCATGGTCGAAGCCATTCGCAGTTTGAGGAACGGGGAAGGCAGCATCGACGAGATCATATTGTCCAGACTTTTATCGATGGACAAATATCGCGAGGCACTGGACTACTTTTTAAATAATACCGTGAACGAGAAGATCATCACGAAAATCGGAATGAACCGCAAAAGCAGCGGGACTGGAGAAATGGTCTATGACAAGCCGTATTATCATTTTTATAAAATACTCTTCAAAGTTGCGATTGATCATGACGTAAACGAGATATCTTCACTTTACAATTCAACCGGAAAATTATCGGTGGTGGTTAAACAATTATGGCGGAAATATTTGTTTAAATCCCTCAAACCTAACGACATAAAACGTAAAAGCTGGGCTGTTTTAAACGACGTTCCCATTCTGCGAGCCGGTTCGGACGAAAATTTTAAAAGACTATTTTTCAGTCAACTGCACCTTTTCAAGGCGAAGGCAACCCTCTATGATTATGCGGATCTTAACCGAAGATATTTTAAGACGACCGACACTGTAATTTTTAATGACTCAAAAGTGGAATTTGATGTTTTGCCGCGTTGCTGGCTTTATTCTGTCAAAGACAGGCTCATGGACATAGCCTTCACGGTTTCCGACAACCTGACCGACAACACATCTATCTACGAAATCGCGCCGTTTCTTGATATTGTCGTTAACAATCTTTATGCGAACTTGAATGAAATTTACGGCATAAACGCGACGATCCTCGAAGAAGTCAACCGTGCTATAATTGACCGGGCCGCCGGCGTCGAACGGCCGGCCGCCCGCCCCCTCCCCCCGGCCGGGCGGCGGAGGGGGCGGGACGACATTCGCCCGGCGACGAGGAAAGGGACTTCAAACTATGGTGACACCGGAAATTCGCGCCAAGGAAGAAAGGCTGGTCGGCCTGCTTGCCGAGCTGGGGAGCGTGGCCGTGGCCTTTTCCGGCGGGGTTGACTCCAGCTTCCTGGCGGCCGTCTGCGCCAGGCATCTCTCCGAACACGCCGTGCTGGTCACGGGATGTTCGGAGAGCTTCCCCAGGAGGGAGCTGGAGGCCGCCGGCCGGATGGCCAGGGAGCTGGGGCTCAGGCACGTCCTGGTCGACTCGGAGGAGCTCGACCTGCCGGGCTTCTCCTCCAACCCGCCCGACCGCTGCTATCTGTGCAAAAAGGAGCTCTTCGGCAAGATCGGCCGGGTGGCCAGGGAGGAGGGCCTGAACGCCGTGGTCGAGGCCTCCAACACCGACGACGAGGGCGACTACCGCCCCGGGCTCGTCGCCATCGGCGAGCTGGGCGTCAAAAGCCCCCTGCGGCAGGCCGGTCTCAGCAAGGAGGAGATCAGGATCCTCTCCAAGGAAATGGGCCTGGCCACCTGGGACAAGCCCTCCTTCGCCTGCCTGGCCTCCAGGTTTCCCTACGGGGAGAAAATCACCGCCGAGAGGCTCAAAAAAATAGACCTGGCGGAGAGCTTTTTGTTGGAGAAGGGCCTCAAACAGGTCCGGGTCAGGTTTCACGACGGCGGGGACCTGGCCAGGATCGAGGCGGACGACGAGAGCTTGAAGATCCTCATGGAGCCCGAGACCCGCCTCCAGGTGGCCGGGAGGTTCAAGGAGATAGGCTTCCTCTACTCGGCCGTAGACCTCCTGGCCTACCGCACCGGCAGCATGAACCTCACCCTGCCCATGGCCAAAAAACAGCCGGGCCGGCGAGGCCAAAAATAGCCCCGGAGCCTGGAAAAGACGCCGGGGCCTAAAAATCTTCCCGGGGCCGAAAAAAAGAGCGGGCGGGGCCGCCGCGGCCGTTATTTTTTGTACATGCCGCTGATGTAGACTCCCATGCCGAACAGCCCGAAAGAGTTCGCCTCATCCACGACGAGAGTCCCGTTCACTGCATTGAACGTCACCTCGGCAATTCTGCCGTCGTACTCGTTCTTGTTTTTGTAAACCGCGGTGTTGAAGCTTGTGACGACGGCGACGCCCTCGAGCTCGCCCGTGTTTCCCGACTCCGAGTAGCCGTGGAAAGAGAACTCGAACAACTGGGCGGACTGATTTTTGATGACGATCTCGCCGCCTTCCGTTCGCCAGACGCCCTCGAAATTGGCGGTCGCCGCTATATCCGCCGTCTCCGCGGACGAGGAGGCGCCCCAGACCATGACGGCGAACGCGCAGAGGACCAGCGGGGCCAGAATTTTTTTCATCGGCGTTTCCTCCGGGAAGCCGGCCCCGCCTTGCCGGGCAAAAACGAGGCCGTCTTGAAAAAGCCGGGCGGGCGGGCCGAAACAAATTTGCGTCGTCCCGCCCCGTCCAGCCCGCTTTTCCTTGTCAAGCCGACGAAATCCCGCCTTCGGCCGTCCGGGACGGTTCGTCGAAAAAGAAAAACCCGCCCCGGGCGTCGCCGACAAGGTCGGTTTCAGCCGGCGGCGGGCTTTTTATTTTGGGCGCCCCGCGCCCGGCGAAAAAACGCCGGGCCGGAACAAAGGGCCGGGGGGCCGGAAACCATGGGGCCGGGGCTACTCGACCACGGTCAGGGAGTTGATCTTGACCTCGGTCTGCGGACGATCTTGGGCGCCGGTGGGGGTCTCGCCGATGGCCTCGACCACCTCCATGCCCTCGACCACGTGTCCGAAGACGGCGTGGCGGCCGTTCAGCCAGTCGGTGGGCACCAGGGTGATGAAGAACTGGGAGCCGCCGGTGTTCGGGCCGGCGTTGGCCATGGACAGGATGCCGGGCTCGTTGTGGCTCAGGCCGGGTCCGAACTCGTCCTTGATCTGGTAGCCGGGGCCGCCCCTGCCGGTGCCCTCGGGGTCGCCGCCCTGGATCATGAAGTCCCTGATGACCCGGTGGAAGACGGTGCCGTCATAAAATTTCTTTTGGGCCAGGGAGATGAAATTTTGCGACGTCTCCGGGGCCAGGTCGTCGTAGGTCTCCACGGTGAAGGAGCCCATGGTGGTGTCGAAGACCAGCTTGGTTCTCTTGGGGGCCTCGGTCGCCTCCTGGGCCCTCAGGGGGGAGGCGGCGAAAAGAAGCAGCCCGGCCAGACAAACGATTGCGACGAGATGGATCATGCTCAGACTCTTTTCCATGTTGTACCTTTGAGCGGGTTGAACTAAATTAAAGACGCGCGACGTCTTTAACCTCTATTACAGAAACTGACGACTTAAAATAAGTTCCAGCAATTTTTAGGAACCAGATCATTAGAAAAAATTATTTTTAAGAGAATTATAATCAACTATCACTTTTACTATACACATTATTGGATCTAAAATATCGCTATAAGACTAAATTGTTTATTTTCGAA
This sequence comes from Deltaproteobacteria bacterium, assembly GCA_031264015.1. Classification (GTDB taxonomy): domain Bacteria; phylum Desulfobacterota; class Desulfarculia; order Adiutricales; family Adiutricaceae; genus JAIRNQ01. Next base: position 4,589 of record JAISET010000254.1, on the reverse strand, counting down.
TTATTTATCGAAGCCGCGACTAAACAACAACAGCTTAAAGTCATTACTCTGACATAAAATGATCGGCAAAAAAAATGAAAAACCGAACCATTCGGTCGTGGTCAAGTTAACACACTTTATGGTCTCAGCCAAGGGAAAAAAACAGGGCGGGCACCCCTCCCCGGCCGGGCGCGGCCGCCCCGGCCCGGCCTCACTCGCCCTCCTCCGCGGCCTTTCCGGGCGTCGTCAGCCTGACAATGTGGTCGAAGTCGAGATGATAATCGACCAGCTCGCAATTATTGGATAGATCAAGCTCCGCGATTTTGTTGTGAAAGACGTCGAGAGACCGCAGGCCGACGTTTTTGGAGAGGTCAAGTTTCTTCAACTTGTTGTCCCTGACGTCGACGCGCCTCAAAGCGGGGTTGCCGGAGAGATCCAGACTGGCCAGTCTGTTGTAGGAGACGAAAAGATCTTTCAGGACGGGGTTATTTGTCAGGTCCAGCTCCTCCAACTCGTTGTTCGAGGCCTCCAAACAGGTCAGCGAAGTGTTTTTGGAGACATCGAGCTCCTTTAAAGAGTTGCCGGAACAATCCAACGCGGCCAGGGCGGCGTTTTGAGAGACGTCCAGTCTGTTGATGGCGAGGTTGTCGACCGCGAGCGTTTCAAGATACGGAAACCCGGAAAATGAGAAAGTCCCGCCCGACGACTTTGTCAATTTTAGCGAGACGACATGCGGAACCCCGTCCGAGAGCGCCCACTCGGCCGTCCCGCCCATGAGCTCCAAAGCCGCGGCCTCCTCGGAGTCGCGGCCGGGGACGTCGGGCTCGCCGGCCTCGGTTTTCGTGGGGGCGGCTTCCGTGGAGCCGACGAGACATTTTTGGGTTTTGGAAGTCATGACGGCGCGCCCTGCCTGCCGGAAACTGTAAAAATCCCGCGGACTTTAGTTTTTCAAGCGGTTTTCGAGAATTTTGACATTTTGTCCAAATTAACCGGGCGGATTTTCCGCGCGCCCTGCCGCGGCGGCTCGCCGAACTGTCTTTTATGCTCCCTGACAAACTGGCCGGCGCTTTCGCGGCCGACCGCCCGGGAGGCCTCGTCGACGCCGTCGGCGATCATTATTTTACGGGCCTCGCGCGGGCGCGGCTCCTTTTGGAACCGCGGCGGGCTCGCGGAGGTCGCGCGCTTGAAACGGCTGTGGAAGGTCGGCCCGGCCGCGCTGGCCTCGGCGGCCAGGCGCGGGACGCCCGGGGGCTCCTGGTAATTTTCCTTGAGGCCGGAGACGGCCCTGGCCATCCGGGCGGTCCCGGTCCGGTCGAACCGCCTGTTTTTGAGCAGGCCGGCCATTTTCCCGGCCAGGGGCCCGCGGTGGATCTCCCTGACGACCAGCGGGGCCGGGACGGGGATGTCCGCCCTGCCGTCCAATAATTCCGTCAGCCGCCTGAGGCGGTCCGGCATGACCAGGCCGGCGTCCCCCGCCCAAAAAATCCGCCCTGACGCCCGGGCGTCGTTCCCCGGCGGAATTTCCAAGGTCAGCCCGGCCGGAAGCCGGGGGTCGGTCTCCGGGGCCGCCGACAAGAAAGGCCGCTCGGGCGGGGGGATGAAAAAGCAGTTGAAGGTTGGCTTGGAGAAGCCCGCCAGGCGGCGCTGGCCGGCCTGGTGGGAAAATTCCTCCCGGCCCGCCAAAATGCTTTTCGAGCCCCGGACGACCACCCCGGCCACCGGGTCGGGGCCGAGGCGGGTCGTCTCGCGCGGCCGCGGCCGCAGGGTGGCGACCAGCCCCTGGATGTCGGCCGCGACCCGGGCCTCGTCCCCGCGGCGCCGCTTCAAGACCTTCCCCGGCTCGGCGCGGACATTCTTTCTTTCCTCCGTCCCCCCCGCTGGTCCTCCCGACGGCCGCCCGCCGCCCAATACAAACTTCAAACGAGACCCGGCCGCCCTCGGCCCCCGCCCGCGGGCGGGACTCCCGTCCCGGGCCCCGGAGACGCCGTCCGGTCAGCATGATCTGTTATTAACCCGCTCATTATATCCATTTTGGCGCCATTATCAATGCCGCCGCCGGGCTCGGAGGCCGACCGAGGAGCAGACGGCCGCCCGGCGGACCAAGGGCGAGGCGGGGACGGCGTCCATAATAGCCGGGAACCCGCCCGACCGGGGACGGGACGGGAACCCCCTTAAGGGCGTCTGCCCGGGGGGCCCCGACGCGGTCAGGCACCTGGAAAATCACAAGCTCAAGACGGCGCCCGACGCCGAAATGAAGCGGATAATGGAGCGCTCCCTGGCGCGCCCCGAAGACGCGGCCAACCTCGGGACCATGGGCGGCGTCATCCCGGAGGCGGCCTATATGAACGCCATAAACCAGACGAACCAGTTCTCGGCCGAGGCGGAGGCCATGGCGAATCGCGGGGGTGACGCCGACCGGGCCCGGGGCGGGGAGGCCGCCAAGGAAGATCTTCCGAGGGCCGGCGGCGAGGCGGCGGCCAGCCGGGGGCCGCCTTTGGACTGGCGGCCGGGCCGACCCATAGACGTCGCGCGCATGACCGGGGAGCAACGGGAGAGGCCGACCGACGACGAGCTCAAGGCCGTCCGCGCCGACAATCTTTTGCCGGGCAAGCCGCCGGCAAAATACGAGGAAGAGCTTCAAAGACGGAATGAGATAAACATAAGGGCGAATTTATTGGGAATTAAGCCAAGGGAAGGCGAGACGAAGGAGGAGGCTCCGAGCCGGGTTAGCCTCGAAACCGGCATGAAATTATGGAACATCAACTCAGGGAAGAAGACCGATATTTCACGCGGCGGCTCAAACGATGAAATCGAGGTCGTCGACGAGTGTTTGGAAAATAATTTAACGGGTGACGATCTTAACGCTTCTCAAAAAAAGAGATGACGTCAAGCTTCCGGCGCATGCGATATTTGACGCCGGGTGAAGCATATCTGGCGTCGAAGCCCATGGAAAGCGATATTTATATAGATGAGTTAAACGCGGAGACACGAGACTCCCGATTGAAAAAAACTGACATGCCTCCCGAGGTGGACAGATATTTAGAAATTAGGGAAGCGGGCCACAAGTCCCTGACCGAACTGGGACTGACGCGGAAAAAGCAGCTTTGCAGAGGGATAAGTCGTACGGATGAAAAGACGGACCTGTTGAACCCCGACCAAAAATCGCCGCTTTCCTTGAATGAACTGCTGGAAAATCTGGTCGGAAAGAATAAAAACCTTTCGGTGATAGAGTTTGCAGGGGGCTCATATCCTTTCTCATCTGACAAATCTACAGCGGAACATTTTTCCAGCCTTGATAGTCATGGGGTTATTTTCCAAATTAGAACCGACAAGGGAATTGACGGGCAAGTTTTAAGCCCTCATTTGGAACATGAATGGACGGTGACCCCCCACCTGTCGAGGGCAAAAATCAAATCCGTCGCCATTGACGATATGGGAAGACACATCGTCAAGCTGTCGGAAGTGGAAAAAACAGTGGAGCCGAACCATTATTTCAAGTTGGATTTTTCTTGAGCGCCATCTCGGCCGAGATTTCGTCCATGCGGCGGAAGATGTCGTCCTGCATTTTTTGGAGCATTAGGAGATCTTCCCTGTCCAGGGGGTTAAGCTCCTGAAGGAGCCAGCGTCTTTCCAGATGGCTCATCCGGCCCCACTCGCCGGAGTCGACATAGGGTTTTAGCGCGGGTATGCGGGCGACCAGGCGCCCGGTTTCAACGTCGTCGGCCATGACTTCCTCCGCGGCGGCGGGGGCCGCCGATATAAAATTAAGCTCGTCGCAGCTTAACACGCCAGGTGAGAAATGGAAAATCTTTTCTTAGTCTCCTCGGACCGCCGGTTCGCCGCCCCCGAGCCGGGGCCGGACGGCCGGGGCCGGCAGCCCCGCAAGTTCAGGGGGGTCGCCTATTCGGGCGACGCGATCACCGACCGCCGGGCCTTCGACAAAGTAATTTTCGAGGCGGCCGGGATAAAGTTCGCCCCGCCCAGGATACCCGTCCTGAGGGGCCACAATAGCCGCGTCCGGTGGACCGCGCCACCTGGCCGGCGGTCCGGCTAAAATCCGGCCGCCGGACGACGGGGCCCGACCCGCCCCGAACCGCCCCGCGGCCGAAACCCCCGGATGCGACGAGGACCGAAACCCCCGCCGCGGAGGTTGCCGGCCCTCGTCAAACTCGACTAAATTTTGTTGGTCGGGGCGAGAGGATTTGAACCTCCGACCTACTGCTCCCAAAGCAGTGATGCTACCAGGCTGCACTACGCCCCGAAGACTTGCGTCCAAACAAGTCCGCCGCCGGCGGGCAGGCCGGGGGACGGGCTCGTTTCCAGAACTTATTATTATAGCGCAAACTGTCCCCGAAGTCCAATTTTTTTTCGAAAAGCGCCGCGCCCCTCCCGCGACTTTTCGCGGCCGCGCCCCTCCTCGGGCGTCCGATTCCAGAGAAAGTTTAAACCGTCTTTTTCAATTAAATTCACTATTTATCTCTCAAAATGCAATCTTTATCCATAGACGGGCGCCAAATAATTTTTTCCGCGGTTTTGACAAAAAATCTCGATGCCGCGGGTTTTCCGCCCGGAACCGTTCGCGGCGGGGACCGCTCTTTCGAGCGGCCCCC
>JAISET010000253.1 GCA_031264015.1 Deltaproteobacteria bacterium | reverse complement strand
ACTGGTGAGTCATATTCGTCTATTAGCACAACAACGCCGGTACCGTGTTTCTTGTAAAGTTTAGTAATTAGATTATCTAGCATCCCGCCAGGGGACGACCCGGTTATTTTCAGGCTGTTGGTCTCGACTATCGTTTGAAGCATGTCCTTGAGAGCATTTTCGAGGTCGTTAGGCGTTCGACTGTTCAAGTTCATGTTCAGAGTAATGACAGGGTATTTTTGCCTGAAATCGTAATCCGATTCCCGGCCTATCCATAAGTCAGCGAAAAGGCCTTGTGGTGGCCCATCAGGATCTGGAGCCCCGCTAAATAACGCCTCTAATGTGCTCAAGAGAAGCGATTTGCCGAACCTCCTGGGCCTTGAAAGGAAATATGCTTTCCCACTGCGGGTCAAGCCATAGACGTACTTCGTCTTGTCGGCGTACACATAGCCGCCTCCAATGAGATCCTTGAATGTCTGCATCCCTATCGGTAGTTCTTTCATGTCGGTTCCCCACACCTAGCTCTGGTCACTGACCTCAATGGTTCCTCTGTTCTAGGTCAATTATCGCACATCTTTTCGATAATTCCAATGAACCGGCGTCTGGTGATGGCCTTGGGAGAATTTGGCTCCCTGAAACACATAGCTGACAAGAATCGGAAAATTACTGACATTTTTATCTACAAAATCAAGATGTTAAGGCAGTTAATTTTAAAACCATTAAAACCCCTGAAATAAAGCCCCACTGCACAAAAACCCAGCTATACTTCTTGCATCACGACGATCGTTCTGTCTCTTCAGCGGCCAAATACTAAAACCGAAGGGCGTCTAGGCTTTCTGATCTACAAGACATGAAGTTGGCTTCAGAAGGGAATACCTATGCTTGAAAATCAAACATCATCAAACTCAGCCGTCAGGTTCTATGAACCAAGAAAGGACATTAAAGATGATATTTTAATGTCAACAAATAGACTTGTAGATCTTAAAGAAGTTCTTAGCTTGATTTCTATAAGTAGTAATATATGGAAGGAAGGAATAAAAACTGAAAAGTATACCAAAACGATCAAAATTAGTAAAATATTTCAGTCTGGAGAGTTAAGATATATTTCTTCTCATTGACCAGCTGTGCGAACACGTTGAGTCAACGGTCGATAACGACTAAAAATTTTACCCTGGGCAGTGCTGCTGCCGTCTTGGGTGTTATGTTTACGAGCCTAGGAGGTAAGGGAACAAGGCTCAACACAAATCACTCCTCGCAGGTTTTCAGCCTGTAAAAATAGACTGGAAATGCTATGAAAAAAGGTTGCCATTGTGGCTCCCTTTGCTACGGCAAAAGTATACCATCCGTTAAAAAAAATGCTACGCAAAAGGGTGCCACCATAATTTATTAAATTTTAAACCTAATCGAAATAAATTTAAAGTAAAATTTTATTTTGTAACTTTGTTAATAGTTAAATTAATTTTATGATTTAATTTTGATTAAAAAACTTATATTGTTGCAAAACCATCTGTAATTCCCAGAATAGTTGATACCACACATAATTTTATAAAATTTAAGATGAGTATCAGGTCACGGAAGGATGAGAAGCCCTCACTGCTGGCCAGACCCTGACACGGCCTGGATCCTGAGCGGCCAGCCCGTTCCATTAAGACCTGGCAGCCAAAAGCATTCTCCAGCCTCTCATCTTTAAAGCCCTGCCAGCCGGTCTCCAGTAAACCCATCATGTGTTTGACTGGCTTCGTACTGGCCAGCGTCCCGTGAATGGACACCTTTTGACAAAAATTTTTGGCAGATTTTAGACAAATTGTCCTGGCAATTTTAAGACAAGATGACTTATCATTAACATCAAAGTAATAAAAAATAGTGGCCGTTGAATATAGAATTGGAATCTGAATAGAAATAGAAGAGGAAGAGGTGGAAGAAGAAAATGTAAAGGTGGCAGCAGTAGCAGTGGCGGCGGCGGTGAAAGAACTTGCCAGGTCCGGCGGGCCGGGGGCGCCGCCCCCGACCAGCCGGAGAGGGAAAAAAAGAATCCGGCCTACTTCAGGGTGTAGCCATAGGAGAGGATGATCTCCTTGGCCTTGGCGCTTCTAAGATAGTCGGCGAAAGCCTGGACGGCCAGGTTGTCCTCGGCCTTCTTCAGAATGACCACGTCCTGGAGGATGGGGGAGTAGAGGCTCGGGGTGACCAGCCAGCCGGAGCCCTTGGTGAAGGCGCCGTCCTTCCAGACCTGGGAGAGGGCGACCAGGCCCAGCTCGGCGTTGCCGGTCTCGACAAACTGGACCGTCTGGCCGATATTCTCGCCGGTGACCAGCTTGCTGGCGCTCTCCAGCCCGTCCAGGAGGTTCCAGGCGCGCAGAAGCTCGTAGGCGGCCGCTCCGTAGGGGGCGCGGGCCGGGTCGGCCACGGCCAGATGCTGGTAGTCGCCGGTCTTCAGAACCTGGCCCTGGTCGTCGACGTAGCCCTCGGTGGCGGACCAGAGAACCAGGGCCCCCTGGGCGTACGTGTAGCGGCTGGCGGGCTTGGCCAGGCCGTCCTCCTCCAGCTGCCGGGGAGTCTTGGAGTCGGCGGCCAGCAGGATGTCCACGGGGCTGCCGTTTTTGATCTGGGCGTAGAAGGCCCCGGTGGCCCCGAAGGCCAGCACGGCCTTGTGGCCGGTGTCTTTTTCAAACTCGGCCGCTATCTGCTCGGCCGGGGCGGTGAAGTTGCTGGCCACCGCCACCTGAAATTCGTCGGCCAGGGCCAGGGAGGGAATAAAGAGGGCCGCGATGGCCAGAAACAAAATCGCTTTTCTCATGTTTCACCAGATGTTTGCTAGGTTGCGCGGCCTCTTTGGAGAACCGGCGAAAGTGGCCGGAGGAAAGGGGGCGGACCCCGTCCGTCGGTCGTTGAAATTTGAGCGCCCCGCCCGAAAAGAAACCCGAAAAGAGACCCGATTAATCAAAAGACATCCCGGACGTCGCCGGAGGCATGTTTTATGTCGACGGCGCCGCCCGGTCGGGCCGACTGTCGGCGGGGCGAAACTATTTTGCGCGGAGTTCCGGCTGGCGGGGAGGCTCCGAAGCCCGATTTTTTAATGAAACGTAACATAACGATGCAAAATAGACCTATAATCTAATTGTTGGTTGATTCTAAATTAGTCTGGCCGGTCGTGTCAAGATATTTCGCCGCCCCGAAGAGCCTCGAAGCGACCAAACCAAAAGAGCCGCTTTTCCAATACTTAAGTCTAATTATTTGCCGAATCCCATCTGGAGAGAGACTTGTCGAACCAAACAGATGATTTCCCCCTTGTTTTTTTCCTCGCCGCCGCGCCCCGGCCGGGCCCCCGGCCCCGCCGCCAATATTTCAACCATTGGCGTCCCCGCCCGCTCCTTCCGCGGCGGCCGGCCCCGCTTGTTCTCGAAACAAAAAAACGGCTCATAATGTTGGCCGCCCCCCCCTTGCCTCGACAGATGAAATGCTTAATTCTGCTATTTCATAGAAAAGCGGCCCGGCTCAGGACGCGAGACTTAAGCAGGGCTCGAAACGTCGGACGGAAGAACTTTGTCGAACGATTATGAGGCCTCCAGGACAGGGGGGACGGACCGCCCCCCCCGGCCCCGGAGGGTGAGATTAGCTTAGCTTAGGCGGCCTCCAAGCCCGCCGTCCTCAGGCGGATTTTCTCAGGTTCTCCCGCCTGGCCAACAGGTCGGCGACGATGGTCCGGGCCAGGGACCCCGGGTCGAGGTCGACGATCATGGCCGAGCCCAGCGTCTCCGTCGTCTCGACAGTCAGATATCTCTGGAGGGCCTTGGAGGCCATGATCGGCGCCCGGACGCAGTGGTAGGAGTTGAGGCCCAGGAGGCGGAAGGCCGTCGCCGCGGCCACGCCCTTCTCGTTGCCCCACTCGGGGCTGGCGAAGGCCGCGGGCAGGTCCTTGATTGGGAGCCCGGAGGCGTCGGAGAGGCCCCGGAACAGAGCCGAGGCCCGGGCGTTGTCGAGGCACTCGCCCATGTGCCAGACGGGGGGCAGATCCGGCCCCAGAAACTTCCGCAGCCCCGGGCCCGCCTTGGCCGAGGAGCGGCACAGGCCCATTTTCATGAGGGTGAAGGAGGCGCAGCCGTTGGTGACGACCAGGACGTCGTTTTCCACAAGATGCCTGGCGATCTCCCAGGTCGCCTTCTCGTAGACGACGCGGGGGTTGTTGCAGCCCGCCAGGTTGACCACCCCGGCGATCTGGCCTGCCTTCATGGCCTCGACCAGGGGTTTGAGGGACCCGAGCTGGGCGGCGATGTTCTCGACCCCGAAGCCCGTCTCGGCCTCGGTCTGGGTTTTGGGAATCCGCCTGGGGACGTCCCGGCGCCCCGCGTGGGCGGCGACGGCCCGGCGGACGATTTTTTTGGCCAGCGCGGCGGTCTCGGAGAAGTTGGAGTGGTCGTGGTCGTAGCCGTAAAACTCGGAGCCGGGGAGCCTCCCCGAGTCGCTGGTGGTGACGACGACGGTTTTAAAGCAGCGGGCCACGTCCATGACGGCCGGGAAGACGTCCTGGACGTCGGCCACCCAGAGGTCCAGGGCCCCGGTCCCCAAAACCAGCTCGGCCCCCACGGCGTTGGAGAGAGGGACGACGCCCCCGAGACGGTACATGGCCGAGAGTCCCGAGCAGCAGATGCCGTAGAAGCCTATGCCGGCGGCGCCCGCCTCCCTGGCCTCGGCCTCGAGCTCCGGGGAGCGGGCCTGCCTGATTATCTCGCTGACCATGACGGGGGAGTGCCCGTGGACGGCGATGTTGACGGTGTCCGGATTCAGGGCGCCCAGGTTGCAGCGGACGGTCCGGCGCTGGGGGAGCCCCAGGAGGCTGTCCATGGCGATGGAGGAGCCCAGCACGCTCGACCAGGCGTAGCCCAGGCCGCAGCGATGAAACTGCAGCATGACGTTGCGCCAGTCGCCGTCGGTGCCGACGTTGGTGCGGTGGTAGGACTCGAAGACCTCGTGGTAGGCGCTGACGGGCAGCATGTCGAGGGAGGCCCAGACGGCCTTCCTCTCCGGGGGCGCGAAGGCGGCCAGGGTTCTGTGCGGCCCCGGGACCGTCCGGGACATGTCCTCCAGCAGGACGCCCGCCAGGTCCATGGCGACCCGGGCCAGCTCCCGTCCCTCGGTCTCTATGCCCAGGGCCTTGGCCGAGTTGACGATCTTGAGCTTTCCGGCCAGCGGGATGTCGAGGACGCCCTCGGCCGCGGCCTTCAGGGCCAGCATGCACTCCCTGCCCCTGGCCCCGTGGGCGGCCGCGCCCGCGGCGATCATCCTGAGCATGCCCCGGGCGGCGATGAGGTCGGCGTCGGCCCCGCAGACGCCCCGGGGGTTTCCGGGGGTGACCCGGCACGGCCCCATGGAGCAGTTGCGGCAGCAGGAGCCCGCGACCCCGTGGGAGCAGTGGGGCTTCTGGCGGTCGAAGCGGTCGAAGACGGTCTCGAGGCCCCTCTCCTCAAAATAGGCCAGCATCTCCCGCACGGCCGGGTCCGGGGTCTCGGCCATGACCCGGGCCTTGTCCGGGAAGGTGCGGCGGTACTCGGCCACGGCCTCCAGGTAGTCGTCGTCGGCGACGGGGCGGCCGCGGTGGTCGTGGTCATGGTGGTGGTGATGGTCGCGATCGCGACCCTGGTGGTCGCCATGGTGGCCGCGGCCGGGACCCCGGCCGTGATCATTGGTGTTCATCTCTATGTCATTACCCAGCTTCCCCTTGCCCTGTCTTCCGGCCGACCGCGCCTCCCGCCCTCCCGCCGAGGCGTCGCCGCCGGCGGAAAAGTTTTTGTCACGATTTTTTGACCGTTGTAAAAACAACCGAGGATGATTCCCGCGGCTGGTCAGACCAGTCCTAACCCTGGCCAGACGAAATGAATGTAACATATTTTTGACAGAAATCAAGAATTTTTTGCCGCAGGAGACCTGGAACAGACCGCGGGTCGGCGGACGCGGAGCAAAGACGAGGAGGAGGTGAGGAGGAGGCGAGGGCGAAAAACGGGACCCGCAATACGGGCGGAGGCAAAAAACAGGCGGGGGGCGGAAGGGGCGAAAAGAAAGGCGGGGGGTGGTAAAAAAACGGGCGCCGGGCGAGGCTCGGAAGGTCCGCCCCCGTCCCGACAATCATCCCGGCTCGATCCCGGTCGTCATCCGAGTTCGAGACCGTCCGCGCAGACGACAGTTTATGCCTGACGCCGACAAGGCCGGCGAGAACGACTACTCCCCGCCGTCCGCCTTGAACAACCCGGCCAGAAGCCCGTCGTCCAAATTTTGCCCTATGGCCGAGATCCTGCCGTCCGCGGCCCCCGGGGCCGGCACCACGTCGGAGTGTCCGGGCAGAAAGTCAAAGCGCCAAAAGCCCCCGCCGTCGTCCATGGCCGCGAGCCCCTTGGCCCGCAGGACCCTGCCAGCCCTGCCCGAACCCAGAACCGCCAGGGCCTCCGTCAGCTCCCGACGATTGAAGCTCCCCCTGATTATCCCGCTCCACGAGGAGAAGACATCCGGGCCCGCCGGGGCATGGTGGTGGTCGCGCTCATGATCGTCGTCATGATCGCCGTCATGGCGGCACTCATGATGGCGCTCATGGTCGTCGTCATGGCCGCGCTCATGGTCGTCGTCATGGCCGCGGTCATGGCGGTGACTATGATGGCGACCGTCGGCGTCATCTTCGGAGAAGGAGGAGGTGAAGGAGGCGTCGTCATGGCCGACGTCACCGGCGTTGGCGCGGCCGGCGGGGGCCGTAATGAAATCATAGAGAGCCCCGGAGTCCAGGGGCGGCCACGGGTCGGCCAGGATCGAGGCCCCCGGGTTGAGGGAGCGCAGCTCGGAGACCAAACCGGCGACGCTTTCCCGACCAAGGCCGTCCAGGTGGCTCAGAAGCAGGACCCTGGCCGCGGAGATCTGGTCGGTGAAAAAGTCCCCGAAGGACTCCAGATAGTCGGAAAAGTTGCGGGCGTCCACCAGGGCGACCGCCGGGCCGACTCTGACCAGGCCCTCTTTTTCCAGGGCGGCGAGGCTCGGGAGCATGTCCGAGGTCCGGCTGATGCCCGAGGGCTCCACCAGGACGAGGGCGGGCTTGTGGGTCTCGATCATCTCCCTCACGGCCGCCTTGAGCTCGAGCTTCAGGGTGCAGCAGACGCAGCCCGCCGTCAGCTCCCGGACAGGCGCCCCGCTCGGCCCCACCAGGGCGGCGTCCAGGCCCTCGTCGCCGAAGTCGTTCTCCACGACCGCCACCCGGAACCTGGTCAGGGCGTGCTCCAGAAGCTTGTTTAGCAGGGTCGTCTTTCCGGCGCCCAGAAAGCCCGTGAGACAGATGAGCTCAGGCGTCGGCACAATCTCCCCCCCTCCCCCCCCGGGCATGCCCGCTCCAAGTCCCGGGGGCCGCGGCGTTATTTTTTCCCGGCGTCATGGAACTTGAACTCCTCCGTGACCCTCCCCGGGAGGCTGACGTTTTTCAGGCAGCCTTTTCCCAGAAACTTGACGCGCCCCCGCAGGGCCAGGCAGGCCGCGGGGTAGTTCAGGTCCGGGGGGGCCCCGACCCGCCGGAACTCGCCCAGGCCGGCCGAGACCAGGGTCGCCGAGGCATGGGGGCAGAGATGGACGGTCAGGCCGCCCAGAGCCTCGGCCAGCCCGGGCAGAAACCCGCCCAGGAAAGACTCGGCCAAAAATTGCGCGAACTTGGGGCCGACTATCCCGGAGGCGCCCACGGGGTCGGCGTAGCTGAGCATGCGGGCGCCGGCGTCCCTGAGCGCCAGGGCGTACCCCAGGACCCTCCGCCCGACCAGTCGCAAGGCCCGGGCGACGGTCTCCGGGTTTTTGCGCCAGGCCTTGACGATCCCGCCCAGGTCGACAAAGCTGGCCAGTATCCCCAGGGGCCCGCTGATCTCCACCACCGGGGGGAGGCCCTCCGCGGCCAGGATCCCGACGGCCTCAAGCAGCGCCCCGACCCTGGGCGTCCCCAGGTCGAATTCCCGGCCGAGGGCCAAATACTCGTCCACGGACGCATGGACCAGTTTCCCGGACCTGGGGCCCGTTTGGTTGCCGCCCAGAAAGATGTCAGCCCCCAGGGCCTCTGCCTCCACTGTGCTGCAAAAGGGCAGCATGGCCATGGGCCAGCCCCTCCTGGCGCTGATGGCCGAGGCCAGCCCGGCCATGTCTTTCCCGCTGAAATAGGACTTCGGAAAACTCAGCCCCAGGGAGGCCAGCAAGGCCGGCTCCAGGGGGTTGACGTCGGCGTGCCCGCAGTTCAGCCGGTTTGGACTGGAGGTCGCGGTCATTTTTCTCCCAAAAGACGCCTGACGGCCGGCCGGGGGGGCGCCACCCCGCATAATTTGTTAACAACTTTATTTAGTTTTCACGAAAACTTATCCTAACAAGTCAGCCAACCTGTCAAGCCCCCGGCCGGCCGGCCGGCTTGTCAAGCCCCCGCCGCCAGGGCCCCGGACGCCGGTCCGCTCCTTGCGCCGCCAACATCAACCCATCTTATCAATCCAGGTCGGAAGGTGTCAAAAAAATAGTTCCCCTCCCCAAGCCGGGGCTCGGGCCCTTTCCCCTTCCCCCGAACCGCTGAAAACCGTCGTCAAACCCCTCGAAAGCGCCCCCGCTCGCTTGAAAGCGACCTCGATTCCTCCCCGAACGGCCCGCGCCCCTCCCCGCCGCCCCGGCAAACCGGGCCCCAAACTTCCCGGCGGACGTCCGCGCAACTTCCGCGCCGCCAAATTTCTTGTCCGCCCGACCCCGGAAAAAAGTTCCCAACCGCTCGCATAAGCCCTGCGTCCCTCCAAAATCGCCCGACAAACCTCCGAAAACACCCCCCAAACCTCAGAAACCCGCCCTCATAATTTTTTTCTGAGAAAATCGTCTCCCGACCGCCCCGCGGGTCTCCTCCGTCTTCCTCGCCTCGCCCCGCCTTCCCCGCCTTCCCCGTCTTCCTCGTCTTCCCCGCCTTCCCCGTCTTCCTCGCCTTCCTCGCCTTCCCCGCCTTCCCCGCCTTCCCCGTCTTCCGCGTCTCCCTCCTCCTCCTCCTTCTCTTCTCCCCGACGATTCCGACCGGGCGCCCCCGCCTCCCGACCAGCCAGAGCCCCGGGCCCTGAAATTTTTGTCTTCTTTTCCAGAGACTTGTCAGGACTTGGAACATCGGGGGGGCTTGCCCGCGCCGGTCCGGACCGCTACAATTAAATGTGGCAGGAACGGCCCGGCCTCCCTGGACGACGGACGGCGGGCCTCCCCCGCCGCCGCCGTCTTGTCTATTTTATAATATGACCACTAAATGGAACTATGATGAACGAAAACGCGATATTGTTAGATTGCATTTATGGTGTTTAACTTGATAGAAATAGTCTAAAAACCTTTTTTAAGCTTGATTTTTTTGACCCAGTCCTCTAGAATCTTTTCGTCAGCCTGACACATCGCCGCCCGCCCCGCAAGCGGGGTGGTCAATCCCCGGCCGCCGGCCATACTTTTTGTCAAAAAAATGTGATTGTTTTTTTCAGCCGGTCAGCGGGCGTTGGCCGGGAGGTTTTCCAACCCTGAAAACACCCGCAGCCAAAACTTCCCCTTTCGAGACTTTTTCCTCTATGATCTTCTTGGGGAGGGACTTTCCCGGACTTTTGCCCGCCTCCGGACCAAAATTTAACATGATAAAAACTGGCCAACCGTGTCAGGGGGGTTGTCAAACGTGAAAAGATTTTGTATACTCCAAGTGTCGGTTTTTGTCAGAAAAATGTGAGAGCGTTTATGGAAGCCGTCTTCACCTTCAACAGCACCCGCTCGGCCATCGAGGGCGAGAGGGCGCTGCTGGCCGCGGGCCTCCCCGTCAGGATAGCCGCCAAGCCGACCCCGCTGGGGGCCGACTGCGGCTTCAGCATCTTTCTCGACGAGGGCGACCTGGAGGCGGCGAAAAATATCCTGGCCGAAGAGGGCCTGGACTGGGCGGGCGTCTGGCGGAAAAGCCTGGCCGGCCCGAGCGACGCCTACAGCAGGCTGACGTCCCCGTGACATGATCATGACCGCCGAAAACAGCGCAAACGACGGGGCCGCGACAAGACCCGCCCCCCTGTCCAAATACGGCGCCGCCATCCTCTGCGGGGGCCTGAGCCGCCGCATGGGCTCGGACAAGGCCTTTTTACGGCTGGCCGACGGGCGCTACCTGCTCTCGGTGCTGGCCGACGAGCTGACCGCGCTGTTCGGGCGGGTGGCCCTGATCACCAACGACCCGTCCAAGTTCCTGGAGGTGGACGAGCTCTCCAGGCACCGCCGGGTGGGCGACCTCCACCCCCTGATAGGACCGGCGGGGGCCATCCTGACCGCCCTCTCGGTTCTGCCCGACCCGGCCGTCTTCGTCATGGCCTGCGACATGCCCAGGATAGACCCGAGTCTGATCAGGGACATGGCCGGGCTGATGGAGGAGAGGTCGGCCGACATCGTCCTCCCCCGCCGGGAGGGACGCTTCGAGCCTTTGTTCGCCTTTTACGGACAAAACGCCAGGGACCCCCTGGAGGCGGCCATCGAGGCCGGCAGGCTGGCGATCAGGGAGATCTTCCCGCTGGTCAACACCGTCTACCTGGACCTGGAGCCGGCCGGGAAAACATTGCTCGCCAACGTCAACACGCCCCTGGAGGCCCGGGACAACGACCTGACCATCAGCCCCTCCAGAAGCCGCTCGGGCGGAAAATAGCGGCCCCCCGGGCGCAAACGCAGCCGGGCGCCGGCCGACGGGCGCGCTCCCGGAAAGGACCATCCATGCCCAGCCCAGCCCCGCACAAGTTGCTGAGGACGATTCCCAAGGTGGACCTCGTCCTGGGCTGGGTCAGGGACGAGGGGCGCCTGGAGGGCAGGCCCCGCTCCCTGGTCCTGGAGGCGACGCAGCAGGTCGTCCAGGAGATCAGGGACGGGATGCTGGGGGGCGGCCTGGCCGGGGCCCCGGACCGGGAGCGGATTTTGGAGGCCGTGGTCCTGCGGGCCGAGTCCCTGGCCAGGCCGAGCCTCAGGCCGGCGATCAACGCCACGGGGGTGGTCCTGCACACCAACCTGGGCCGCTCGGTCCTCTCCCCGGAGACGGCCTCGGAGCTGATGGGGGTCGCCTGCAACTACTCCACCCTGGAGTACGACCCCGGGACCGGCGCGAGGGGCGACCGGCAGAGGCACGTGGAGAGTCTGATCCTCAAGCTCTTTCCGGCCGAGGCCGCCCTGGCCGTCAACAACAACGCCGCGGCCGTCCTTTTAATCATGTCCGCCCTGGGCCGGGGCGGGGAGGCGGTCATCTCCCGGGGGGACCTGGTGGAGATCGGCGACTCCTTCCGGCTGGCCGACATCATGGCCGAGGGCGGGGTGACCCTCAGGGAGGTGGGCGCCTCGAACCGCACCCGCGCGGACGACTACGAAAAAGCGATCGTCCCCGGAAAAACGGCCCTCATCGTCAAGGTCCACCCCAGCAACTTTCGCCTCCTGGGCTACTGCGGGCAGACGGAGATCCCCGAGCTCGCCAAACTGGCCAGGGAGCGCGGCGTCCCCCTGGTCTGCGACCTGGGCAGCGGCTCGGCGGTCGACCTGGCGCCGCGGGGACTGCCGGACGAGCCCGCCGTGGGGTCCGCGCTGGCCGCCGGGGCCGACCTGGTGACCATGAGCGGCGACAAGCTCCTGGGGGCGGGCCAGGCTGGCCTGGTCGTCGGCCGCGGGGACCTGGTGGACGTCCTGCGCCGCCACCCCCTGGCCAGGGCCCTGCGCATAGACAAATTAAGCCTGGCCGCCCTGGAGCTGACCCTGCGGGCCTGGCTGCACCCGGGCGGCAAGGGCGGCGGCATCCCCACCCTGGACATGCTGAGCCTGACCCAGGAGGAGCTCAGACATAGGGCCGGGCTGCTGCTCGAGGCCATGCCCGAACACCCGGACCTGACCGTGACTTTGAGGCCCCTGGTCGGCCAGGCGGGCGGCGGCGCCGGACCGGAATGGCCCCTGCCCTCCTGGGGGCTGGCCGTCAAGTGCCGGAACGTCCCCGCGGCCGGGCTGGAACGCGGGCTGCGTCAAAACGAGCCTCCCGTGGTCGCCAGGATCAGCCAGGGGGAGCTTCTTCTCGACGCCCGCACCGTCCTCCCCTGGCAGCGCGAGGAACTGGCCCGGGCCCTGGCCGGGGCCGCCGGGCTCGGCGACGCCCCGGACGATAAAAAAGCCCGGCGCCGGCCCGCCCGTCGGAAGACGACGCGCGGCTGATTGTCAGACGACGACGAATATCCGCGAAAGTCAACCGCCAGACAGACAATAGACAATAAACAGCAAGCAACAAACAAGAATCAGTCAACCGACAACAAGCAGGCAGGCGGCGACCAGCAACCGACCGGCGACGAAAGCAATCGTCACAACCGGGCGCGGCCGGCGGGGACGACCAGGACAAGGCGCCGGGCCGTCCGGGCGGGCGCGCCCCAGGAGCGAACATGGCCGACTGGCACGACTACCTCGACAAGGCCTCGGCCTTTCACGGACACTTATGCAGCGGCCAGGTGCTGGGCATCAGGATGTGCCTCAAGGGGCTCTCCCTTCTGGGCCTGAGTCCCGACGACAATTTAAGGGACCTGATGATATTTTTGGAGACCGACCGCTGCATGGCCGACGCCGCCATCGTGGTCACCGGGGTGACGGCCGGCCGGAGACGCCTGAAGTTCAAGGACTATGGCAAGGCGGCCATGTCCTTTCTGGACCTCGCCACCGACAGGGCGGTCCGGGTGGCGGCCAATTCCGAGCCCCACCCCGGACACGACCTCAAGGACGTCGTCGGCTTCTGGGAGGCCTACTCCGACGACCAGATACTCAGCTGGCAAAATATTCGCATCACCATTCCCCCGGAAGACAGGCCGGGCAGACCCCTGAGGAGGGTGCCCTGCCAGCAATGCGGGGAGGACGTCCTGGACGGCCGGGACGCGGAAATTGACGGACGCGTCTTATGTAAGGCCTGCGCGGGTCAGGCTTACTACACATCGGCCTAGGCGCGGCGAGATTCTTTGCCGGCCGGGGCCCTCTTGCCCGCGACAACCAGCCGATTAAATTCCCCTTAACAACCCCATGACTCCCCCCCTGCTCCGTCAAAGAAGAAGGGCCGGACAAACGACAATGTTTGTCCGGCCCTCTTCGCTTTTTCGGCCTGTTTCTCGGACGCCGCCGCGGGGACCGGAGACCGGGGATCGGAGATCGGCTCACGACGTCGCCCCGGCGTCCGAGGTTGAAGGTTGAGGAAATCCCGTCAGATGGGCCGCGTCATGGCCACGGTCCCGGCCCGCTTGGAGGCGACGATGGCCCGCACGTCGTCGTGCTCGACAAAGCGCAGGGCCGCCGTGGGGCAGACCCGCCTGCAGGCGGGGCCCCCCTCGACTCCCCGGCAGAGGTCGCATTTGTTGGCGACCACCCGCCTCGAGCCGTCGGGGTTGGCGACGAAGCCCAGGGGGACCATCTGGACGGCCCCGAAGGGACAGGCGTCGGCGCAGGACTTGCAGCCGATGCACTTCTCGCGGTCGACGACGACGGCGCCGTCCACCCGGCTGATGGCCTCCGACTTGCAGACGGACTGGCAGGCGGGGTTCTCGCAGTGCTTGCACTGGACGGGGACGCTCACCAGCCAGGTTTTGACGACCTTGAGCTTGGGGTGGAAGTCGTAGCCGTCGGGGTCTATCTCATAGATGCGCTTCCCCTCGTGGGCCACCACGCAGGCGATCATGCAGGTGCGGCAGCCGATGCACAACAGGGGGTCTCCTTGCACGTATCCGTTCATGCCGCCTCACCTCTCTTGTTGCCGCGGACGTCGATGCCCATGCTCTCCCGGATTTTCACGTACTCGTCCAGGACGTACTGCTCGGCCCAGGCCTGGTCGTCGATCTTCTCGACCCGGCAGGCGCAGTACTTGTACTCTGGCGTGTTGCTGATGGGGTCCAGGGAGGCGATGGTCAGCTCGTTGCAGGCCCCGATCCACCACTGGTAGGTCATGTAGACGGCCTGCTTCTTGACGCGCTCCGTGGGCAGGCACCTGGCTATGCAGTGGCCCCTCTTGGAGAGCACCTTGACCAGCTCGCCGTGCCTGACGCCGAGGTCGGAGCACAATTCCGGGTTCATCTGCACCCAGCCGGGCTCGTCCTCGAGGTTGCGCAGGAGGCGGCAGTTGCCGCTCATGGTGCGCACGGAGTAGTGGCCGACCTCGCGGACGGTGGAGAGGATGATCGGGAACTCGTCGTTCTCGAGCTCCGTGGGCTTCTGCCACTCGATGGAGGAGAAGCGGGCCCGGCCGTCGGCGTTGGCGAACTTGCCGTCCTTGTGCAGGAAGCTGGTCCCCTTGTCGGACATGTCGGCGCTGCGGCACGGCCACTGGATGTTGCCGTACTTCTCGAGCTTCTCGTAGGTGGCGCCTATGAAGCCCGGGCACAGGGAGATGACCTCGTTCCAGATCTCCTCGGTGTTGTTATACTTCATGGGGTAGCCCATGGCCGTGGAGATGCGGCTGATGATGTCCCAGTCGGTCAGCACGTCGGCGTCGGCCGGGGGGTCGACGAGCTTTCTGATCCTCTGGAAGCCCCGGTCGCAGCAGCTGAAGACCCCGTCGTGCTCGTTCCAGCCGGTGGAGGGCAGCAGGACGTCGGCGTACTGCCCGGTCTTGTTCATGTAGATGTCCTGGAGGATGACCAGGTCGATCTTGGAGAGGGCCTCCCTGACCTCGGGCAGGTCCGGGTCGCTCTGGGCCGGGTCCTCGCCGAAGACGTAGTAGCAGCGGATCTTCTTCTCCTCGGGCTCGTGCAGGACGTAGTGGGGCACCTGGGTCAGGGCGATGCCCGCCTTGTTGGGGAGCTTGACCCCCCAGGCCTTCTCGAACTTGGCCTGGATCTCCGGCACGGTGACGTTCTGGTAGCCGGGGTAGCTGTTGGGCAGGGCCCCCATGTCGCAGGCCCCCTGGACGTTGTTCTGGCCGCGCACGGGTCCGATGCCCACGCCCCAGCGCCCGAAGTTGCCGGTCATGATGGCCAGGTTGGCCAGTCCCTTGACCACGTTGACGGCCTGGGCGAACTGGCAGACCCCCATGCCGTAAAGGATCATGGAGCGGCCGCTGGTGGCGTAGAGCCTGGCCGCCCGGCGGATGTCCTCCGGGGCGATCTGGGTGACGGCCGAGACGCGCTCGGGGGTGTAGTTGACCCGGACCAGCTCCTTGAACTCCTCGAAGCCGCTGGAGTGCTCCTCGATAAACTTGTCGTCGGTCAGCCCCTCCTCGATGATGACCTGGGCCAGGGAGTTGACCAGGGCCAGGTTGGAGCCGTTGCGAAGCTGCAGATGCATGTCCGCGATCCTGGCCGTCTCGATGCGCCTGGGGTCGCAGCAGATGATGGTGGCGCCCTTCTGCTTGGCCCGGACGATCCTCCTGGCCACGATGGGGTGCGAGTCGGCTCCGTTATAGCCGAATACGAACAAAAGGGCCGCGTCCTCGATCTCGTGGACGCCGTTGCTCATCGCGCCTGAACCTAACGAATACAGTAGACCCGCTACTGAGGGGGCGTGTCATATTCGGGCGCAGTGGTCGACGTTGTTGGTGCCGACCGCCGCGCGCGCGAATTTCTGCATGACGTAGTTGGCCTCGTTGCCGGGCCCCCTGGCCGAGCCGGTGCACATGATGCTGTCGGGGCCCCACTTGGCCTTGATGTCCATGAGGCGCCCGGAGACGTAGCCGACGGCCTCGTCCCAGGAGACGGGCTCCAGGGGCGAGCCCTTGCCGTTCTTGCGGATCATGGGCCGCTTGAGGCGCCTGGTCAGTATCTGCGGGTCGTTGATGTAGTCCCAACCGTAGTGGCCCTTCAGGCACAGGGTGCCGTCGTTGGTCCTCCCCGGGGCGGGGACCGCCTCCAGGATCTTGTTCCGGTCCTGGTCCACCGTGAACTTGATCTGACAGCCGGCCCCGCAGTAGGCGCAGGTGCTCACAATATCTTTGACTGCCATATTGCCGGGTCTCCCTTTCTTGATTTCCTGGCTCCGGGAAGAAGACGCCCGGGCCCGTCCGACCCCGGGGAAGCCCCCGGGGGAAAAATTGTCCAAAAAACCGGCCGGCCGGACTCGCTCAAATCCGACCCGCGGCCGCCAAACAAGCCCCCCGCGAACAAGCGCTCGACAAACTTTCGGCCGGCAGGCGACAAGCCTTCGACAAACAAGCAAAAACCGCCCGGCGGCCGGCCGCGAAAAAACGTCCCCCGGTCACTCCGGGCGGATGACGTCCCCCTCGGTGACTATGCCGGCCAGGACCACCCCGGCCAGAAAAAGCCCGCCTCCCTCCGGGGCCTCCCCCAGGAGACTCAAAAGGGCGTCGCCGCAGCGCAGCCTGCTCCCCGGCGGCAGCGAGGCCAAGTCCAGGCCCCCCACCACCAGATTCTCGCCCAGCGACCCGCAGCCCGCCCCGGGGTCGCCGGGGCTCGGGGCCGGGCGTCCCTCCCGGGAGAGCAGCGTCAGCCTCCCCCCGCCAGGACCCGCGTCGCAGTCCCCGGACAGCCCGAAGTTTCTGACCAGCTGGGCCTGGCCCACCCTGCGCTTGGGACGGCCTTTCTCCCTCCCGGCGCAGACCGCCAGGACCGTTCCCGCGCTCCCCGCGCCCAAGTCGCCTCTGTCGTCGCTGGCGGTCATACTGCTCCGCTTCCCCCGAAAAGGGGCTCTAAAACGCCGGGGCCGGCGGGCCCGGGCGCGCCGGAGGGACCGGCGGGCCGGAGGAAACGCCGACCGGCGGACCTACGGATCAGGGGCTGGAAAACCGCCCCTGCCCGCGGACTTGCGGGCGCCTGGGAATCAGGCCCGCGGCGAAAAGACCTTGAACGCCGAAAAAACCGGGCGAAACTAAGACAAACTGACAAGGACCGCAGGCCGCTTTAAAAAAATCGGCCCGACAAGCGGACTTGGCCGTCGGGGACGCCGCCGTCGGCTCGGCGCGGCCTGAAAAATCAGGTCTGTTTGGTCCGATTTGGGCCGGTCCAGGTCCCTTATTGGTCGAAAATCATCCAAAGGCGATCCGACTGAGCCAGGCGGGGCGGACGAGAGGCCGGGGGCGGAAAACCAGGAGGACGGCCGGCCCTCGGGAAAGACCGTCAGAAAAATTTGTCAAGATATTATCGAGACATATAGCCGCGCCTCCGACCCGTTTTCTCAGGATGGCTCAAAGAGTGTCACGCCGGTTTAACGGGGTGAGACATACTACCATAGTATAATTGAAATTGTCTATAATTCAAAACGCCC
>JAISET010000239.1 GCA_031264015.1 Deltaproteobacteria bacterium | reverse complement strand
CGCCCGTGCGGCCCACCTGGACCTCGATGGCCAGGACCCGGGTTTGGGAGCCCTTGGGCGTGAACTTGGCGGCCACGGCGTAGCGGGGGGCCCGGGACGTCGCCCCCAGCCTGGGCCAGAGCTTCAGGTCGTCCACCGTGATGACCAGGCCGTCCGCCTCGTAGGGGAGCCCCTCCCGGTCCTGCTCGAGCTCCCGGAAGACGTTCAAAGCCTCCTGCAAAGAGGCGGCCGACTTGCTGGCCTGGGAATTCTCCACCGGGAAGCCCCACTCGGCCAGCCTGTTCATGAGCCCGCCGTAGGTGCCCGTCCTGGCCTCCTCGAGCTCGGCCAGGCCGTAGGCGAAGAAGCTGAGCTTCATTTCCTTGGTCACCGAGCTGTCGAGCTGCCTGAGTGACCCGGCGGCGGCGTTTCTGGCGCTGGCGAAGATCGAGAGCCCCCGGGCCTCCCGCTCCTCGTTGAGCCGGGAGAACTCCTCCTTCTCCATGTAGACCTCGCCCCGCACGTGCAGAGTCGTCCCCGGGGCCCCGGCGGGCAGGCTCTTTGGTATGGGGCCGATGGTCAGGGCGTTCTGGGTGATGTCCTCGCCCTTGCGCCCGTCGCCCCTGGTGGAGGCCAGAACGAGCCGTCCGCCCCGGTACTCCAGCTCCACGGCCAGGCCGTCGAACTTGGGCATGGTGTGGAAGGCCAGGTTGTCGGGGGAGCCCAGGAACCTTTTGAGCTTGTCGTCGAAGTCGAGGATCTCCTGGACGCTCAGGGCCTTGTCGAGGCTCAGCATCGGGGTCTCGTGGACCACCTCGGCCAGGCCCCGGCCCCCGGGCGACGGGGCCACCTCCCCGGTGGGTGAGCCCGCCGAGAGCTCCGGGTGTTTTTTCTCGATCTCCTCGAGCTCCCGGACCAGCCGGTCGAAGTCCTCGTCGGCGATCTCGGGCCTGTCCAGCCTGAAGTACAGCTCGTTGTGGCGGCGGATCTGGGCCCGGAGCTCGGCGGACCTGGCCTTCTGGTCGTCGGCCCCGGAGGTTTTCATTTCCGGGGGCTTGGTTTGGGCGGCCTTAAGCTCCGCGGCCTTGGGCTCCGCCGCCTTGTGCTCCGTCGGCTTGGTCGCCGCGTCCTTGGGCCCCGCCGGCCCGGTCGCCGTCTTGGGCGCGGCGTCCCAGAGTTTCGGGGTTTTCGGCGCGGCGCCCCCGGCCGGGGAGGGCGCCTTCTTCCTCGCGCCCGGCCCGGTCTTCCTGGTCTTTGTGTCTTTGCTCATGTTGCACGGCCCCTGGTCGGTAGACGGGAATCCCTCACTGGCCGAAGAGGGAGGCGTCGGTGTGGGGGATGAATTGGCTGGCGATGTAGCGGTCCATGTAGCCGGGGGTGTCGCTGAGCTCGAAGTTGGTCATCTTCTCCTTGATCTCGAAGGCCTGGCGCCACATGGTTCCGGAGAGGGCGGCCAGGGTCGAGCCGGTCAGCGACGAGTTGCCGATGTAGGCGAAGCGGTCCACGGGCATGTACGGCAGCAGCCCGATGGCGATGGCGTTCTCGATGTTCAAAGACCGGCCGAAGCCGCCGGCGATGATGACCTTCTCGATGTCGCCCATCTCGAGGCCCACGGACTCCAGAAGCGTCTGGTAGCCCGAGTACATGGCCCCCTTGGCCCTGATCAGGTTCTCGATGTCGATCTCGGTGATGACCACGTCGTGGCCCCCGGCCGAGAGATCCGCGGGCGCCAGGACGTACTCGAGGCCGTCCTCGCCCTCGCGGATCAGAGGCGACGAGCCCTCGACGAATTTCCCCTGCTTGCTCAGGACCCCGCCCCGGAAGAACTCGGCCACGATGTTGATGAGGCCGGAGCCGCAGACGCCGGAGGGGCTGACCCCCCCGATGACGCCCAGGTGGTGGCGCTTGTTGGCCGGCTCGTAGAGGAAGCTCTCGATGGCCCCGGGGGCCGCGCGCATGCCGCAGCGCACCCCGCCCCCCTCGAAGGCGGGCCCGGCCGAGCAGGCGGCGCAGGTCATCCAGTCCTGGTTGCCGAT
This sequence comes from Deltaproteobacteria bacterium, assembly GCA_031264015.1. Taxonomy (GTDB): domain Bacteria; phylum Desulfobacterota; class Desulfarculia; order Adiutricales; family Adiutricaceae; genus JAIRNQ01. Next base: position 18,125 of record JAISET010000239.1, on the reverse strand, counting down.
GACGATCTCGCCGTTGGTGCCGACGTCGATGAACAGGGTCAGCTCCTCGCGCTTGTAGAGGCCCGAGGCCAGGACCCCGGCCACGATGTCGCCGCCCACGTAGCTCGAGACCGAGGGGAAGATCTTCATGACGGTGTGGGGCTCGACGTTGATGCCCAGAAAGCTGGCCCTGACCGACGGCCAGGTGGAGGCCAGGGGCACGTAGGGCGAGAGGCGGATGTTTTTCGGGTCCAGCCCCACCAGCAGGTGGGCCATGGTGGTGTTGCCGGAGACGGTCATGAGGAAGGTCTTCTTCCTATATCCCGGGAAGGCGTCCTCGTAGCGCTCCAGAAGACGGTTGATGGTGTCGATGACCCGCGTTTGCAGGCGCTTCAACCCGTCCTTGCGGCCCGCGTAGACGATCCGGGAGATGACGTCCTCCCCGAAGGAGATCTGGCCGTTGAGGTCCCCCACCGAGGGCTTGACCTCCCCGGTGGCGAGATTAATCAGTCTGACCCAGACCGAGGTGGTGCCCACGTCCACGGCCAGGCCGTAATAGTTGTCGTCGCCCATGGTGGTCTCGAAGGCGACGATGCGGCTGAAGTCCGGGGTCTCGGGCTTCTGCAGGGCCAGCTCCCGGAAGATGGAGACCGTGACCTTGAAGTCGGACTTCCTGAGGACCGAGGGCATGGAGCGCATGGCCGAGAGGTCGATGTCGGCGTCGTAGATGCCGGTCTCGGCCAGGGCGGAGTTGACGCGGTCGAGGTCGCTGCGGTTGTCGTCGGGGGTGGGCGGGTCCAGGATGAGGCAGGTCTGCCCCACCATGGGGTCTGGGTTGGAGACGGTCAGCACCTCCTCGGCCTGGGCGGCCTTTTTGAAGAAGCTGGCGTCGGCCCGGGACTCGAGCGGTATGAACAAAGTGGCGGGCCCGGAGACCTTGGCCCGGCAGGCGAGCCTGATGCCCTTGGCGAAGTCCTCGTCGCTCAGGTAGAGGCCGGCGCTGGCCAGGACCGAGCCCGCGCGCAGCTCGACCACGCAGCGGCCGCAGACCCCCTCGCCCCCGCAGGAGGCGTTTATATGAATCTTGCCCCTCGAGGCGACGTCCTGGACGGTCTCGCCCGCCTCGGCCTCGATGGTCTGGTTGTCCGGTAGAAAGGTGATGGGGAAGGTTTCCATTGTCGCGAGCTCCTTAAGGTCTTGGCTTCCGCCTGGTCCGACCGGCCGGGGGCCTCCCCCCCGGAAAAATCAGTCGATCCCGGCGGCCGGGGCGGAACGGTCCCCCCCGCGGCTTTCCGGCATCTTCCAGCGCCGATGGCTCCACATCCACTGCTCGGGATGACGGCGCACGAAGTCGGCCAGCAGGTCGTTCAATGCCTGCGCCGTGGTCAGAACCCACCCGCGGTCTTTGGGGTCCGCGGGCGGGGCAAAAGGCTTGTGAATTTCGATTATATTTTTACCACCCTCGCGGCGGCAAAACAAGGGGGCCAGCGCCGCGCCCGTCCTGGCGGCCAGGCGTTCCGGCCCCAGGGTGGTCATGGCCGGCCGCCCCATGAACGAGAGTCTCCCCCCCCCGGAGCCGACGATGTCGGCCTGGTCGAAGAGCGTCCCCAAAAAGCCCCCGGAGCGCAGCAGGGAGAGCATGGCCCTGGCCCCGCCGTCCTTGTGGATGAACTCCCCGCCGCCCAGAGACCTGACGCGCCGCAAAATGGCGTCCGAGAGGCCCCCCTGGGTCCGTCCGACCACCGAGAGCCCTATCCCCAAAAATTCCGGCACGGCCGCCGAGGCCAGCTCCCAGTTGCCGGCGTGGGCGGTCAGCAGGACGAGGCCCCGGCCCTCCCGCCTGGCCGCGGCGACCGTCTCCCTGAGGCCCTCCTCGTCCCCCTCGAAGACCAGCGACCCCCGAAAGTACCCGAGCCCCCGGTGCAGGAGGGCGAAGGACTCCAGGGCGGTGCGGCCCATCCCCTGGAAGCTCTTTCTGGCGATCCTGCCCGCGGGGACGCCCCGGTCCACCCAGCCCCCCTCCTGCGCCCGGCGGACGTTGTCGAGGGCGATGCGCCGCCTGCGCCCGAAGAGCAGGTAGAAAAGAAGCCCGCCCAGGTCCCCCAGGGCCCGGTTCAGGGGCCGCGGCAGCCAGGCCAGGACCCAGGTCATGGTCATGGCCAGCCCCAGGGCGAGCCTCCCCCCGAGACCCAGGGTCAAGAGGGCGCGCCCAAAACGACCGCCCGGCCGAGGGCGGACTGGCCCGGGCCGGACGGGGAGGGGGCGGGAAGATGGCGGACGACGTTTTTCATATATTGGCGCGCGATGGCGGAGGAAACAAATTATAACGAAAGACAACTTACTAACGAAAGACAACCGGCCGGCCGTCAGTTGGGCGGCCGGACCGACGGGTCCGCGGCCGCCGGCCGGGAGAAAAAAAACCGGCCGGGGGAGGCACCCGCCTCCGGCGGCGCCGGCGATCAGACTAGTCTTTACTGACCGGCCAGTCGGAGCTGGCCAGGGTCAGACTGGCCCGCGGGGCCGGAAACTCCGACCAGTCATTATGACGTCTATTTTAGCCTGGGGGGGCCCCGTTGTCAAAAAAAACGTCATGTCCGCGTCCTTCGGGCGGTCAAAAAAGAGTCTTTTTGTTCCGAACGAAGGCGGGACGCGTCGCGAAGGGGCAAGTCGGGGGAAGACGGTCCGGGAAAAGGGGAACCGGCCGGTCTCCGGACGGTTTCGGACCGACAAAAGACTCGACAAGTTATGGAAATGACCGAAGGGGAGTAAAAAAGGCGGCGGAAATAAAAATACGGCGGCGGAAATAAAAACGCGGGGGCGGAAATTAATCGAGGGATTTCGGGGACGGCTTCCGGGGAAGTTATCGGGGCGCCAGGCGGCCTCGCCGACAGGCGGGCGGGGCCGGCAGGCGGGGCCGGAGGTCGGGGAGAAGACCGGGGGAGAGTAAAAAAGGCGCCGGCAAAAAAAAAGGCGGGTCAAAGTTTTAAAAAAAGGCCCGCCAAGGTGATTTTTTCAGGCCCCGCCCCCGTCCTGGCCGGCGTCCCCCGTCCCGTCCGCTTTTTCGCCGTCGTCGTCGTCGGGGTGCAGCCCCGGGTTGATCCCCAGGCATTTCTCGGCGAACTTGCACCACTTGGCGCAGCCCTGGTTGAGCCTGGGGTTGACGAACTCGTAGCCGCAGCCGGGGCAGCGGCGTCTGGCGTCGTCCTTGAAGAACTCCACCTTGTCCCCGCAGGCGGGGCAGGTGATCTCGAAGATGTCCCCCGGCTTCCAGAAGGCGGTGTTCTGGCCCGGGCACATGGTCGGGGCCATCGTCACGCCTCCCGGGGCCCGAGGGCGACGTTGACCATGCCCTCGACGCCGCGGCCGTCGCGCCCGACCACCCAGCCCGATAACGACACGTCGCGGCGCCCCGATTTCTCCAGGGCCTGGACGGCTATCCGCCAGAGCCCCCGGCAGCAGGGCACCTCCATGATGGGGATCCTGACCTCAAGGACGTTCGGGTTGTCGCGCAGGATGACGCCCAGCTTGGCCACATAGAGCCCGGCGTCGTCCAATTTGGGGCAGCAGATGGCCAGGGGGTCGCCCCCGGCCAGGAATCTGGCCCGGAAGTCGCCCGAGGCGAAGGCCACGCAGTCGGCCGCCAGAATGACGGTCCCGGTGTTGAAAATATTAGCTTTCGGGGGGATCAGGGCCAGCTGGATGGGCCAGGAGACCAGCGGCCTGGAGCCGGGCAGGCGGGGCTCCTCGAGGCCGCCGGAAGGGGACGCCGCGCCCCCCGTCTCGGCCGTCCCCCCGGGCTCCGGGAGGTCGTCCATCCCGCCCAGGGGCGCCAGGTCGAACTTGGAGGCCGTCTCCTCCTCCAGGACCGCGTCGGCCTCCCCGAGCTTGTTTCCGAGCGTCGCCGTCTGTTCCTTCGGGGGGATCTCCCGGGGGATCTCCGGGGCGAGCCTCGGGCCCCCGGCGGAGTCGGGCTCGGAGACGTCGGGGCGCTTTTTGGCCTCCGGGGCGTCCTCCTCGTCCTCCTTTTTCCTGCCGGCCGGGATTTGCGCGCGCTTCCCGTCCACCAGCCCGGCGTCGAAGCTGTCGGAAAGACGCCTGACCACGGTCAGCGCCCCGTTCGGGCAGTGGCCCAGGCAGGCCCCCAGCCCGTCGCAGAGCGCCTCGCCCAGGAGGACCACCCGGCCGTTCTCCATGGTCAGGGCCCCCTCGGCGCAGCCGGGCACGCACTGGCCGCAGCCGTCGCAGAGCTTCTCGTCGATCTCGACGATGTCCCTCAGGGCCCTGCGTCCGCGGGCGGCGGCGGGGTCGTTTTTCGTCTCGGCAGGCACGGTCATAAATCCTCCGGTGCCGGGCGGGGGAGCGGTTTCCCACGTCCGGAAAAAAGCGCCGGAAGCGTCAGTCCGCCAACAGCGTCAAAGGCATTGTCGCCCAAAAAACCGGCCTTGTCCTTGATTCAAATCAAGCCGGCCAAAATAAATCAAAAATAATTATCGGGGCGGGCCCCCCGAAAAAACCGCCGCAAATCAACCCCCGGAAAACAAGGCCGATAAATATCCGGCCAAATAATATCAGGCCAAAAAAATATCCGGCCGAAAAAATATCCGGCCGAAAAAACAACGCGGAAAAACGCCCGCGCGACCGGCTTAAAAATTCGGACCGCCTCTTTTTTCCCGCCGGCGTCTTTTTCCCCGGGGCGCCCGCATGGTCGGCCAGGTCGGCCATGTCATAAATTTAGCATAGTTTGGGGACGTTTGAAAGGACGCCGCCCGCGTTTTTGCCGTCCGGCCCTTTCCGGCGCGCCTTTTTTTCTTTTTCCTTTTCGCCGGTCCGCCTTGTCCGTTCTTATTTTCTTTTTTGCCCGCCCCGCCCGTCCTCCTTTTCCCCGGAATTAAAAAAAGGCCGCGGACGGTTTTATTCGTCCGCGGCCTTTGTCCGGCGGGGGAGTGGGGGCGCCCGGTCGCCCGGCCGCGCGCGCCCCTTTCGTCGCCCGCTATTTTTTATGGGTCAGCCTCAGGCTGTTGGCCATGACTATCAGGCAGACGCCGATGTCGGCGAAGACGGCCATCCACATGGCCGTGTGGCCCGCCAGGGTGACGGCGATGAAGACCAGCTTGACCAGGAGGATGAAGACGATGTTCTGGATGAAGATCCTGCGCACCGCCCTGGAGAGCCTGATGAAGGACGGGATCTTGGCCAGGTTGTCGTCCATGATGGCCACGTCCGCCGTCTCGATGGCGGCGCCGGTGCCGGCGGCGCCCATGGAGAAGCCGATGTCGGCCCTGGCCAGGGCGGGGGCGTCGTTGATGCCGTCGCCGACCATGCCCACCTTGTCGCCGTTTCGGCCCAGCTTCTCGATGTAGGCGAGCTTCTCCTCGGGCATCAGCGAGCTGACCGTCTCGTCGACGCCGACTATGGAGGCCACCATCTCGGCGGCCGGGGCGTTGTCGCCGGTGAGCATGACCGTCCTGACCCCCAGCTCCCTGAGCTCGGCCACGGCCAGGCGGCTCTCGACCTTGACGGTGTCCGCGCAGGCGATGACGGCGGCCAGCTTCCCGTCGTCGGAGAGGCCGACCACGCTCTTGCCCTGGGCCTCCAGTTTGGCGAGCAGCTCGCGCGAGCCGTCGTCCAGGGCGCCCAGGGACTCCATGAGGCCCCGGCTGCCCAGGGCTATGGCGCGGCCGTCATGGGAGGCCGAGACCCCCCTGCCGGGCAGGTCGGCGAAGTCCGAGAGCTCGGCGAAGTTTCCTTTCGCCTCCGAGGCCTCGGCCACGGCCAGCGAGACCGGGTGCCTGGAGAGGGAGGCCAGGCTCCCGGCCAGCAGGTCCGCCAGAGCCGGGTCGTAGCCGCCGGCGGGAATAAAGTCGGTCCGGGAAAACTTGCCGCTGGTCAGAGTCCCCGTCTTGTCCATGGCCACGACCGCGAGCCTGCGGCCCTCCTCCAAAAAGACTCCGCCCTTGACCAGAAGGCCGGCCTTGGTGGCCGTGGCCAGGGCCGAGAGGACGGCCACCGGGGTGGAGACGACCAGGGCGCATGGGCAGGAGATGACCAAAAGCGCCAGGGCCCGATAAATCCAGTCGGTCCAGACGCCGCCCAGCAGCAGAGGCGGGACGACGGCGGCCAGGACGGCCAGGGCGAAGACGGCCGGGGTGTAGATTCCGGCGAACTTCTCGACGAAGCGCTCCACCGGGGCCTTGGAGTTCTCGGCCTCCTCGACGGTCTTGACGATCCGGGACAAGGCCGAGTCCCCGTAGGCCGCGGAGACCTCGTAGTCCAGTGTTCCGGTGACGTTCATGGTGCCGGCGAAGACCTTGTCGCCGGGGCTTTTCTCCACCGGGACGCTCTCGCCGGTGATGGGCGACTGGTCGACGGCGCTGCCGCCCGAGGCGACCACCCCGTCCAGGGAAAGCTTCTCGCCCGGGCGGACTCTGACCAGGGCGCCGGCCGGGACGTCGGAGGCCTTTCTCTCCGCCCAGGAGCCGTCGGCGTCCCGGACCCAGGCCATCTCCGGGGCCAGCTGCAGCAGCGACGCTATGGCCTTTCTGGCCCGGCTGACGCTGCGGTCCTCCAGGGTCTCGGCCAGGGTGAACAGGACCGTGACCAGGGCGGCCTCGGCGAACTCGCCGATCAGGACGGCGCCCGTCACGGCCACCGACATCAGGGCCAGGATGTCCAGCTGTTTTTTGGCGATCGACTTCCAGCCGGCCAGCCAGGTGCCCAGGCCGCCGGTGGCCACGGCGGCCGCCGCCAGGGCCAGGACCAGCCATTCCGGGAGGGAGGCGAAGTGGGCTGTCTCCGAGCCCAGGGCCAGGCCGGAGGCGACGAGGAGGCGGGTCAGAGGCGAATCGTGGGCGGCCGGGGCGGCGTCTCCGTCTCTGGCGACCAGGGGGGCGGCCTCCCTGACCTTGCCGCAGCAGGCGCAGCCGTCCTCCCCGACCGGGTCCTCGGCGGACGTTGTCGAGCGGGCGTCCGCGCGGGAGTCCTCGCGGGCGGGGGCGGCCATGGGGACGACCAGGCCGATGCCGGCGGGCGCGCGCCGTCCCGGGGGGGCCGTCATGGCCTCCCGGGACCCGCTGGCTGGCGGGTCGTCCCCGTCGGCGGAAAAGGCCCCGTCCTCGGAGCCGGGCCCCCCGGGAGGGGCGGCCGGGGCGGGCCGGATGGCGGCGGTAATTTTGGCCGCGGGCGCGGCTGTCTGGTGCTCCGGGCAGTGGAGCTGGCCGCAGACGGAACAGGCTTGAGTCATGTCGTGGCCTCCTGGGGTCGGTTTTCGACGGGGTCTCCCCCCGTGTTGTAAAATATACGCATTGTAGTTACTATAGGGTCAAGCCCTTTTTCGGGGTTTTTGGAGATTTTTTTTTACGCGCGGGCGGAAAAGCGGTTTTGTCGGGGACGAAAAAGAAAAGAAATTATAATGTTGGAACTAAAATGTAGCTACGATTATTGAACATATTTGATAGTTATTGAAAATATTCTATAATTATCTAATTTTAAAGCGGAGGCGGACGGGGCGATTTTTTTTCGGGGGGGCGAATCATTTTTGGCCGGGAGGTCGGAATTAAATTTTTCCCGGGGATGAAATTAAATTCCCCGGGGCTGAAATTAAATTTTTCCCGGCGGCGGCGAATTTAATTCCCCGGGGCTGAAATTAAATTTTCCCGGGGCCGGGGTGTTTTTTAGCCGGGGCGACGATCTTTATGACCGCGGGAGGGGAGGGAAAAAAAGATGTACAGAATAGGCGAGCTGGCCAGGCTGGCTGACTGCCAGGCGGTGACGATCAGATATTACGAGAAGGAGGGCCTGCTGGCCGACCCTGTCAGGGGCGAGAACGGCTACCGCAGCTACGGGCGGGGGGACCTGGAGAGGCTTCTCTTCATCAGGCACTGCCGGGACCACGGCATCGCCCTCTCCGACGTGAAGTTCTTGCTGAAGCTCAGGGAGGCTCCGGAGGGGGACTGCCTGCCGGTCAACGAGATGGTCAACAAGCTCGTCGCGCAGCTCGACGAGCAGCTGAAAAGCATCAAGACATTGAAAAAGAACCTCGAGACCCTGAGGGGGCGCTGCCACGGCGGCTCCATCGGCGAGTGCGCGATCCTCAAGGGCCTCTCGGACAGGGACACGTGCTCCTGCCATCTGGAGCCCTAAGTCAGGCGGTGGGCCTTGGCGGAAAATAAGACGCCCGAACTTGAAAAAAAATCCGCCCCCGCCGACGGCGGGCGGAAGATGCGCGAGGCGAGCCTGCTGGCCACCGCCTCGTCCGTCGGCCTGGCCCTGGTCGTCTCCGTCTTCCTGGGCCTGGTGCTTGGGCTGTGGCTCGACGGCAGGCTGGGGACCCGCCCCTGGCTGACCGTCGTCTGCCTTCTCTGCGGGGTGGCGGCCGGCTTTAAAAACATCTGGGTCCTGAGCGCCAGGATCGAGAACGCCTCCAAGGCCAAAAAGGCGTCCTCCGGCGGCGGTTCCGGCTCTGGTTCCGGCGCGGGCCCGGGATTCGGACCGGCCCCCGGCCCGGGTTTGGGCCCGGGCCGTAAAAACGGCGGTTCGGAAGAAGAAAAAGAAAAAAGTGAAAAAATATGACGACGATAATGACGACGACAAACAGGCGCCCGGGACGGACGGGGACTTTTAAAAACGGCGTCGGAGACAAAACGGCTTCGGCGGCGTTTTTTTTGGCGGCCTGAAACCGACAGTTTTTTTTCCGCGTCCGAACGCCATGTCGTCCGCGGCCTTTTTTACTGACGACAGCCTTTTGCCTCCTAATATTCGTTCCCGCTTGGACAGGTGATTATGAGCGCAGACATGTTGCCCGGGGCGACCTCCGGGCCGGCCCCCCGGGACGTTTCCCGACCGGGCGCCCAGGCGTCGCCCGAGGCGCCCGCCGGCGACCCCGAGGCCGGCGGCGATAATAATAATGCCGACGTCGACAAGAAAACTGGCGGGTCCGACGCCGACGCCGTCGCCGCCAAGCCCGCCCCCGCCGTCCAGGCCGGGCATTTCCAGGCGCTCGTCCTGCTGGCCCGGCGAGTCGTCGTCCTCTCGGCCGTCCTGACGACCCTGGGCGCCCTGGCGGCCCTGTTCTTCGGGGGCGGCTTCTGGTGCCTGGGGGTGGTTTTGGGCGGGGGCCTGGTGGTGGCCGACGCCCTGGTTTTCCGAAGCTTCGTCGCGGGCTCCAAACCCGGGCGCCTCACCAAGCCCCTGTACGTGACGGTGGTCAAGTTCTATCTGGTGAGCGCGGCCAACATAGGAGTCTGCTTTCTGGCCGTCAAGTTCGCCCCGGGGCATCCCCTGGGCTTTCTCTTCGGGCTGCTGGTCTTCCTGCCGGCGGCGGGCGTCGCCGCGCTGGGCTATCTGTTCGCGGCCGAGGGCGCCGGTCCCGCGGGCGCCGGGCAGTGAGGGCGCGGGCGGAGGGGAGATGACCGGCGGGGGGGCGGGCCCGGCGAGGCCCAGGCTGGTCGTCGTCACCGGGCCCACCGGGACCGGCAAGAGCGAGCTGGCCGTGCTGGCCGCCGAGGAGCTGGGGGCCGAGATCGTCAACTGCGACAGCCTGGCCTTTTATCGCCACCTCGACATCGGCACCGCCAAGCCCGGGCCCTCGGACAGGGCCCGGGTCCCGCATCACCTTTTGGACATCCTCGACCCCGACGAGGATTTTAGCGCCGCCGACTTTCTGCGGCTGGCCAGGCCGCTGATCGCGGAAATAATCTCCCGGGGCAAAATCCCCCTGGTGGCCGGGGGGACGGGGCTTTATTTGAGAAGCCTGACCGGGGGGCTTTTCGAGGGGCCGGGCCGGGACCAGCGGTACCGCGACGAGCTCATGGAGTCGTTTGCCCGGGGGACCGACCCGCACGCTCTTCTGACCGGCCTCGACCCCCTGGCGGCCGCCCGGATCAAACCCTCCGACACCGTCCGCGTCGTCAGGGCCCTGGAGGTTCTGAAGCTCACCGGCCGCAGCATAGCCGCCCTCCAGCAGGCCCACGCCCTGGCCGACAGGCCCTACGAGACGCTGGTCCTGGTCATGGACCGCCCGCCCGAGGAGACCGAGGCGCGGCTGCGTCTGAGAACCGGGGCCATGCTGGCAAACGGCCTGGTGGAGGAGACGAGAAGCCTGCTGGCCCGGGGCTACGGGCCGCATCTAAAACCCCTGCGCTCCGTCGGCTACCGGGAGTGCCTGGAGTATCTGGACGGGCGGCTGACCCTGGCCGAGGCAAAGGAGCGAATCTTCATCCGCACCAGGCAGCTGGCCAAGCGCCAGAGGACCTGGTTCAGGGGGCAGGCCCCGGAGGCCAGGTGGACGCCCCCGGACCCGGCGGTGGTCATGCCGTTGATCAGGGAATTTTTGGGCGCGGGGGCGCCCGGGGTTTAGGGCGTCGCCGACGCCGGGCGCGGCGGTCATTTTTATTTTATGGTCGTCTTCCCGCGGCCCGGCGCCGTCATTTTCAGCGGCCAAGAAAGTAGCGGGCTCCTTATGTCGGACAGCCAGCCGTCAGTGTCGATCCCCTGGCCGCCTCTGGTCAAGGCGAGGCTGGTCAGGCGCTACAAGCGCTTTCTGGCGGACGTCGTCATGGAGGACGGGAGCTTGGAGACGGTCCACACCCCCAACACCGGGACCATGCTCGACTGCTCCGAGCCGGGCCGGACGGTCTATTTGAGAGAGAGCTCCAATTCCAAACGCAAGCATCGTCACAGCTGGGTGATGATCGACATGCCCGACGGGCTGGTCGGGGTCGACACCCTGCTGCCCAACAAGCTGGCCCGTCTGGCCCTCCTGGAGGGGGCGATCGCGGGGCTGCCGCCGGCTCTCTCCGTGGGCGGGGAGGTCCCCGTCGGGCGCGGCAGGCTGGACCTGATGCTCAGGTCCGAGGTCGGGGAGGTCTGGGTGGAGGTCAAGAACTGCACCCTGGTCAGGGACGGGACGGCCCTCTTTCCCGACGCCGTCACGGCCAGGGGGGCCAGGCATCTCGAGGAGCTGGCCGGCCTGGTCGCCCCGGGCAGAAGGGCGGCCCTTTTGGTCATGGTTCAGAGGGGCGGGGCCCGGCGCTTCTCCCCCGCGGACCATATCGACCCCGTCTGGGGAAAAAGTCTCAGGGAGGCCAAAAAAGCCGGGGTGGAGATCTACGCCCGGCAGGTGGACCTGAGCCCGGCCGCGGCCTCCTTGGGGCGGGCCTTGGAAATCGCCCTCTAAGGAGGGGCGAATATTAAGAGGGGGGTGTTTTGGTGGTGCTGCCCGGCGACCCGAGGGGACTGGACCTCGGGGTCATCTTCGACCGGCCGGCCCCCGCGCCGGAGCGCTGGGACGAGCGCCCCCGGGCCCGGGGGGGCCGGGTGCCGCGTTTTTTGGCCGGCTCCCCCGCCTGGAGCCTGGCGGCCAGGCTGGAGGGCTGCTCCGAGGCGGAGGCCCGGGGGCTGGTGGAGTTCGGCTGCCTGTGGCTGGACCGCCGGGTGCAGCTGGACCCGGCCGCCCCGCTCCCCGAGGCCCCCTTCGTTCTGACCGTCCCCCCCTACGAGCCCCGCGTCTTTTACGAGGCGGACCCGGCCAGGATAGTCTTTCAGGACGAGGACATCCTGGTCTACGACAAGGAGGCCGGGGTCCCCTCCCAGCCGGTGCCCTCGGACGCCCGCAACAATCTCTTGGGGGCCTTGGAGAGAGGCACGGGTCTGTTTCTGCGGCCCGTCCACCGGCTGGACGCCCCCACCTCCGGGCTGATCGTCTTCGCCGTCAACCGTCTGGCCGCCAGCCGTCTGGGCCGCCTCTTCCAGGAGCGCCGCATCAAAAAGAGATATCTGGCCTTCTCGCCCGGCCCGGCGCCGGAGTGGGGGGAGCGCCTGGTGGACGCCGCCATCAGCAAGTCGGGGAGCCAATATTTCGCCAGGGAGGGCGGCCCCGGCGCGCCCAGCCAGACCAGGCTCCGGGTCCACGAGGTCAGGGACGCGGACGGCGGGGCGGTCTACCTGGCCGAGCCCCTGACCGGGAGGACCCATCAGATCAGGCTGCACATGGCCCTGGTCGGCCTCCCCATCATGGGCGACCGGCGCTACGGCGGGGCGGAGGCGGGGAGGCTTTACCTGAGGGCGGCGGGCCTGACGTTTCGGCACCCGTGCACCGGCCGGCTGCTTTCTTTCGGAGGCCCGGAGGATCCCGGGGACGAGGACGGCGGGGTCTAGCCGGGGGGCGGCGCGGTCTTAGTCGTCGGCGCGGACCCGCGGTCGCGAAAAAACGTCGGCCCGGCTCCCCGGTTTGGCGACGGGGGAAAGTTTTCGGCGTTCGTCGGAAAAAAAGCGCCGGACGTGTTTTTTTCGGTTCGAAGCCGGGGGGCGCGGACGTTGTCGGTCACGCGGACGTCGTCGGTCACGCGGACGCTCATGGGCGCGTCGATAATCGCCTCAGAAGGTTTCAGGACATGGAAAAGCCCCGGGGCCGGGAAATTATCGGTCCGGCGCCCCCCCCCCGCGGATATTTGGGCCGGGAACGGGCGGGGGCGGGATGAGGACGGCGGGCTCGAGGCCGGCCGGCGGTCAGTCCTCCTCGTCCGACTTCCTGGCCGCCTCCTTGAGGGCCTTGTAGCCGCCGAGCTCCTCGTCGAGCTCGTTGGCCGACTCGATCAGGCCGCTCTTCTTCATCATCCGGGCGAGCATCTTGCCGGCCTGCAGGCGGTATTTGGCCACCTTGTTGTTGCGGCGGGTCTCTGGCATGCTCTCGTAGAGCTTCTTGGCCTCGCCGAGCCAGCCCAGGGAGGCGTAGCCCTGCATGAGGTAGGTGGCGGCGATGGCCTGCCGCTCCTTGGTCTTCAGCGAGGCGCCCATGTCGGCCATCTTGTTGTACATCTCCTGGGCCTCGCGGTACTTCTTGGCCTTGACCAGGAACTGGACCATCTCCATGGCGGCCCTGGCCAGGTGGACGCCGAAGTTCTCGCGGGGGTTGAGGCCGTCGATGAAGTCGTAGAGCTTGGCCACGTCGGCCAGCTTTTTGTTGGGCATGTAGTTGAGGATGGCCACGGCGGCCTTGCACTTTTCCTCGTTGGCGGCGGGGAGGTCGGGCAGGTCGCCCAGGGTGTCGAAGACGTCCATGACCATGCCCCACTTGTCGTAGAAGGAGGCGCTGGAGATGAGGCGCAGGGCCGTGTGGATGAGGTCGGTGACCGCGCCGGGGCGGTCCTTGAACTCCAGGATGGTCCTGTAGACGGAGCTGGCCTCCTTGAAGCGGCCCAGGTCCAGGTAGTCGGCGACCAGGTTGAAGGCGGTCTTGGCCAGAAGCCCGTGCAGGTCGTTGCGCTCGTCGTCCGCATAGGAGCCCCCGAGGCCCTCGATGATCTCGAGGAAGGGGTCGTCGCAGTAGCCGTCGTTGGGCCCCTCGGACTGCCCCTCGGCGAACTCGTAGAGCTCGTCGTCGTCGTCCCCGGGCAGGAAGGCCGGGTCGGAGTAGGCGTCCACGTAGGCGAGACCGCCGTCCTTCTCGTCGGCGTCGGCCGGGTTTTTCTCGAACTCGACCACCTCCTTGACGAAGTTGTCAAAGACTTTTCTGGCCATGGTCATGAGGCCCTGGTTGCCGATGTGGTAGGCCAGGTTCACCTGGGACTTGCCCTTCTCGACCATGGTCAGCCTGGTCTTCGGCAGCCGGTCGAAGACCCTGAAAATCTCCATGGCCCGGTCGATCTGGTGGGTGGAGACGTAGCCCGTGACCAGCGAGAAGGCGGAGACGGAGACGACCTCCTGGGCCCGGCGGTCCTGCCCGGCCAGCGAGAGCATGCGCTCGAAGAGGGACTGGGCCCGGCCGAAGTTTTTCTGGTTGATGTGGGTGACCATGAGGATGTGGGTGGCCCTGATCAGGCTGGCCTGAACGTAGGGCCTGGCGTCGCTCTTCATGTAGGGCACGGCGGCCAGGTTGCTGAGGACCCCGTAGAGCTCCTCGGACTCGGCGGCCATGTTGTTGGCGCCGAAGTCGGAGAGGAGGTTGATGATGGCCTTGCAGCGGATTTTTAAAATCCTGGGCGAGGTGCCGAACTCGGCCATGGAGTCCAGGTGCTCCCTGGCCTTCTGGTACTGCTTGTAGTTGCCCAGGACGAAGACGAGGTTGCCGCAGGCCTTGCTTCTCTCCCTTTGAAACTCCTCGGAATTGTCCAGGCCGGCCAGGCTGGCGTAGATGGCCTCGGCGTCGTCGAGGTTCTTTCTCCTGGCCATGCCGATCATCTCGACGGCCCCCTTGGCCACGAAGGTGTTGTTGTCGCTCTCCAGGGACAGTTCCCTGACCTCCTTGAAGACCTCGTGGGCCTTGGCCCACTTGTTGTCCTGGAGGTAGACCTGGATGAGGTTGGTCCCGGCCATGATCTTCAGGATCATGTACTCGGGGTCCCCGCGGGGGTCGGGCATCCTTCTGAAGACGGCGTCGGCCTTGTCGGAGTTGTTGGTGGAGGAGTACCCGGAGATGATGTTGACGGATATCTGGGCGATGAAGATGCTGAAGTCGGTCCTGGAGCAGCTGTCCGTGACGACCACGGGCGGCCTTGCGGCGGGCTTGCTCCCCGGGGCCGGCCCGGCCTCCACCAGGGTCAGCACCGGCCTGCGCTCGGGGGGGGCGGGGGCGGGCCGCCCCTCCGGCGGGTCGTCCCCCGGCTCCCCGGCGGCCTCCGTGGGCGCGGGGGGCCGGGCGTCCTGCCTGACCACGCTCAGCTCGGGCTCTCGGGCGACCAGGGCGCGCATCTTCTCGTAGATGTCCTGGGCCTCTTTCATCCGGCTGGCGGTGATCAGCTTGTTGACCAGGTTGAAGGTGGCGTAGGCCAGGGTCTGGAGCATGTCGTCGTCGGCGGTCAGGTCCAGAAGGAGCCCGTGGGCCAGGCAGGCCTTGTCGATCTCGTCGCGCTCGATGTGGCCCTGGACGAGGGCGGCGTAGTCGTGGGAGAGCTCCCAGACGGAGTCGGGCGACTTCAAAAGGCGCCTGAGGTCCCCGACGTAGGAGGCGGCCTCGTCGACCTGGCCCAGGCTGCAGAGGATGTCCGTCAGCCGGTGCAGGGCGTAGTCCAGCCCCGGGGGGGTCGCGTCGGACGGCTCGGGGAGGGCCAGGACCGCCTCCACCAGGTCCCTGACCCTGCGCAGGGAGCGGTGCAGCCTGGAGTTGTTGCGCAGGGAGGCGCTGTCGGCGCTCTCGGTCTTTTCCCGCCGCTCGTCGTCGCGGCCCGTGATCTTGCCCAGCGAGACGCCCAGCCTCTGGGTCTCGTCCAGCTCGTTTTCCAAATCGGCTATAAGTTTGGCAAATCCCTCGTCCATGCCGGAATCCATCTATTCAGCTCCCCGGCGGCGGCCCGCCAAAGTGAGAAAGTCGGTTGAAGTGGAAAAAAGTTTAATTTGATAAGCCAAAGAATGGGAAAAGCACCATATTTTGGCGTCACGCAACCAAATCGTCATCGTCCGAGGCGCGCGGGTCCCTCCAGTCGCGGACGGGCGGCCGACAATAATCCGCCCCCCTCCCGGCGGGGTGTGAAATGTGTGCGCGAGGGGGGGGGGCCGAAGGTGTTTTCCAGGGGCGGTTGGGAACAATGTGAAAAAAATAACGAAAAAAGATTGAAAAATATCCGCCGCACGGGGCGGAAACCATCGCCGACGCAACCATGTCTCCGCGTTCCCGTCCGTTAGCGAATTATAGCATCTTTGCCGGTGAATTGGTAGCGGCGGCGACGACCGGCGGCCGGCGGTCGCCGGGGAGGCGGGGCCGGACGAAGGGAGGGAGGCGAGACGGCGGGCGGGGCGGGGGGCGGGGCGGCGGTTAGGCGGGGCGGGGACGTCGCGGGCGGCGTCGGCGGAAAAATCCCGGGTTCGGTTTGGTTTGTCGAGCCGGCGCTTCTAACAAAGTGTCGTTAACATGGACAAGATTATTATTTAGATTGCTTGTTGCCATTAATAACAAACAAATGGCATGTGACCGACAGCCTGATCTCGATAATAATTTTTGTCCGGCCCGGTCATGACCGCGCTCGAACCGAGTCGCAAAACCGGCCCGACTGGAATATAATAGCCGACGCGGCGAGGGAGGCCCCGCGGCCTGGTTTCGTCGATCATACCCGGGATATTTTTGATTATCAACTCATGAGCACAAAAAAATTTTTGTGGCTGGAATAATTTCAAAAATTCCTATTTTCAGGCTCCAATGACGGGACGTCGGACGCGTTGAGGCAAATCTTTTTGGCTCTGTCCCGCCGACCAGACCCGGCCCGGCCCGGCCCGGTCCGCGGCTGATGCGGGCGGTCCGTTTTTTTTCTTGGCAATCACCCCGACACAGGACGCGACATGGACACCAGACCTGACGAATGGGCGGCGGGAAGAATGGACGGAGGCCTGCCGGAAGACAGGCTGTCGGAGGGCAGAATGCCCGGGGAGGACAAATCTTCGGAGAGGGACGATCCCGCCGGCCGGACGCCCTCCTCCGTCGCTCCTTTCTTCACCGAGCCCCTGAGCTACAGCCTGTCCGTCTTTCTTGGTCTGGCCACCCTGGTCCTTCTGTCCTTCATCCTCGTCCAGCTGAAGATCGTCCTGCTGCCGGTGGTCATGGCCTTTTTCATCGGATGTTTGCTGAACCCCCTGGTGGCCTTTTTCCGCCGCCACCATTTTCCCAGGGGCGTCGCCGTCACGGCCGCCCTGCTTCTGGGCCTGGCGGCGTTGTGGCTGGCCTTCAACTACGTCATGCTCAGCCTCACCACCCTCCTGGAGGGGCTGCCGGGCTACGCCCCCAAAATGGAGGGCCTTTTGCCTTCCCTGACGGGCTTTCTGGGCAGGCACTTCAAGTTTCTGACCCCGGAGCTCCTGACCTCGCAGCTCTCGGGGCTCTCGTTCGGGGGGCTGTTCTCCAGCTTCTTCTCGTCTTTGCTCAGCGTCACCGGCTACGTGGTCCTGACGGTGGTGCTGACCCTCTATTTTCTGCCGGCCCTGGACGGCTTTCCCGCCAAGCTGCAGAGGGCCTTCCCCGCGCCCAGGGGCGAGATCCTCGGCGGCGCCGTCAGGCAGATCAGCGCCCAGATCCAGAGGTTCATCCTATACAAGACCATTCTTTGCGTCTCTTTGGGCGCGGTCTTCACCCTGGTCTGCCATCTTTTCAAGGTCGACTTCGCCGGCAGCTGGGGCGTCATGGCCTTCCTCTTCTGCTTCATCCCCAACCTGGGCGCCCCCCTGGCCATCCTGCCGCCGTTTCTGGTCTGCCAGGCTCAGTACGGCTGGACCAGTGCCCTCTGGCTGCTGGCCGTCCTGGTCGCCGCCGAGGCCCTGTTCGGCAACTATGTCGAGCCCAAGTTTTTGGGCCGCAGCATCAACCTCTCGCCGACGGCGACATTTTTGGCCATCATCGCCTGGGGCTGGCTCTGGGGCGCCGTGGGCATGATCATCGCCGTCCCCCTGATGGCCGTGGTGCGCCTGACCTTCGACCAGCTGCCGGGATTCCGGCCCTTCAGCGCCTTGATGGGCAGCGACTAGGACGGGGGACGCCATCATGAGCAAGGAGCAACTGCTTCCTCTGCGGCTGGCCCGGGAGATCTGCCAGAGGCTTTTGGAGAGGCGGAGCATCTCCGTCGGGCATCTGCCCCAGGCCCTGCGCGACGTGGGCGAGGCGGCGGCCCGGCTGGTCAGGGACGACCCTCACAAGTGCGCGCTTTCCTCGGCCGGGGACCTGGTGCTCCGGCTGGTCGAGAGGGGCAGGATCAGGAACCTCGGGGCGGCGGTCGACAGCCTCGCCGAGCTTTCCGGGGAGATGAACCGCATCGCCGGGCTCGTCCCCCCGGAGAAAGTCCAGCCCGCCTTGCGCAGCGCCGTGGACCTGGCCCTGAAGCTCCTGGAGACCAACGCCGCCGGCTCCGAGCCCCTGGCCAGGACCCTGGAGGCGCTGACGCTGGCCTGCGCCGGGCTTGTCCCCGACCAGCCCCGGCCCCAGCTCCCGCCTCCGCCCAGGGGGAGGGCCGGGCGCAAAAACTCCGGGGGGTGAGCCGCGGCTGCTTCGCCCCCCTCGTCCCTTGGCCGTCTTTTGTTTTTGTGGTCCTTTTCCAGATTTTTCATGCTTTTTACTATTTTTTGTGCGCAGTGGAAAGGCGCATGCACCTTGTGGGTTGAAATACCTACCCGGCAACTGGACTGCTCCAGCCGGTAGCAACCTAGAAAGTTATGGAGGCAACGAGATGGCTTAA
>JAISET010000171.1 GCA_031264015.1 Deltaproteobacteria bacterium | reverse complement strand
GCCGCGCGAACGCCCCCGGCGGCGGCTGGCCCCCGGCGGGAGGGGAGGGGCTCTTTCAGATCATCCCATGTCCGATGAAGAAAGCGAAGTCAGGGAGGCTTGGGCGTTTCTTAGAACGGCGAATTTCGGGGCCGCCTTTTTCGGCCGGAACAAACCCGGCCGCCTCGGGCGGGCCTTATGGAGGAGAAAAGAAAAATGACGACGGATAGAAGATATCAGTTCACGTGGGAGCTGATCGGCGACTTGGACAACGCCCGGCCCAATCTGGGACCCACCCTGCGCATCGAGGCCTACCGGCTGCTCCAGTTTTGCACCCGCGACATTCTCGAGCAGCGCTACGGGACGGAGGCGGCCGACGAGATCTTCTTCCAGTCCGGGGCCCTGGCGGGGAAGCACTTCTACGAGAACGTCCTCGACCACAAGCCCAAGGACATCCAGGACCTGGTCAAGCAGCTGCAGACCCTCCTTAAGGACATCGGCATCGGCATCTTCAAGGTGGAGAAGCTCAGCGACAACCTCGAGTGCATCATGACCGTCGCCGAGGACCTCGACTGCTCCGGCCTGCCCGAGCTGGGCTACGGCGTCTGCGTCTATGACGAGGGTTTCATCGCCGGCATCCTGGAGTCCTTCACCGGCAAGCCCTTCGACGTCAAGGAGATCGACTGCTGGTGCACCAACGAGCGCACCTGCCGCTTCGAGGCCAAGCCCAAGCAGATCGACGGCTAGCCCCGCGGCCCGGGGGCGGCCGGGGGCGGCTCCCGTCCGGGGGCGCTTCCCCGTTTGGCTCCGGGCCCGACCTGCCCGTCCGCGGGCCGGCGGCCGCCGATTGCCGCCGATTGCCGCCGATTGCCGACCATTGCCGACCATTGCCGGCCATTGCCGACTATTGCCGACCAATATTGATTATCGCCGACCAATATTGATTATTGCCGACCAATATTGATTATTGCCGGCCATTGCCGATTATTGTGATTATTGCTAACTATTGATCGTTGGCGACTGACGGCGTCCCCGAGGTCAGGGAGCATTAGCCGTCCGGCGCCCCGGGGCCGAGGGAGGCGGGTCTAGAGTTTTGACGGACAGCGGCCCCATATTCGAGAGGTTCCGGCTGAGCCACTTCACCAAGGCCCAGGCCGAGTCCATGTTCCGCTTTCTCGAGAAGGTCATCACCGAGAGCAAGACGCCAGTGCTGCCCCCGGAGTACGCCCAATGGGACACCTTCAACTCCCTCTTCCAGCACACCAGCGAGATCAAGTCCGCCCTGGCCAACTTCGCCAAGGGCGACCTGGACCTGCGGGTGGTCAAGAAAGGGGCCACCACCGGGAACCTCAAGGCCATCCTGGCCAACCTCTCGCACCTGGCCTGGCAGTTCAAGGTGGCCGCCCAGGGCGACTTCAGCCACACCGTCGACTTCATGGGGGAGTTCTCCGACGCCTTCAACCTGATGACCACCAACCTGGCCCGCCACGAGAAAGAGATCAGCGAGAAGCAGCACCAGCTGGCCGTCATGGCCGAGGAGCTGAAAAAGGAGATCCGGCACAGGGACATGGTCGAGGCGGCCCTGAAAGAGAGCGAGAACAACTACCGCATCCTGGCCCTCCACGACCCTCTGACCAAAATCTACAACCGCAGCTACTTCAACGAGGCCGGGGCCCGCGAGGTCGAGATCACCAGGCGGCGCGGCGACGAGCTGTGCCTCCTCATGATGGACCTCGACAAGTTCAAGCGCTTCAACGACACCTTCGGGCACCTGAGCGGCGACGCGGCCCTCATCCACATCACCAAGATCGTCCAGGAGATCCAGCGCAAGACCGACATCTTCGCCCGCTTCGGAGGCGAGGAGTTCGTTCTCCTGCTCCCCCAGACGCCCTTCGCCGGCGGCAAGATCATCGCCGAGAAGCTCAGGGCCGAGATCGCCTCCCGCCCCGACCCCGCCCCCAACACCTCGGAGCCCATCACCATCAGCATCGGCCTGGCCTCCCTGACCCAGCTGGAGGCCCTGAAGGAGTCCTCCTCGGAGGTCATCCTCCACGACCTCATCTCCCGGGCCGACGAGGCCCTCTACGACGCCAAGAAGGCCGGGGGCAACTGCGTCTGCTACTACGCCCTCCCCGCCAAAAAGAACTCCCCCCCGGCCCCGGACGGCGGCCCGTCCTCCAGGCTCAACTCCTGATATCCGCAAGGGGTCCGTTTCCGCCCCCCGCCTCCCCCCCCTCCCTGTCCGCCCCACCCCGGCCGCGCCAGCTTGTCTCTTGTTTCCCCGTTTGTTTCTCGTTTCCTCGCTTGTTTCTTGTTTCCCCGCTTGTTTCTTGTTTTCCCGCTTGTCTCTTGTTTCCCCGCTTGTCTCTTGTTTCCCCGTTTGTTTCTTGTTTCCCCGCTTGTTTCTTGTTTCCCCGCTTGTCTCTTGTTCGCCCGCCTGCGTCCTGCCGTTTTCATGCCGGCAAACGACCGGCGTCCGCCGACGCTCGTCATTTGACGACGGCCCCGCTTGTCGCGGACGTTCCGCCTCTTTGTCCCGCGGGGCGCCTCGTCTCCCCGCCCGGCGCCTCGTCGCCGGGGAGGGTTGCCGGGAGACCGCTAACGACGGGCCGCGAACGGGGGCGCGCGGTCGTTGGCGACCAAAAAAGCAGTTTAAATGAACTATGAAGAGCTATTAAATTATAAAAAGATTGCTTTTATTTCATAATTATGTTATCTTTTATTTGCTTTATTTCGTTAAAGCTGTCGTTTTTCCGCCCGCTGGTTTCCCCCGCCGGCGTCGGTTCGGGTCCATATCTTGTGGCCGGAACCCGGGGCGCGGCGCCATATGCGGACCGGGCCGGACTTTGGCCGCGCGGGAACCGGCGGGTCGGGAGCGGACAGGTCCGCGAGAACGTCGGCGGATAATTTTTTGGCGCCGGGCCGCCGGACCCGCCGCCCGCTTTGTCCTCTTTTGTCATAAGGTCGGAACGTATAGTATAATAGCTGGCCAGGGGCGGGCTCAGGCCCTCCGGGAAATGGCGGCCCGTCGTCTGCGGAGAGACGGCGGGGCGCCGGCGCAGCCGGTCGGCGACCATCGTCGGATATAAGTCGTGGCCTAGGTGAAGAATCTAAACCTGCGGGTAAAAATAATTTTCAGCTTCAGCCTGCTGCTGGCGGCCGCGCTGCTCCTTCTGGGGTGGCAGGCCGTGGAGGCCAAAAGGCGGCTGGCCGGGCAGAGGGAGCTTCTGGCCGGGTACTGGAGCCTGGGCTACGCCGCCGGCGGCCTGGGGCCGGGCCTGCCCCCAGGGGACGCCGCCGGCTATCTCGACGGGGCCCTCCCCCGCGCCCCGCGGGGTCCCGAGGCCGCCCTCCTGGAGGAGGCCGGGGCGGCCGTTCTGGATCTGGCCCAAAAAAAACAGGCCCACCTCGCCGCCGAGTCCGCCCGCGCCGCGGCCCTGGCCGCCTTCAACCAGTCCCTGGACGCCCTGGCCCACGCGCCTGTCTCCTCGTCTTCTTCCGATTCTTCCTCGGCCGCCGGTTCTTCTTCTTCCGCCGGTTCTTCCTCCGCCTCCTCCGACTCTTCCGGTTCCTCCCCCGTCTCCGACTCGTCCCCCGCCTCCCCCGTCTCCGCGGGTCTGGAGCGGGTCCTCGCCTCGGGCCGCCTCCTGGCCGGGAGGCCCTATCCCGGGCAGGACGGCCTGCTGGGCTTCAGTCAGGCCGCGGCGGCGGCGCGGACGGGCTCCTGGTCGGGCGGGACGGCGCGGGCGGCCCTGGACGACGCGGCCAGACTGGCCGGTGAGCTTGTGGAGGCGGCGGCCCCGGCCAAGGCCGCCTCGGACGACCTGGCGGCCGCGGCGCTGGCCCTGGGCCGGGGGCCCGGGAGCCCCGGCGAGGTCAGCTTCGGGCACTGGCCCAGGATGGCGGCGGCCCTTCTGGTGCTGACCCTGCTCTCCGGGCTCATGTTCCTGGGGCTCGACAAGTCGGTCATCAGGCCGCTGTCGAAAATACGGGGCTGGCTGGACCAGAGCGCCGGGGACGTGACCAGGACGGCCGTCTCCCTGTCGCGCTCCAGCGACTCCCTGGCCAGGGGGGCCTCCGAGAACACCAGCGCCGTGCTGGACGCCATCTCCAGCCTCGAGGTCCTGCTCAACGCCGCCAAGAAAAACGCCGGGCACGCCGACCAGGCCAAGGAGCTGATGGACAGGGCCAAGTCCTTCGTCGACGAGGCCCACCAGACCATGCGCCAGATCTCCAACGCCATGGAGGAGATTAAAAAGTCCGGCAAGGCCAGCAGCCAGATCGTCAAGACCGTCGACGAGATCGCCTTCCAGACCAACATCCTGGCCCTGAACGCCGCCGTCGAGGCCGCCAGGGCCGGGGAGGCCGGGGTCGGCTTCGCCGTGGTGGCCGACGAGGTCAGAAACCTGGCCAACAGCTCGTCCGCCGCCGCCAAGAGCACCACCCAGATGCTGGACTCGTCTTTGAGCCGCATCAACGAGGGCGTCGACCTGGTCAAAAAGGCCGAGGCCAGCTTCGAGGCCCTGGTGGCCACCTCCGACGAGGCGGCGGCCCTGATGAGCGGCATCACCGCGGACAGCCAGAGCCAGTCCCGGGAGATCCAGGACGTCCACCAGTCCATCGCCCTGATGGACAAGGTCACCCAGGAGAACTCCCTGGAGGCGGCCGAGGCCGGGCGCATCTCCTCCGAGCTGACCCGCCAGGCGGACCTTTTAAACCAGACCATCAGCCACGTGTCCCAGGTGGTCGCGGGCGCCGTGCCCCCGGCCCGGGCGGGCCGCCGCTCCGGCTCCCCCCGGGGCCGCGGCCGGGCCGGGGGAGGCGGGGGCTCCCGGGCCGCCGGACGTGCCGAAAAACAAACGGGCGGCGGCGGGCCCGGGGGGGGCGCCCGGGGAGGACCCGCCGGCCCCGTGAGCCTCGTCGACCAGGCCAGGGAGTTCGAGCGGGCCCGGGCGGATTCCGCCGTCCCCAAGCCCGCCTTCGGCAGGGCCACCAAGAGCGAGCTCGACGACGCCCTGCCCATGGACGACGACTTTTAGGCTTGCCGTCCGGCCGCGGCGGCCAGTCCGGCCCGTCGGTTTGACGGACCGGGGCGATGTTTTCGAGGGTGCCGACGTTGCCGGCCGGGGGCGGTTGTCCGCGTGAATTTAAAACGCGCGTTTATTTTTTCCCGCGGGCGGTGCTTTCCCTTTTAAATTTGGCCGGCTTGGCGCCATCCTGCCGGCGGTCTTCCTGGCGGTTATTGTCAGCGGTCTTTTTTCAGTCCCGCCCGCGGTCATGACCGCGTCCGCCCGAAGCTTTCTTTCGTCGCTTTCGTCCGCTGCTTTCGTCCGACGCTTTCGCCCGTTGCTTTCGTCCGTTGTTTTCGTCCGCCGCGGCCGCGAGTTTTGTCCGTCCCGTCGTCGTCGTGTTGTCCGTCATGTCGTCGTCCTGTCGTTCGGTCGCCATATGTTCTTTTTCGTTCAATGAACTGTGAAATTACTTTAATTTGATAATTTTGACTAGATTTTTTATTAGATTTTGAATGCAATTACCGCGTCAACCAGTTTGTTTTGTCCGCCCGGCCGTCGTCAGGCAGGCCTTTAAGCCCGCGCGTTTGGCGGCGGGCGGCCGGCCGCCCGGGCGCCGCCCCGCCTCCGGGGCCTGCGGCGGGGCGCGCCTCCGGAGGGCCGGGGGGCGGCCGGAGGCATGGTTTTGTTGCCAACCGGCCAAAATTGACATAGAATGAAGGCTCGGAAATTTTGTCCTCGACGTCGACCGGCCGCGGGCGCCGCCGGCGGGCGCCCGCGACGGGGCTGTTTTTCGCCCGCCCCCGGCCGTCCGGCGGTCAATCATCACTGACGGAGTCTAACGCCTTGTCAAGAAATCGGAAACCAGTTTTAAGGGCGCCCCGGCCCGCCGCCCCCGGGGGCCGGGGCCCGGCCGCCGTCCCGGGGCGGGTCCGGCGGGCGGCTTTGGCGGCCGTCTGTCTCGCCGCGGCTTTGAGCCTGCCCGCGTCCTGGTCCTCCCCGGCCGGGGCCCAGGGGGCCGGGGCGACCACCGACATCACCCTGACCAAGACCGTGGAGGTCTACTCCTACGAGGACCTGACCTTCACCATCGACACCTACGCCCTGCGGCCCGGCGACAACCTGGCCGCGGTTTTGAAGGGCCGCGGCCTCTGGCCCCAGAAGCCCGACCAGCAGAGGGAGGCCCAGATCCTGCGCCTGGTGGGCGAGCTCAACCCCGTCATCCCCAACCTCGACCGGCTGTCCGCCGGGCAGGTCATCTACCTGCCCTCGGCCAGGGGGCTGGACCAGGCGGGCCGCCGCGGCGCCCCCCTGGACACCGAGCGCGAGACCAGGGACGTTTTGACCTACGAGCTGGGCCAGCCCCAGCAGAGCCCGGCCCGGGTGGTCGTGCGCAGGCAGGTGCCCGCCGAGGCCGCCCTGGCCGAGGGGGAGTACCGCCTGCTGCCCGACGGCCTGGCCGCCCTCCCGCCCCCGCCCGGGGCGGACCCCGACCCCGCCGCCGTTCAGGCCGCCGCCTCCCTGGCCGCCGCCGCCGTCTCCCAGGCCGCCGCCGTCTCCCAGGCCCGGGCCCAGGACGCGCCGGGCGGGGCCCCCTCCCGTTCCCCCGGCAACGAGGGGCCCCTCTCCACCGCCCCCGACGGCACGGTCTACAGGACCGTCAAGGTCCGTCCCGGGGACACCCTGGAGCGGCTCATGCGCCGGGAGGGCCTGGACTACAACCTGATCTACAGGCATTTGCTGAAGCTGACCGTGGAGCTGAACCCCGGCCTCAGGGACCCTAACGTCATCGTGGCCGGGGCCGAGCTGCGCGTGCCCGCCGACGGCGGCTATCTGGCCGGCTACGGCCACGGGGCCGCGGCCACGGCCAGGACGGCCGGGACCGGCGGCCGGCCGGCGGCCTCGCCGGCCCCGGGCGGGACGGCCGCGGCCCCCCCCCAGGCTTCTCCCTCCCCCTCTTCCGGCCCCGCCGGCGGGACCCCCGCGCCCGCGGCCGGGGAGAAGTACGCCGTGCCCACCGGGCGGCTGCCCTCCCCGGCCCTGCCGTCCGTGGACACCATCAACGCCCGCAGCGTCATCGGGATAATCTTCTCGCGGCTGGGGGAGAAGCTGGTCAACAAGGGGCGCCTGTTTCTGCCCCTCCCGGAGCCCCCGCACTTCGACATCGACACCGGGGCGACGCCGGTTTTGGAGATCTCCAACGGCCGCAAGGTGGTCCTGGATCTGGCCGGGAGCCTGCCGGCGGATCTGATCAAGCGCCTCACCGAGAACTACCGGGAGTACGCCGTCTTCCAGCCGGCCCGCCGCGAGCCCATGGACAAGGCCCTGGGGAGGCTGTTCGAGCTCAGCGGCTACTACCGGGTCTACGACAGGACCCAGTCCTTCGAGGGGGGCCGGGACGTCAGGCTTAAGATCACCGCCGACTGGATCGTCTGGCCCTCCCCGGACAACTGGAACAAGGGCCAGCCCGTGGTCCTGAACATGGCCCCCTCCGCCGACAACGGGACCCCCCCGGTCTGGGTCAAATTCCTGGCCGACCACGGCATCAGGGTGGTGGACCTCCACCAGGGGAAGATCGTCGGCGGCTCCGCCAAGACCCCGACCCCGGTCAACAACTTCATGGTCGTCGAGATGGACCAGAACCCCAGCTCCTTCGCCGCCGCCTTGCTGCACAGCCTGGGCTACTCGCCCCGGGTCGGGGTGGCCGTGGACAAGAGCCGGGGCCGGGTGGTCACCGGCGGGGCCGAGGCGGCCATGTCCGCCATGCCCCCGGTTTTTTGGGAGACCGAGCGGGCCAGAAACATCCTGGAATACGGCGACATGTCCACCGAGGACCTGCAGGTGCTCAGGAAAAACGGCTTCAACATCATCTCCACCCCCAAGAACTTCGAGGCGGTCTTAAAAGCCGTGCTGGCCTCGGAGAATCTGACCCTGGGGGGGGACCTGGTCTTAAACGGCGACTCCACCGGGGGGCCGTCCATCCAGCTGACCGTGGCCGGGCAAAGCTTCGTCTTCAACGGGCGGACATACCTGTTCACCCCGGTCAGCCTCCCCGACAACATGACCTCCCTGGACCCCAACCAGAACGTGGTGGTCCTCCATTACCGGCAGTCCCCGGCCGCGGTCCCCGCCGGCGTCCCCGCCTCCGGAAGAGGCGCCGGGGGGGGCGGGACGGCGGCCCCCGGCGACGTCCTGTCCACCCCCGACGGCGCCGGGACCATCTCGGTGGAGACCATCGACTGAGGGCCCGGCCGGGGGCGTCCCGGCCCGGCGCGGGACGGGGGCCCGGGGGGCAATCGATTCGGCGGGGCGGGCGGGCCGCCCGTCGCCGGACTTGGCGCGGCAGGTTTTTTTGGCCAGAGTTGACACCCAGATGGTTTGGAATCCCACCCTATCCCGGCTGCAAGAGCCTCCCTCCCCGACCGGTCTGGCGGGGGCGCTGGAGGCCGCGGGCCTGGCCCACGTCTCGGTGTCCGCCAGGCGTTCGGCGGCCCCGGCGGCCGACTCCGGCGGCGGGGGCAACGGGGGGCCGCCGGCCGGTCCGGCCGGGGACCCGGCCGCCGGCTCCGGGGCCGCCCTGGAGAACTGGGGGTTCGAGCTGGACGGCGCGTCGTCCCTGGCGGCCCTGCTGGGCGAGGACGAGGCGGACCTGGCCGCCATGTCCCCGGGCGACCTGCTCTCGGGCCACCTGCACTTCCAGGACCACGACGCCCTGAGGGAGGTCCTGGCCGGCTGCCTGGCCGGGGGCACCGACTCCTTCGCCCGCAGGATTCTCCTGTGGGACGCGGGCCTCGGCGTCTGGCGCCGCGGCCTGGTCTCCGGGGCGGTCTCGACGCGGGGGCCGGACCTGGTCAAATTCGATCTTTTGCTGCGGCGTCTGGACTTCGCCGCCGACTATTCCGGGGGCCCCGGCGCGGGGGCGGGAGGGCGCCCGGCGGCGGCCGGCGCCGCGCCCGCCGGCCCGGGGGCCGGGACGCGCCCGGGGGCCGCGGGGGAGGGCCGCGACGCCGCCTGCCTGGAGGAGACCGAGGAGGAGCAGGTCGCCCGCGAGGAGGTGGAGCACTACCGGCTGATGCTGGACTCCATGCCCATGGCCTGCTCGCTCTGGGACCCGGGCCTCAGGCAGGTGGACTGCAACCGGGCGGTCATCCCCATCTTCGGCCTCCCGGACAAGCGCTCGTACTTCGACTACTTCCCCAACCTCTCGCCGCCCTACCAGCCCGACGGGCGCCTCTCCGAGGAGGCCTTCCCGGAGTATGTCCGGCGCGCCTTCAGCGAGGACTTTGTCAGCTTCGAGTGGCTCTTCCAGTCCGTCAACGGGGACCCCATCCAGTCGGAGGTCTTTCTCGTCAGGGTCGTCGGCCCCGACGGGGACATGATCCTGTGCTATTTCCGGGACCTCCGAAAACTGCGGGCCGTCGAGGCCCAGGTGGAGCGGGAGAGGATTTTGCTGCAAAAAATCCTCGACAACAGCCCCGTGGCCTTCCTCATCTCCGTCGACGGGGACATCAGGTTTCTGACCCCCTTCACCCGCCAGACCCTGGGCCTGAACATCGACGAGTCGGTCTTGAAGATCTACGCCGACGCCGACGAGGCCGAGCGGGTCATGCGGACGCTGGAGCGCAAGGGGAGGCTCGCCTGGCAGGAGATCCAGATCCTCGACCGCAACGGCGAGATCCGCCACATGCTGCTCAACGCCTTCAAGGGCGAGTACGGCGGCGGCATCGGGCTCATGTTCTGGCTGATGGACGTCACCGAGATGGCCGAGAAGGAGCGGGCCCTGAGCGAGGCCCGGGAGGCCGCCGAGGCCAGCACCAGGGCCAAGAGCGAGTTTTTGGCCAACATGAGCCACGAGATCCGCACCCCCATGAACGCCATCATAGGCCTGAGCCACCTGGCCCTGCAGACCGAGATGGACGCCCAGCAGTACGAGTACGTCTACCGCACCCAGACGGCCGCCAAGAACCTGCTGCGCATCATCAACGACATCCTCGACTTCTCCAAAATAGAGGCCGGGAAGATGGAGATGGAGCACATCGAGTTCCGGCTCGACGACCTGATCGCCGAGACCATGGAGATGCAGTCTTTGAAGGCCGCCGAGAAGGGCCTGGAGTTCTATCTGGACACCCCCGAGGCCATGCCCCAGACCGTGGTGGGGGACCCGGTGCGCCTGGCCCAGGTGCTGAACAATTTGATCAGCAACTCGCTGAAGTTCACCTCGGCGGGCGAGATCGGCGTCAAGGTGGAGCTCATCGAGGAGATCACCCAGACGGTGACCCTGCGCTTCACCGTCAGGGACACCGGCATCGGCATGACCGAGGAGCAGAGGAGCCACCTGTTCATGCCCTTCAGCCAGGCCGACACCTCCACCACCCGCAAGTACGGGGGCACGGGCCTGGGGCTGACCATCTCCAAAAGGCTCGTCGAGATGATGTCCGGGCAGGTCTGG
Source organism: Deltaproteobacteria bacterium (assembly GCA_031264015.1). Taxonomy (GTDB): domain Bacteria; phylum Desulfobacterota; class Desulfarculia; order Adiutricales; family Adiutricaceae; genus JAIRNQ01. The sequence goes on along the minus strand of JAISET010000171.1, from coordinate 2,555 downwards.
TGCGAGACCGGGCCCGGGGCCGGCAGCACCTTCGTCTTCACCGCCCGCTTCGGCCTGACGGCCCCCTGGGTCCGGGAGAACAGGGAGCCCCCCTACAAGGGCCGCCAGGCCCTGGCCGTCGACGACAACCCCTCGGCCCTGCAGATTTTGAGCCGCAATCTGCTCGCCCTGGGCTTCAGCGTCGCCCGGGCCGGCTCCGGGGAGACGGCCCTGGCCCGGGTGGCCGCCTTGTCCGACAAGGGGGCCAAACTCCCCGAGCTGGTCGTCGTCGACTACCAGATGACCGGCCTGAACGGGGTGGAGACCTGGGAGAGCCTCAAGGCGGCCGTCCCCAAGGCGGTGGCCCTGCTGACCGTGGCCGGGCTCTGCCCCCAGGAGCTGCAGGGCGAGGCCAGGCGGGCGGGATTCAAGGCCGTCATGAGCAAGCCCCTCTCCGTCGGCTCCATCTCGGCCACCGTCGCGGGCCTCCTGGACAAGACCAGCCCGCCCCAGCGCGTCAGGCGCAAGTCCAAGGCCGACGCCAGCGAGCTGGTGGCCCATCTCAAGGGGGCGCCGATTCTTCTGGTCGAGGACAACGAGGTCAACCAGCTGGTGGCCACCAGCATCCTGAAAAAGGCGGGCCTGAACGTCCGGGTGGCCAACAACGGGCGCGAGGCCGTGGAGATGGTCCAGAAAGACCGCTACGACCTGGTCCTCATGGACATCCAAATGCCCGAGATGGACGGGCTGGAGGCCACCAAGATCATCCGCGGCCTGGACGGCTTCGACGACCTGCCCATCGTGGCCATGACCGCCCACGCCATGACCGGCGACAAGGAGATGAGCCTGAAGTCCGGCATGAACGACCACGTCAACAAGCCCATCGACGTCCAGGAGCTCTTCAGGACCCTGGCCAAGTGGCTCCCCAAGGAGCAGTCCATGACCGCCTGAGAGGGCGCGGGGGGGCGGCCGCGCCAGTTGTCCCGACGGTCCCGCCCTCTCCTCGTCCCTCTCCTCGTCCTCGTCCCCGTCTCCGCCCGCGTCCCGCGCCGCGCCGGCCCCCGCCGCATTTTTCTGTCGAAGTCCCCCCCTCGGTTGGTCGGAACCCGCGGTTCTTTCCCGCGTCGGCTCAATTTTTCAATCGACGCATGTCTTCTCCACCTCCTCCACCGCTACCACCGCCGCCACCCCCCCGGCCCGGCCGACAGGCCGGGAGGAGCCGCTCCGTCGGGGCCCCGCCCGCGGTCCGGCGGGCCGTCGGAATGGAAGGCGGTATTTTCGACTGGAACATTCAGGCTGTCGGTGATTTTTTTGATTTTTAATTTTTCTGAGGCGATGAAGTTTAAATCCGGGGCGGGGCGGGGCGGGGCGCTGGGCCGGGCTGGCCGGAGCGGGCCCCGGAGACTGTCGGCCGCGTTCCCGGCGGCCGTCCCCGGGGCGTTCCGTCCGGTCCCCGGCGGCGGGGACGGGACGGAGACGGCGGCCGCCGTCGGCCGGGCGGCGGGGCCTATTTGACGACCTTGCCGTCCCAGGCGACGGGGTTGGGGAGGGAGGCGTGCTCGTGGACGATCTTCCAGACGCCCCCGACTCTTTCGAAACAGTCGGTCTGGCGGATGAAGAGGGGGCCCCGCTCGCTCGAGTCCTTGTTGGTGACCAGCCATTTCTGGATCGTGCAGACGAAGCCCAGGTCGCCCCGGACGACGGTCTCCAGGTAGTCGATCTCGACCCTGAGGGCCTTGATCTGCCCGAAGCCCCGGTCGAAGTAGGGCAGGGCCGCCAGCCTGCCCTTGGAGGCGAGGGGCGCCGTGTCGAACCACAGGGCGTCCTCGGCCCAGTCCTTGGTGCTCTCGGCTCCCGAGAAGGATTTGGTCATTTCCAAGACGATGGCGACAAGCTGTTCCTCGTCGCCTTTGACTGATTCTGAAGCTGTCATTTACGCTCCTCCTGCCGGCCCGGCGTTCCGCCTGGCCGGTTTTTAGTCGGGTGGTTGGGTGAAAGGCGGGCGGCCTGTCGGACAAGTCCCGGCGCGAACGGCGTTTTTTCTTCCGCCGACCGGCGGCCGGCGGGTCGTCCCGCCGGTTCGGCAGGCCGGCGGTCGGCCCCGGATTTTCCGGGCGGAGGGGACGGTCGGAAAAATAATTTTTGTTTGTCCCTCCCGCCCCCGGGCGAGTGATGGAAGTTTAGCTTCCCTAATATGACAACAGTTTGTCATGTTAAAAATATTGTGTTTTCTAGTTATGATTAGACTTAGACAACTAAAAATCATATTAAAATAGATTTGTAGGCTTATGTTCCATCTAGAAGACAAACAAATTTCACAATTCCGGTTTGGCATTTTTTTCCCGCCCCCGTCGATCTGGAATCCGACCGGGTTTTTTCCTTGTCACCTCTTGGCCGGCGGGCCGGGACCAGGTAAAAAAGCCGGGGAAAAAGCCGCCTTGGCGACTGGCGAGGCCGTCCCCGGGGGCGGGCTCGCCGCCGGTCGATTGGAAAGTCGGGGCGATTTGGCGGGAATCGGGCGAAGCCCCGCCGCGCTTTTGATTCGGAGGGGGCGCCGAGGCCTGTCCGGGCCCGGG
>JAISET010000162.1 GCA_031264015.1 Deltaproteobacteria bacterium | reverse complement strand
GGGGGAGGCGTCATGGTCGGGGGACGGGGGCAAGGGAGGCGTCATGGGCGGACAAGAGGGGACAAGGAGGCTTTATGGATGGAAGAGCGAGGACGGGGGAAGCAAAGGCGGAGGCGGGCGGCTGAAGACTGAGGACAGGCGGCCGCGGACGGGCGGCTCTGGAATTTCCCCAAAAAAGAAGCCCCCGGGGGGCCGGCGGGAGACTGTCGCAGTTTCCCGGGCCGGGGGCAAAAAAAAAGCGGGACATATGCCCGCCGGTCGTCAAATTATTTGTCCGGGGCTTGCCGGCGCCCGGTTGTCCCGCCCGCCGCCTACTGCAGGAGGACAAACTCCACCCGTCTGTTGAGGGCCCGGCCCTCGTCGGTCTCGTTGGAGGCGACGGGGGACTCCTCCCCGTGGCCCGAGAGAATCAGCCGGTCGGGCTCCAGGCCGCCCTGGCCGACCAGCCAGCGCCCCACGGAGGCGGCCCGGCGGCGGCTGAGCTCCAGGTTGTAGTCCTCGGGGCCGGTGTCGTCGGCGTGCCCGATGATCAGAAGCTTCTTGCCGGCCAGGGCCGGTCTCCTCAAAGCCTGGCCGAAGGTGTCCAGCACGGGGATGGAGTCCCGGGCCAGGACGTCGGAGTCGTGCTCGAAGTTGACCGTCGCCCAGACCCTCAGGGCCACCTGGATGAGATAGCCGCCGTCGCTCTCCTGGCTCAGCCACTGCCGGCCGTCGGCGTCGCGGCTGATGTCGTTGGGCCCCAGAAAGCTGCCGGTGGGCTCCAGCTTGCCGTCGGCGTCGCGGCGGTAGAGGTAGTTGTCGCGCCAGACGTAGAGGCTCCCCCCGAGGGCCACCTCCTCCCCGTCGTCGGGCCGCAGGGCCTCCTCCATCTGATCGACGTCGAGGCCGTCGACGGGGCGCCCCGGGGAGGCCAAGGCGGACGGCGCGCCCCCCGCGCCCCGCTCCGGCTCGGCACCGGCGGCCCGCCCCTCGGGAGGGGAGGCCCCCCGGCCCGCCTGCCCCGTCGCCGACGAGGACGGCTCGACCGCCGATGACGACGGTCCCGTTGCCGACGCGGACGGCGGCGGCGGCTCGATCGCCGATGATGACAGTCCCGTCGGCGAGGACGGCGACGGCGGCTCGACCGCCGATGACGGTTCCGTCGGCGAGGACGGCCCCGTCAACGACGGCGCGGCCGGGACGTTGGCGGACGGCGGGCGGGCCTGGCCGTATCCGGAACGCGCGCCGCCGGACCCGCGGCTCGCGGGGGGCGCGTCCCCGAACTCCCGCCCGTCGTCCTCGAGGCGCAGATACATTCTTTCGGCGGGCTCCCCGGCGGACGACTCGGGAGTCCGGGCGTCCCGGGCGGGGGCGCGGGCGTCCTCCTCCCCGTACTCGCGCCCGTCCTCCTCGAGGCGCAGATAGATTCTTTCCCGGGACTCCCCGCCAGGCTCGGTCCCGTCGTCGAAAAAGACGGTCCGGCCGTCCGGGGCGCGGGCGTCCTCCCCCCCGTGTTCCCGTCCGCCGCCCTCCGGGCGGGGGCGGGTCTTTTCCCCGGGCGGGGCGGGGCTTTGGGCCGCGCCGGCCGCCCCCGGCCGGGGGTCGAACTCCGCCGGGTCGTCCAGGGCCACCACGGGGAAGGCCCCCTGGTCGTGGGTGACGGGCAGGTTGTTCATGCCGCCGAAGAAGGGCGTCCGGGTGAAGGCCAGGGCGGAGTTTCTGACGGCGCCCGAGGAGTCCGGCTCGGCCTGGGCCGCCGCCGGTCCCGCCGGGGGCGCGGGCGGGGGAGGGGCGTCCGCGGCGGCGGGCGTCGCGACGGCGAGGCAGGCCGCCAGGGTCAGCGAGGCCGGCCAGGCCGCCCGGAGGGGTCCCTGCATGGTCATGAAACTCCTTTTCGTCGGGCCGGCGGCGTCGGGGAGGATAAAATCCCCCGCGAAAAACCGGGTGGGGAAACGAAAAACAGCTCGAGGAAAACGTCGAGACGGAGCGAGGAAAACGTCGAGACGGCGAGAGGAAAACGAAAAAACTCGGGCGAGGAAAACTTAAGCGGCCGGGCGGGGAAAACCCAAAAAAGGCCCGCTGTTGCCAGGGGAGCGCCGTTAGTGGTATAAAAAGCCACCCGGGCGCCCGGGGGACATTTTTTTGACGGCCGCCGGGGGGGGACGTCCGCGGGGGGACGCTTGTCCCCGCCGCGCCGGCCGTCAGCCGTCAGCCGGCCGGCCGCCAGCCGGTCCGTCCGTCAGTCTGAAAGCAAAAAAGAGGCCCGAAAAAACACGACCATGAGCGCCGCCTACCGAAGCCCGACCTACCACGAGCTGCCCGCCCCGGAGGAGCTGGACTGGCGCCGCCACCGCCCGGCCTCCTACTTCGAGTACCGCCGCGAGTGGGACCGCAGGGGGGCCGCGGGGGACCCGGGCTTGTTCCCCCTGCATCTGGACATAGACCCCACCAACCGCTGCAACCTGCGCTGCCGCATGTGCCCCAGGACCTATTACCTGGAGCGGGGCCTGGACCACTGGGCGCCCGCGGGTCCGGCGGACATGAGCATGGAAATGTACGGGGCCGTCATAGCCGCCTCCGCCCCCCGGGGCCTGCGCTCGGTCAAGCTGAACTTCCTGGGGGAGCCCCTCCTGCACCCCGACCTGCCCCGCATGGTGGGCCTGGCCGCCGGGGCCGGCCTCTGGGTCATGCTGAACACCAACGCCGTCGCCCTGACCGCCGAGCTGGGCCGCGAGCTTCTGGAGGCGGGGCTCACGGACATCTTCTTTTCCTTCGACTCCCCCTACCGGGAGCCCTACGAGGCCGTCCGCCGGGGGGCCGACTACGACCGGGTCCTGGGCAACATCGCCGGCTTCATGGAGACCAAGGACAAATTGGGGCTCGCCGGCGTCCAGACCAGGGCCAGCATGGTCCTGGAGGAAAATTTTGACGAGCACCCTGATATCAAGAGAGATTATATCAAGCTTTTCAGGGATCTCAAAGTGGCGGAGATCGGCTTCGGGCTCCCCACGGTCATGGGCCGGGACTACGAGGACCTCAACGCGGGGGTGAGCTTCGTCTGCCCCGACCTCTTCCGGCGCATGTTTGTTTTCAACGACGGGGTCTGCGGCCCCTGCTGCGGCGACTGGGAGCGGCGCCTGGTGGTGGGCGCGCTCCCCCGGGACGAGCTGGCCGGCGTCTGGACCGGCCCGGAGTACTCCCGTCTGCGCTCGGCCCACCTTCGGGGCCGGTTTCGCGGCATACCCGCCTGCCGGGGCTGCAGCGTCCCCTATCTCGCCACGGTCTCCGTCGAATAGGCACGCGGGGACGTCCCGCTGGTCGGGAAGTTCCGAGAGTCCGTGTCCGCGGGCGTTTTTGTGTTTTTCAATCATAGTCTCGTACGCACGCGTGGTGCGCCCATGTCCGTGAAAGCCAAAAAAAGCCCCGTCGAAGACCGCCCCGCGGGCCCCCCCCGGGACCGCGGAGCCAAAGACGGCCCCCGGGACGACGGACGCGGGGGCCGCGGGGGTGACCTCCCCGCCAGACGGCCGTCCGGCGGGCCCTGGACGCGCGCCGGGGCCGGCACCAGGACCGTCATGGTCGGTCCGGTGGCCGTGGGCGGGGGCGCCCCCGTGGTCGTGCAGACCATGACCAACCCCGACACCCGCGACGTCGCGGCCACCCTGGCCCAGATCGAGGCGGTGAGACTCCGGGGGGCGGAGCTGGTCAGGGTGGCCGTCCCGGACGCCCGGGCGGCCAGGGCTTTGTTTGACATCGCGCCCCGAAGCGGGCTCCCGGTCATCGCCGACATCCATTTCGACCACAGGCTGGCCCTCCTGGCCGTGGAGGCCGGGGCGGCCGGGCTGCGCCTCAACCCCGGCAACATCGGGGACCCCGTCAAAATTAGAAAAGTGGCCCTGGCCGCCGCCAAGGCCGGGGCCGCCGTCAGGGTGGGCGTCAACTCGGGCTCCCTGGACCCGGCCATGCTGGCGAAATACGGACGCGGCCCCGAGGCCATGGTGGCCAGCGCCCTCAGGGAGGCCGCCCTGATCGAGGAGACGGGATACGCGAATTTAAAAGTCTCCCTCAAGGCCTCCGACGTCGGTCTGACCGCGGCGGCGGCCAGGCTCTGGTCGCAATATTCCGACATCCCCCAGCATCTGGGGATCACCGAGTCCGGGGACTCCCGCTCCGGCTCCGTCAGGTCGGCCGTCGGCCTGGGGATACTCTTAAACGAGGGCCTGGGCGACACCGTCAGAGTGTCGCTGACCGGCCCGCCCGAGGACGAGGTCGACTGCGCCTGGGAGATCCTGCGCTCGCTGGAGCTGAGGTCCCGGGGGCCGAACTTCATTTCCTGCCCCACCTGCGGCCGCTGCGAGATCGACCTGCCGTCGCTTTTGGCCGACGTCAAAAGCCGCCTCGCCGACCTGGCCGTCCCGCTGACCGTCGCCGTCATGGGCTGCGTGGTCAACGGCCCGGGCGAGGCCGGGGCCGCCGACCTGGGCGTGGCCGGCGGCAGGGGCGGGGGCCGCCTCTTCGTCAGGGGCTCGAGACCCCGCGCCCTGCCCTACGGGGAGCTGGCCGCGGCGCTGGAGTCCGCCGCCCGCAAGATGGCGGGGGAGAGGGAGGCGGCGGGGGCGGCGGCGAAAGGCCGGGAGGGGCGGGGGCGGCCGGAGGGGGCCGCGCGGTTAAAGACGCCGCCGGGCTAAAAATTAAAGACTTCGGGGGGACCCTGAAATAGAAAAGGCGCCGGGTGACCGACGCCTTGATAGTTTTTAGTTTTCATCTGCCCGGCGGTTTATATATGTTTTTCGCCTTTATTTTTCCCACTTTTTTCGCGCGCGGCGGAAAGGCGCGCGCCCCTTGAGGGTTGAGACGCCCGCCCGGCAAACCGGACCGCCCCGGCCGGCGGCGACCTGGAAAGTCACGGGGGCGACGAGACGGCTCAAGCCCAGGGCGTGAAGTCCCGTCTTCAGCGGGGCCGCGGCACGCGCGGGCCGCGATATTCGGTCAAAGGCGGACGCGGGAAATAGGCGGCGCCTCCCGGCCCCAGCGCCCGGCTCGGAGCCTCCGGGCGGCTGTTCCGGGGCCCGGCCCGGAGGCTTTGGGCGCTCTGAACGTTTGCCCCCTTTATTATAGTCTAAAGTCAATCCAGACAGTTGTTAGAGTTAATAACAATGTCTTTTAATCCTTCCGGCAAACAGAAAATTCTCAGCCCGCCGATTTAACTCGGGCTAATATCACCGGCGACTGAAAAGGAAACAGGCAGCGAAATGGCCGGGCGCAAGACGGGCGGGGACCGGCCCGGATGTTTTGGACAGCTTCGGCGATATGTCACGAAAATTTAGGCGTCTGACAGTCTTGTGGCCACGGCGCGCGGCAATGGACCGCAAAGGTCCGACCAGGAGCCGGGACAAGTTTTTGACGGGACGCGGCGCGAAATGACAATAGCGGGGACGCGCCGGCATTGGAAAACGGGACGCGGGACGGGGCTCCCCGAAACCGCCTGTCCGAAAAACGCGCTCATGAAAAACGGCGGCAGTCAGGATAATGTCGGACATCCCCGCGGCGACGCCTAAATATATTCCTCCGGCCTGACGCCTTTCTTCTTTTCGGCAAGACA
>JAISET010000156.1 GCA_031264015.1 Deltaproteobacteria bacterium | reverse complement strand
CGTCCACGGCGGTCAGGCGGTAGCGCAGGTCCCGGCCGGGAGGGGCGGCGAGGTCGAGATAAGTGTCGCCCTCGATGAGGCCGCCCAGGCGGACGAAGTTGTCGGAGCCCACCTCGGAGCGGTAGAGATAGAAGCCGGCCACGTCCCCGGACTCGCGGCGGTCCTGCCAGGAGAGCCGGACGCCCCCGGGGGCCAGGGCGGCGCTCAAAAACGGCGGCGGGGCCGGAGGCAGCGCGTCCCGGACCCTCAGGCGGATCTCTTCGGTCCAGGGGCCGGGCACCAGGGACTGGCCGCCCTCCCCTCCCCGGCGGTCGACCAGGCGCGCCCGGTAGTAATAGTCGTTCTCGTAGGCCACGGCCAGGTCCGTCTGGCCGTCCCTGGCGGGGTCGAGGTTTTTGTACTCGCCGTCGGCGCCGCGCTTCTGGACCTGGACCAGCAGGCCCGCGGGGGGCTCCGGCCAGCGCAGCCTGACCGCCAGGTCGTCGGCCCAAGCCGCGAAGCCCCGGAGCTCCCCGGGAGGCTCCACCATCCAGATCCTGGTCTCGCTCCAGGCCAGGGGGTGGACGGCCCCCCGCGACGAGAACCCGGCCACCCGAAAAATATAGACGCGCCCGGGGGTCAGGTCGGTCTGCCAGACGTAGGGCCCGGGAAAGATGCTCCGGCCCGGCCCGGGGGGCTGCAGCCAGACGTCGTCGATCTTGGCGGTCGAGACCGGGCAGCCGTCGCAGAAGTCCCGGGAGTCATAGACGGCCCCCCAGACCTCGAAGTGGTCCAGGGTGCGCAGGTCCCCGCCGTTGACGTTCCGCGCGGGCGCCGACCAGCTCAGCCAGAGGTGCCCCCTCTCGTCGATATTCTGGCTCAGGTCCCCCACCCGGGAGGGCAGGGTCACCGGCTCGGGGAAGGGGTGGGTCTTGACCCCGCAGCCGGCCGCCGCGGCCGTCATGACCGCCAGGGCCAAAAGCAGCGGCCGGACGACCCGGAGGCCGGGCGTCAAGGGACGCCGGCGCCCGCGGCGCGCCGGCGGGACTGACAACGGGGACAAGCTCATTTGGACGGCCGCCCCCCCCCGGTTTTTTTCGGGGGGACTTGCGCTCGGGCCCCGGCCGGGGCGGCCCGGGCGGCGCGGGCGGCGAAGACGTCGCCCCCGGCCGCCTCGCCCCCGAACCTGGCGGCCAGGTCGGCCTTGGCGTCCTCGATCTGGGCGGCCAGGGTCCTCGTCGAGGTGCCGCCGGGGGAGGTCGAGCGGGCCTCGATCAGATCCTCCAGGGACAGGCGCCCCAGGATCTTCGGGTCGGCCTTGGGGCAGAGTTTGCGCAGCCTCTCCGGGCCCACGTCCCGCAGGGCCAGCCCCTCCCTCTGGGCCAGGGCCACCAGGGCGCCCACCTGCTCGTGGGCCTGCCGGAAGGGGACGCCCTGCAAAACCAGATGGTCGGCCAGGTCGGTGGCCCCCACGTAGGGGTCGTCGGCGGCCTCGCGCAGGCGGTCGAAATCAAACTCCAGGCCGAGGACGATCTCGGCGGCCAGGGGCAGCACCGCCTCCAGGGTCTGGGCGGCGTCGAAAAGCGGCTCCTTGTCCTCCTGGAGGTCCCGGTTGTAGCTCAGGGGCAGCCCCTTGACCACCGTCAGCAGCGTCATCAGGTCGCCGACCACCCGGCCGGCCTTCCCGCGCATGAGCTCCGCCCCGTCGGGGTTCTTCTTCTGGGGCATCATGGAGCTGGTGGTGCACAACGAGTCCGGGAGCGCGGCGAAGGCGAACTCGGAGGAGCACCAGAGGACGACGTCCTCGGCCAGCCGCGACAGATGGACCATCAGGATGGCCGCGAAGGACATGAACTCCAAGAGGTGATCCCGGCTGGCCACGGCGTCGAGGCTGTTCTCGCTCAAGCGCTCGAAGCCGAGCTCGGCGGCCACCAGACCCGGGTCCACGGGCAGGCCCGTGCCCGCCAGGGCGCCGCTGCCCAGGGGCATGCGCATGATCCTGGGCCGCATGTCGTCGAGCCGCTGCTGGTCGCGGCTCAACATCTGATAGTAGGCCATCAGATGATGCCCCAAAAGGATCGGCTGGGCCCGCTGGAGGTGCGTGTAGCCGGGCATCGGGGCGGCGCCCGCCGAGACGCTTTTGCCGACCAGGGCGAGCCGGAGTTTCCCGAGCTCGGCGGCGATCTTTTCGGAGGTCTCCAGCAGGTAGAGCCTGACGTCCAAAGCCACCTGGTCGTTGCGGCTGCGGGCCGTGTGGATCTTGGCCCCGGCGGGCCCCACCAGATCCGTCAGGGCCCGCTCCAGATTCATGTGCACGTCCTCCAGGGCGGGGTTCCAGACCATGTTGCCGGCCTCCGCCCTCCGGGTCAGGACGTCGAGCCCGCCCTCGACGGCCTTGAGCTCGTCGGGGGAGATCAGGCCGACCGCCGCGAGCATCCTGGCGTGCGCCCTGCTGCCCCTGAGGTCGTGGAGGGCCAGCTTGCGGTCGTGGCCGATGGAGACGGAGACCGCGGCCAGGGCCGGGCTCGCCCCCCCGGCCAGGCTGCCCGTCAAAAACCTCCGCCCGTCCCGGGATCCCGCGGGCGCGGCGTCCGCCCCGGCCCCGCCGGTCTGCCGCTTGGGCGTCGGGGCGCCCCGTCCGCCGGTTTTGCGCGTTCCTGACATTTTCGCCTTCAACCCCGTTCGATGGAACTGCCCCCCGGCCCGGGACTGTCTGAAACTTTGCAAGTCTCGAGGTCGGGAAAAGGCTGCTTGCCTAACAATACTGGGACGTCCCGCTGAAAGGCGGGCGACGGCCCGCCCGGAAAAAAAACCGCCGTCTTCGTTTTTTCGGTCTGACGGTCCGGATTTGTCCGGTCCGGTCTTTTTGTCGGCGGACGCTTACGTCGTCGTCGTCGTCGTCGTCGTCGTCGGATCTTTTTTCGTCGGCCGGCCGCGTCGTTCAACTGACGGCCGGCCGCGCGTCGGTCTGTCCGCGCGCCCGCGCGTTCATATATGTCCGCGGCCGGCGTTCTCCCGCGCCTACTTGTCCCCGCCGCCCCTGAGCATCCTGCCGATGCGCAGGCGCAGGCCGTTGCATCTGATGAAGCCGCCGGCGTCGCTCTGGTCGTAGACATGGTCGGTCTCGAAGGTGGCGTAGGCGTCGGAGTAGAGGGAGTCGGCGGACTTGCGGCCGACCACCCAGGCGCCCCCTTTGTAGAGCTTCAGTCTGACGACGCCGCTGACCCGCTCCTGGGTGTGGTCGATCATTTGCTGCAGGGCCACCCGCTCGGGGGCGTACCAGAAGCCGTTGTAAACCATGGCGGCGTACTTGGGCAGCAGGGAGTCCTTGAGGTTGATGACCTCCCTGTCCAGGGTGATGGACTCCATGTTGCGGTGGGCCAGCCACAGAAGGGTGCCGCCCGGGGTCTCGTAGACGCCGCGGCTCTTCATGCCGACGAAGCGGCTCTCGACGATGTCGATCCGGCCCACGCCGTTCTCGCCGGCGATCTTGTTTAAAAGGGCCAGGAGGTCGGCGGGCCCGAGCCTGCGGCCGTCGACGGCCACGGGGTTGCCCCGCTCGAACTCGATCTCGAGGACGCGCACCTCGTCCGGGGCCTTCCGGGGCGAGACGGTCAGGATGAACATGTCCTCGTCAGGCTCGTTCCAGGGGTCCTCCAGGACGCCGCCCTCGTAGCTGATGTGCAGGAGGTTTCTGTCCATGGAATAGGGCTTGGCGGCGGTGACCGGCACGGGGATGTCGTGGGCCCTGGCGTACTCGATCAGCTGGGTCCTCGAGGTGAAGTCCCACTCCCGCCAGGGGGCCACGGTCTTGATCCCGGGGTGCAGGGCCATGGCCGTCAGCTCGAAGCGGACCTGGTCGTTGCCCTTGCCGGTGGCCCCGTGGGCGATGGCCCCGGCCCCCTCGGCCTCGGCGATCTCGACGAGGTGCTTGGCGATGACCGGCCTGGCCAGGGAAGTGCCCAGCAGATACTGGCCCTCGTAGACGGCCCCGGCCCGCAGCGCCGGGAAGACGAAGTCGCGGACGAACTCCTCCCTGACGTCCCTGATGTGACATTTGGAGGCGCCCGTGCGCAGGGCCTTGGCCTCCAGGCCGTCCAGCTCCTCGGCCTGGCCCACGTCGGCGCAGAAGGCGACGACCTCCTCGGCCCCGTAGTCGTTTTTCAGCCAGGTCAGGATGATGGAGGTGTCCAGGCCTCCGGAGTAGGCCAGGACTATCTTCTTGGGCTTCGCCGAGTCAACTTTGGGCATGAAAAATCTCCGTTCAGAAACAAAAGGCTTGACTTGATAAGGCAGCGATTGACCGCAACTTGCTAATTTAGCAAGACGGGCGCCCACATTCAAGGATTTTTTACGCCCCGAAACCGGCTTTTGACCTCTCCGGGCCAGGATTGAAGCGGGATTAAAAAAATATTCCCCCCGCCGGGGGGACATTTTAAGGGCGGATTTTCGACGCCGCCCAGGCCGATCTATTTTAGTTAAAATAAACATCAAAACGCAATAAAAATCTCTATAATTATATGTTATTTTATTTCTTTAGTAATTATTTATAAATATTCGACTCCCGTCCCCTCCCCGCCCCCGCCGGCCCCGAGACAAGCCCCCCGCGCCCGCCGCCCTTCAAAAATCGGGCCGACGCCCCCGGACGCCCCCCGACGCCCCCCGCTCCGCCGGAGAAGTCCCCCGGCGCCGCCCTCCGGGGAAAAATTCCAGGCCGGGGCGGGGCGCGGGGGACGGGCCGGGGGAGCTGGGGGGGAGGACGGGCCGGGGAGGCGACGGCCGAAAGCCGGCCCCTTGTCAGAGCGGCTCTCAAGGCCTGTCCGTGGCTTTTTTAGGCGTTTCGGATAATTTTTGATCAATTTTGATCAATTTTGATCAATTCTGATCAATTCAGATTTGTCCTGGTAAATTAAAGCTTGTTTATGGTAGTCTGGGCCGGTCGGGGGGAGGAGGGACCCTGACGGCCCGGGACGGACGGAAAGGTTTAGGTCTGTCCTGGCTAAAACAGAATAAAATGACTGGAAAGAGAACCAAACAGCCGTAATTAGGTGTCAATATTCTTAACCTGTCAACATTTGACGGGGGGGAAGGCAAAAAAAATCGCCCCCGATCCGCCGCCGTCCAAAGGCGGCTGATTTTAAGACTTTTTTATCCCCCCGGAGGCGCGCGGGCGCGCCTGGACCTTAAACTTGTCTATATAAATCGGCCATAAAAATGTAAAGGTTATAATTTGACCACATATATTTGCATTTTTGACTTGTTAAGCAATTAGTTATTTGTTATTCTTTGCCCCACGTCCGAGACGATCGGTCATAAACAAGCGGTCAATCCCGGCCGCCTCAAACGCGTTTTTAGCCGGCCGGGTCCGCGCGGGACCCGGAAACATAACCCCGGCGAAAAATCGACCGAAAGAAGCCAGCGGGCGCCCTCCCGGCGTCCGGGACCGACGGAGCGAAGAGCAACATTTAAAAAGGCGGCGGCCAGGTTCCGCCAAGGGGCCCCGGCGGGGGCCCGGGAACTTTTTTCGCCGCGCCGGGAGGTCCCCCCGGACCGCCCGCACCAGTGAGAACAGGGCTGCGGCCCACCATGACGCCGGTTGTCGCGACCGAGCAAGAAAAGAGGTCTAGAATGTTTAATCAGTGGAAGTGGCTTTCCTTCGGTATTGGGGTTGTTGTCGGGGCCGTCGGAGCCACCGTCATTGCCAGCCGTCCCTCCTATATCAAGGACGGGGCCACCACGGTGCTCTCCCACGGCCTGACGGCCAAGAGGAAGCTCCAGGCCATCGCGGGCTCCGCCAAGGAGAACCTGGAGGACCTGGTCGCCGAGGCCGACCAGAAGGCCCAGGACCGCGCCAACGCCAAAGCCGAAAGCCAGGCATGAGAATAGGAAGCCGGATATGGAAGGAAACATACTCTCCGATCTGCGGGGTCGCCTGCGCCTGAGGCTGACCCCGCCCGGCTTCACCTCCAGAACCTTTGACCGGCTGTCGGCGGCCATCACCAAATGCGGCGGCATCAGGTATCTGGCTCACAACCCCCTAACCTCAAGCCTGCTGATACTCTACGAGCCCTCCGCCCTGGTCAGGCTGAGGATTCTCGCCGCCCTGGCCGACTTCGAGCCGGGCCGCCAGAGGGCCCTGGCCGGCCCCGAACTGGAGGTGCTGGCCGTCGGGGAGGAGACCCCGCTCCCCTTCAACCCCGTCTCCAGCTTCATCCTGAAAAGACTTTTTCTGCCGAGCCCGATCCGGCACTTCATCTCCATCGTCACCGCCGTCCCGTACCTGCTCGAGGGGTTGAAATACCTGCTCTGGGAGCGCAAGCTCTCGGTGGAGGTCCTGGACGCCTCCGCCCTGACGGTCCTCTTCTCCCGACGAGACCTGTCCTCGGCGGGGACGCTGTTGTTTTTCTTCTCGCTCTCCAGATACCTCGAGGCCTGGACCCGCAGGCGCAGCATCTCCGGGCTCTTCCGCAGCCTGGCCGGCCACGAGGAGTCGGTCTGGGTGCTGACCGACGACGGCCAGGAGGTCAGGGTCAGGGAGTCCGAGCTGGGCGTCGGCTCCAAGGTCATCGTCCGGGCGGGCGGGCTCATCCCCGTCGACGGCCGGGTGGTCGACGGCGAGGCCTCGGTCAACCAGGCCACCATGACCGGCGAGCCCCTGGCCGTCAGAAAGACGGTCGGCGGCGCGGTTTTCGCGGGCACGGCCGTGGAGGAGGGCCAGATCGTCGTCCGGGCCGACCAGGTCGGCGGCGAGACCAGGATCCGCTCCATCATCGAGTATATTAAAGAGTCCGAGGCCTCGAAGACGGGCCTGCAGGGCCGGGCCGAGCGCAAGGCCGACTCCATCGTGCCCTTCAACTTCCTGCTGGCCGGGCTCATCTACCTCTTCACCGGCAACACCATGAAGGCCGGAAACGTCCTGCTGGTCGACTACTCCTGCGCCATCAGGCTCTCGTCCCCCCTGGTGGTCCTCTCTGCCATGCGCGAGGGCAACGAGAACGGCGTCCTGGTCAAGGGCGGCCGCTACTTCGAGGAGCTGGCCAGGGCCAGGACCGTGGTCTTCGACAAGACGGGGACGCTGACGGAGGCCAAGCCCTCCGTGGGCGAGATCGTCACCTTCGAGCCCTACAGCCGCGAGGAGGCCCTGAGGCTCGCGGCCTGCTTGGAGGAGCACTTCCCCCATCCCGTCGGGCGCGCCGTGGTCAGGCAGGCCAAGGCCGAGGGCCTGGGCCACGAGGAGGAGCACACCTCCGTCAACTACGTGGTGGCCCACGGCATCTCGTCCTCCTGGCGCGAGCACAAGGTCCTCTTGGGGAGCCGCCACTTCGTCGTCGACGACGAGCGCGTGGCCATCTCCGAGCATGAGGAGCGGGAGGCGGCGAGACTCTCCTCCGACGGCTCCAGCATCATCTACATGGCCGTCAACGACCGTCTGGCGGCGCTGATCTCCATCAAGGACAGCCTGCGTCCCGGCGTCAAGCGCACCATCGCCAACCTGAAAAACCAGGGCGTCGAGCGCGTGGTCATGCTGACGGGCGACCTGAAAAACGCCGCCGCCGCCATGGCCAGGGAGGCGGGCTTCACCGAGTACCTGGCCGAGCTGCTGCCCGACCAGAAGGCCAGGGTCCTGAAGGGCCTGGCCAGAAGGGGCGACGGGGTCCTGATGGTCGGGGACGGCCTCAACGACTCGGCGGCCCTGTCGCTGGCCGACGTGGGCGTGGCCCTCTCGGACGGCTCGGAGCTGGCCAAGGACGTCGCCAACGTGCAGCTGCTGCGCGGGCGCATCGAGGGGCTGGCCCTGGCCAGGGAGCTCTCCGACAACACCATGTCCCGCATCCACTCCAACTACCGGGTCATCGTCGGCCTCAACAGCATGTTCCTGACCCTGGGCCTCTTCGGGGTCATCGGCCCCGGCGTCACGGCCCTCCTGCACAACCTGACCACCTTCCTGGTCGCCCTGAGAGCCACCAGGCCCATGCTGACGGCCGAGGAAAAACTGGCCCTGCTCCCCAGGGAGGCCGTTCCCGGGAGCTGACAAAACCCGGACGGCCAGGCCCGCCGGGGGACGCCAAGCAACACCCCCGGCGGGCCGCTCGAACGAGACGACAAAAACTTCATCCGCCAAACACAGCGGATCAGACGCCCCCAGGCCGAAAAAGACAACCGGGCCGGGGGGCCTCGCGACGACGGGAGGCGCGCCAATGATCGTCAGCTTCACCAACGGCCGCATCAGGGCCAGACTCGCCCATCTCAAGGGCCAGCCGGCGCCGGAGATCCCGGCCGGGGCCATGAAGGGCGTGAGAAACATCACCGTCAACCCGGTCCTGGGGAGCGTCCTGCTCGAGTACGACCCCGAGGCCGTCTCCGTCGAGACCATCGCCTCGTACCTGGAGGCCGTCGACCCCGAGGGGGCGGCCGCCCTGAGGAACCCGGAGCTCCTCAAACCCCGGAGCCTCCTCGGCCGGCCCGTCGAGATCCCGGACGGGCTCCTGACCGAGGAGGCCCGCCGGAGCCGCCCGGCGCCCCCGCGGAAGCGGGGCTCCCCCCGGGCCACCGCGGAGCTCGTCAACCTGTCGCTGGCCTTTTTAAGCTGCGTGACCTCGGCCTTCTGGGGCTCCGTCAGGACCCACGCCATCTGCGGGGCGGGCTTCGGCGTCATGCTGGGCCAGCACGTCTGGACCCACCGGCGCCGTCTGCGCCCCCTCTCCCAGATGTCGATTTGGGAGATCCTGGGCCTCGACATCCCCGGCTTCCTAAAGCCCGGGCCGGTGGAGTGTCCGAAAGAGGGTCGCGAGGAGGAGGAGGCCGGTGGGCAGGCCGCCCCGGCCGCGGCGGAGGCGGTCGCCGAGGGCGGGCCCGCCGGCCGGAACGCCTGAGTCGGACGCCAAAAAGTCGGGGCTTGTCAGTCTGACAGTCAGGCGGACAGGCGGACAGGTCTCGTCACAGTTTTTTTAATTCCCGCCGCCTCATAGTTCGACGTTCTCTCGCGACCATTGGGGAAAAAACGACTTCGCCGCCGTTTTTTCCCCAATTTTTTTAGTCCGGCGACGACCGTTTCCTTTCTCGTCGTTTCCTCCTCATAATCATCCCTTCTTGCTTTTACAAACGACGTTTTCCCATTCTTGCTTTTCAACGTTAAGTTTTTCCTCTCATGCGCGGCGGAGGTAATTTCCCGGACCGTCCGTCGTTTCCTTCCCGCGCCGGCCTGAAAAATTTTTACCCGCCATGACGGACCGCCCCCAAGGGACGGCGACGTTGACGACGACCGGGCGACGGCAGGGACAATTTTGAGACTATGACGACGACTAAGATAATGACGGGCGCGGTGCCAGTGACGGAGACTGTGACAATGAAGGCGCCGGCGATGATGACGGCGACCGGGAGGACGGACGGGGGCGCGGACGGCGATGATGACGGCGACGGGGACGACGGACGGTGACGCGACGGTGCCAATGACGACGACGGGGAGGACGGACGGGGCGCGGACGGCGACGGGGAGAGAGACAGGGCGTCGAAATTTATCTTTTTTTCACCTCCCGAAAAAATATACTGTTTTCCTAAATATGGAAACCACCTCCATTAAAATGTCCCCAAGTCGCCCGCGGCAGTTCGGGCGGCCGCCTTGATAAAACGACGCGGGCCGCTTCCCGCACTGTCTTGCGACGAATCATGACGACTTCGGTCATGTTTTTTTTCTTCCAGTTTTTTGTCCGCCGGAAAAGTTTTTTTTCGGGGGACAAAAAAAACCGCGCCGCGGCCCCTGTTTTGTGGGTAAGCGTTCACGGGGTCACCAGGGGACCCCGTGAACGCTTGCGGCAAGTCGTTAAACATGCTGAATAGGCGCCTGGCCTATGACGACTGGCGGTGCTTGGTTTGCCACACACTGATTATTTGGAGCCGGACCCTGTCACTTGGGCCTGGCGACGGATTGGGCCGACGATTAAAGTGGGCCCCGGAACCTCACGGGCCGCCCTCGTGAACGCTTACGCCAAAATTTCCTAAAGGGGATAGCCGGAGTCAGACTTGGTTACTTGCCCAGGGGCAAAATCTTAACGACTTATTGGCTGGTTGCATAAAAAGTCATCCTGATCAATGGCTATAGATCCATAAATGCTGGAAAATATCAGAAAAAACCAACTAAATATTTGACTAACGATATAAAAATAAATGCAATTACTATTTTTAGTCTTCTTAATTTACTTAATTTGATTAAAGTGGTCCTCTGGTTAATATTTAGTCTTTTTAGGGATCTTATATTTAACTGGCCGGCTTTAGCTAAAATTTTCACTTTAGTCACTCCAGTCATCTGGCCATGGCCTTAGAGATTGTGGGTTTTAATATTATTTTAAGGGTCAATTTGGCAAGGTTTGAATAAATCCAACTCCTTTTCATACCATTTAGTTTTTATGCTTAGTAAACTAGCCAAAGAATGAAACAAAAAATCGTGAGAGATTGGCTGGGAGATATTTTTCTTTAAGCAATCGTAACTTATTTTTTGGTTAGTTTTCATCGATTCTGAAAACCACAAGATCAGGGGAACATTTATTTGTTCAGCTGGGGCGATAATAAAAGGTAAGCCGTGCAGATAGATTCCGTTTTCCCCCAGAGATTCTCCATGATCAGATAGGTATAGTAGGCTGGTCTTGAATTGAGGGTATTTTTGTAAAGTAACAATGGACTCATTAATTATATGATCGGTATACAGAATGGTATTGTCATAAGTATTGATTATATCTTGAGCGGCACAATTTTGGATTTCGCTGGTCTCACAGGTAGGCTTAAAGATATTAAAATTCGCTGGGTATCTTTTATAGTAAGCTGGCCCGTGGCTTCCAATGGTGTGGAGAATGATGACCGTATCCTGAACAATATCGTCTAATATATTTTTAAAATTTTTAATTAAAACTTCATCATAGCAAACCAGGTTGTCACAGTAGGCTGGGTCATTTTCTGCCACCATATTTCTGGTGAAAACTCGGTCACAGACTCTTTTACAACCATTATCATTTTCTAGCCAAATAACTTCATAGCCAACTTGTTTTATTAGATCTATTATATTTTCAGTATAGTTGGCTTCAGTCAGATCGAAATTTGATCTGGGAAAGCGGGAAAACATAGCAGGTACAGAAACAGAAGTATCTGTGCCACTTGAGGTTACATTGATGAAACTGATAACGTCCTGGTTGGCTAGTTTAGGGTTGGTTGGACGAGGGTAACCATTGAGGGAAAAATTCATGGCTCTAGCTGTTTCGCCAACTATTAAAACGAAAACAGTATAATTAGTTTCAGAATTAGGTTGACGGCTGGCTTCTGGGTCCAGGGATTTTACTACTCTTTTGGCTCGCGATTGTTGTAGAAAATAATGAATGGTCCCGGATAGGTAATTGGTGGGATTAATTAATCTGGTAATCTGGTGATTATTGCGGCCAAAAATAATGTAGGTTTGGTAAAGAGTCGAAGCTAAAAGGCCTAGAACAGCTAAACATAAGATTAAAGAGATTATTTTGGATTTAATTTCGGACCAGATATTTTTAAATTTGAGTTTGATTTTAAAGAGCAGACAAACAGGTAAAAGACCGGTTAAGACTAACCAAATTAGACCGCTGAGGTTGATATACTCTAGGGCTTCTCTTTGATTGGTTTCAAAAAGGTTTCTCATCATATTTGTATCTAGGAAAATACCATATTGAAACATAACATAGTTAGCTACGCTAGAGACAATGATAAGGATAGTTAGAATGGGTTTATAAATATATGGCCAAAGTAAGATGGTAAATATCAGATATAGGCCAATAAAAATAAAGAGTGGTAAGCTCATGGCAAAAAATAAATCTTTAGTTGAATTAATAGTTATTGAGCCTGAGGCAAAGCGCCATAAACTAAGATTTAAAATTACTTCAAAGAATAAAGCTAGAAAACAGCTAATTTTCCAGCTAGCTAAGTTAAGTTTTTGCGCTAAAAAATATTTTAGACCATTCATTAGGCTAATTTTCATATTTTTAAACATTGATTTAATCCTTTATAAGCAGATAAATTTAATAAATATATGTTTAAATGTATAGTATTTAATTAAAAATACTAATACTTATATAAATATATATTATTTTACACCGCCGTCCAAGAAAAACATGGTAAGCGTTCACGTGGTCCCTGGGGACCCCTGCCAGGATTGGGGCTGGACCCGAGTCCAGGATCTACCCTGGGATGAAAATTGCCATCAAGATTTCTGTCTCCAGGGCTAATTTTTCACCTTCAATGTCAAATTTTTAGGGCAAGAGGAAAAATTAAGTGCTAAGGCTTGACAAATTTAATTTTTGCCCTATAATTTCAATTATGAGCCCTCGAATTAAACCTATAAGAAAAGGTTTTACGTCCTCTGAGGCTCCTCTTGAGCCACTCTCTAGCTGT
>JAISET010000150.1 GCA_031264015.1 Deltaproteobacteria bacterium | reverse complement strand
AGAATGCATATAACTATGATCCTGAGATAAAGTGTTCTTTAAAGTATCAAAACACTGTTCTATAGCTACACGCATTTTATAAGTCTCATATACTTCTTGCGGACTGTCATCCAAGTTTGTTCTGATGATGATCGTTCCAAAATATGGATCACTTTTTATTGCTTCTTCTCCTATGTTGAATTCAGCCGATTTATGCTTTTTCTTCATTTCACGGATAGCCAGATTTTTCTTTTCTAAATTTGCTATAAAATCAGACATTTCTTTATATCTCATACGCTCATCCCTGAACACGATTATCCTATATCCGTCTTTATCTTGTTCATAAGCGATTACTGACCTTTCTGTATATGTAAACGCATGTTTGTAATTACTACGTACGTTAAGATCAGTTGAAACAATTTCGTTAGTATTCCTTTTAAGTGGCACTATATACTTTATGTCAGACTCTGCTAACATTTCAAAATTTTCAGCACTAGCAAATCCAGCATCAGCAACTACCGTAGAAATACAATCTTTTCCCATAGACTCCATGGTAAGTTTCATGGCGCTAACGTCTGGAATATTTCCTCTTACACATCTGTAAAAAACAGGCTGTGGTAATAAAGATCTCGCAAAGACATACATAATATTAACCTGTGGATCCCATCTCCCAGATGTATTGTGACCTATATCTGGTAGTGACATGCCTTTTGACCAGGACGTTAGTCTTGACCCATCAACTATAATATTCTGTATACTATTTGACAATTTGTTCATGACTGTAACAATTTTGTCTCGTTGTCTACCTAAATCCACTAAGAATGAAGTTATTGAAGCTCCACTCAACGATAAACCAGAAATAGTCTCAGAAAGATACGAAGTCTGATATTGTATATCCATTCTTTTAAAAGACTCTTCTCCTTTGGCCCTTAAAATTGCCAGAACATAGATCATTTTAGCCATTTTATCAGGCAATTGTTGGGTCAAAATTTCAAGAATGTCTTTTGAAATACAGCTAAGATAAGCAGTAGCTCCAAATTCTTTTACAGAATAAGTACTATTCGAAGGCAACATTATTCTTTTAGGTATAAACCATGACGGTGTTATTGCACCAAGATATTCACGAGTTTTCTTTTTAGCTTTTTTCTTAACAGGGTCCCAATAAGATTTCCTTTCATAGAGATAGTATTTATCACCAATACATTTAATCTCACAACCATGTTTTTTTTGATTTTCAACCCACTCAGGAAAAGACATTTTGCTACCTCAATATAGACCTAATTAGGTCTATTATTTTATAGCAAAATTAAGAATCACTGTCAAGTAAAAAAAGTCATAAAAGATAAAATAATCGTTTTATTTCAATTTTTGACAAAATGAAAAAAGAAAACATATAAACCTAAAAACTAAAAGTTACAGTTTGATTTGTCGGCGGCGCGGGCGAAGTCGGCGAAGCGGGTCTGGAGCGCGAGCGGGGGGAGCGGAATCTCGAAATTTTTCAAGTTGCCTGACGAAATGTAAGCAACCGCGGCTTTCAACCGCCACGCTTCCAAGTTTAACTCCCATCTTCCGCGCCTCCGTCTTTGCCGTCGGCTTGCTGTTCGAGTTCCACGAAGCGGTCAAAGTCGCTTTGGAATAGCTTGTCTTGGATAACGCGGTACTTTTCAAACTCGCTCTCGGCGTGTTCTTTGGCGATTTTCGCAGTTATCCTGCCCGCGTTCTGTAAAACATCGCGGTCGTCGGCGGAGAGGAAGATGTCGAGCCGTTTCGCCCAATCTTCCATTGTCATCGGGACTTTACGCTTGGCGCGGCTTTCAGCCAAATCAAGATAGGCGTTGACGACACGCCCTAAATCGTTCATCTCGGCTTCCGTCAGATAGTTCTTGGCAATGCCGACGTCGCTCTTGATGATTTTACCTTTCGGACTGTTCGCCCAATTCGTCAAGCCCATATGCTCGCGGTCAGCGTCGGCGCGTTCCAAGACAAGCTCGGCGGCGGTGTGACCGTGGACGGTGTGGTGCATCTTGTTCCGCACCTTGGCGAAAAATTCCCGCGTTATTTGCGAGTGTCTGTCGTAGTCCATCGCCGTGGCGTAGATGTCTGTTATCTTCTGGTAGAAGCGCCGTTCGGAAAGTCGTATCTCGCGGATTTCTTCAAGCAGACGCTCAAAGTAGTCGTCGTCAAGGAACGCGCCGTTCTCCATACGCTTCCTGTCCGTCACATAACCGCGCAGAGTGAAGTCGCGTAACACGCCCGTCGCCCATTGCCGGAAAGCCGCGGCGCGTTTGGAGCTCACACGGTAGCCGACGGCGATAATCGCGTCAAGATTATAGCGCTTCACGACATAGGTTTTACCGTCGTTCGCAGTTACAGAGAAATCCTCGGTAACTGAATCAACGTCCAGTTCGCCCTCTTTGTTGATGTTCTTCAAGTGCAAACCGATATTGTCGCTTGATGTTTCAAACAGTTCGCCCATCGACTGTTGCGACAGCCAAATTGTGCCGTCCTGAACGCGCGCCTCTACACCGTCGCCGCCTGTCTGATAGGCGAATGTGAGAAATTCCGCCGTGCTGTTGCGGAGCCGCAGTTCGTTCGGCGTTTTTTTCTTAGTCATCTATTTCACCTCCAAGCAGGGATTCCAATTCATCATAGGCCGTGCGCGTCAAAGCGGCGTTCTTTCCAAGCGCCAAGGCGCTCGGCGAACGAGCGCGTATCTTTCGCTTCCTCCGCTACAACCTCTTTGACGTATGACGGAATTGACAGCGAGAAGCTATTCTTTGCAGCGTCCGCTATCGTTATCACAGAGGCAAATTGAATAATCCCATGAAATTCAGCAAGGTCAATCCCATGAATTTCAGCATAATTTTCTCAATAAGAAATTAAAAAATCCCACCAAATTTATTAAACCAATCCCATCAAATTCAGCATTACCAATCCCACTAAATTCAGCTGGCCCAATCCCACTAAATTTAGCTGACCCATTTTTGATCAACAGGTAAAAACCCCAGCCTGTTCATTTTAAAGACATTTAACTACTATACCTTGTGTTTTCTCTTAATTAAAGTCACTATATATAGTGCTGAATTTGGCCCTAAAAAAAAATAGGGACTTTTTACCGATTTATCAAATTTATGCCCTCATAATTTTCTTTCATCAGTGTCAAAAAGCTATTGAACTGCACCAAAATTAATTTCCAATTTTTACAAAAATTGTTTTTCAATCCATGAAAATGAAGACCGGCTTTATGTAGCTCGTTTTCACTGAAAAGAACAGTGAAAACGAACTACATGGCCGGAAGAATGAGTTTTTTAGGCTTCTGACGTTACCTATCAATAAATTATAAGAACCTTAAGTAGGTATAAAAAAGCTGAGCCTTTAAAATATTAGTCCAAAAAGACAAATAATTTTCTTGGCTCAGCTTTTTAGCTATCATTTATTGATAGAACAACGCACCAGCATAGGTCCTTGGCAGGTTGGACTCCTCCAGAGCCTGCTTCCGCGCTGCTGGCATTTTCATTTTCACTTTCATCGAGAAATAAGTCAAGTCTTTATCATTCAAAAAAAGTTTTTTGTTCATGTACTTTTGAACGCTCCTGAATAATATTCTTTATTATCTGCTATTTCAATGTTCAAGGAACGTTTTCTGATCAGGCCATCTAAATAGAAATTGCTATTAGTCAAGCATCTAGGCATATATTGTATCTACTAGAACAATCTCCAAATTAAGCATCCTAAAATCTCCAAGCTTTACTTGGTTTCCAACCGCACCCCTCAGAGCCATTCACAGGCAACCGCACAGCTCCTCCACACCCCTCAGAGCCATCCACAGGCAACCGCACAACCCCTCCACCCATCTCGACCAACCCGCCACCCCTCAGAGCCATCCAGAGGCAACCGCACCCCAAAAGTTCCTACAGCTCAAAAATCCCTAAACACCTCGAAGCCCTTAATGACTTCTTGGCACTCCAGTAACTCGAAGAACTACAGGGCCTAAATATTCTACAAGACCTACAGAACTTAGATGTTCTCCAGGATCTCCAGCTCTTACAAGAACCTCCTGGACCTTAATCTTCTCGAAAGCCTCCAAGACATCCGGGAACCAGGCCTTGACAAGCTCTAATTTTCGGTTTTTTTCACACCTGATTATCATACTTTTTCCTACCCAATCTTCTTTATTATTTTGCAAAATCTATTTCCCTCAGATCTGCAGTATATTCTCAGATTCATACTGCGGGGTTTGGAGGGTTTTTCAGGCAAAACCGTAGCGATTCAGGCATCGGCTCTTATGAGGAACTCTGCGAAAAATGTAATGCCGCCGCCGGAGAGATGATGACGTCGCAAGCAAAATTAGCGACATCGAAACGCGCCAGGAGGACATCAACGAATTGCAAAAGCAAATCGGAACTTACGGCTAAACAAGAGCTGCTTACGAACGCTACAAACGGAGCGGGTGGGACCCGGTGCCTTATGAAGCCGAACGCACGGACATTGTTATCAATAAGGCAGCGTAAAAATATTTCGACGGCCGCGGCTTCAAAGGCAAGCTGCCAAGCATAAACTCGCTAAAAGTGGAGTGGGCGGAACTCGAAAAACAGAAGCGTCCGATGTATCCGGTATACAAGGCGGCAAAACAAAAGTTCAAAGACCTATGCGCGGAAAAATCCAACGCTCACAATATGTTGGGGCTGGACAAAACCCACGAAACCTCCAGCGGTCGCGGACGGTGAACCCGACGTAAATTTCCATTCCCGCAGGTAAAGGCAGACGCGCGGAGCGCGGCTTCAAGTGAGAGGGCGAAAGCCATTCACGCAAGGGGGCTTGGGGGCGTCAGCCACCAACAAGGCGCATACGTCAATACCGAAAGGGTATTGACGTATGCCCTGCTTGCTAATTAGCGTAAGGGGCGGGTTTGGTGTAGGATGGCGAGGATTTTACCGTTGACACCAACCGATACATCACACTATGGGGAGTTGCGGCAGGGGTGGGCAGTTTGTCAGTTAAGTGACGTCATTGAACTGTATTCGGGACAGGATTTAACACCTGACCGATACAATGATTGCAAGTTGGGGATTCCATATATCACGGGTGCAAGCTGTCTTGAAAAAGGACGAGTGCTTGTTAATCGGTGGACAGAAACGCCGCAAACACATTCATGTTTTGGGGATTTGTTATTGACCTGCAAAGGCGCTGGTGTCGGGAAAATGGCTATATCCCATTTGGAAGATGCTCATATCGCAAGGCAAATAATGGCGATACGTCCTTACTGCGATGTAAGCATAAAATATCTTCAATATACTTTGTCGGCTAGTGTAGGCGATTTGATTGAGCAAGCCAATGGATTGATACCCGGAATCAGGCGCGAAATCGTGCTTGACTTTTCTTTGTCGTTACCACCTCTCGCCGAACAACATCGCATTGTCGCCGCTATTGAGTCTGTTTTCGCTGTCATAGACAAAATCGACCAGAGCAAGGGCGACCTTGCCGCCGGTGTCACCGCCGCTAAGTCTAAAATCCTCTCCCTCGCCGTGACGGGCAAACTCGTCCCGCAGGACGACAGCGACGAACCCGCCAGCGTCTTGTTCGACCGCATATGCGCCGAACGCACAAATCTCATCAAAGCAGGCAAAATCAAGCCCGGCAAGCGGGAAAAAGAGGTCAGCGAAACAAGGGATAACTCGCACTATGGGAAGTTGCCTGTAGGGTGGGAGTTTGCGCCGATTGGTAGCCTGTTTGATATTGTCGGCGGCGGTACGCCATCTACACTTCAATCGGAATATTGGGACGATGGTAAGCCGTGGTTTTCAAGTGCCGATATTGACGATAGTGGGAAAATAACTCCGCGACGGAGTGTGACCCAACTTGGGATTGAAAACTCCACAACAAATGTGGTAGAGAAAGATAGCGTTATTGTCGTTACTCGCATAGGATTAGGGAAAGTGGCGGTCTTGGATCGCGATATGTGTTTCAGCCAAGACAGCCAAGCACTCATCTCATTTAGCAAGGAAACACTGTACAGTCGGTATGTTTATTACGTACTGTTTCACGAAATGCAGTCGTTGAAACACTCAGGGCGTGGGACAACGATTTCAGGCATTACAAAGAAACAACTTACGGATGCTATGTTTCCCCTCCCGCCACTTGCGGAGCAGAGGCGCATTGCCGATTCAATAGACGTACTCTATCGGATATTGGAGGAGATTATGTCTAATATCAAGTAAGCCGCCTCAATTGCGGATACTATCCGTAGTTGCTCTGCGAGCGGTGGTAGAGATACAACCGTATTGCCAAACTCTGTGCCGGATATTTCCTTGAATGTTGTGCCGGAAGCCCGCGAACATATTCCCTCAACATTCGCTAGCAGATAATAATAGAGATACTCGTTTGTAGCCGTAATGTATGGAACAACTGACTTGAAACCTTGATTGGTACTGACCTCATTAGCAGAAATGACGCAATACCCAATCGGCGCACGACTAGACATCAAAACGCTGCCAATCGGCATAACAACAGCAGATGAAGCGGCAAGCCCGCTTTGCGTGATATTCCTGCTACCGCGTGCAATATATTTGTCGGTGTATCCGCTCAGGTCAGCAGGAGTAATCCACGCAATATCACCGTTCCAATATTCACTTTCCTTAGTTGACGGAGTGCCACCGCCAACAATCTGCCCCAAGTCAGAAAGCCTGACGATTTCCCACTCCACAGGCAACTTCCCATAGTGCGAGCAACAGGCAACTTGCAACCTTCGTGTAAAATTATTTAGCCGTATCGTAAGCGGTAAATCATTTTTGTTAACATCAAGTCATTTTGTCCTAAAACTGTCAGGACAATTTGTCAAAAACTTGCTAAAATCCTTGTCAAAAGTACTGAATTCGTTGAAAATCTATAAATTTTAGCCAAGACAATTTGTCCATGTATATTTACACACGTGTCCAAAAAAAATTGAAGAATCCTGTCAACTTAGCATATTCTTGCTCTGTCTAGCAAAAAACGTCTTGCACAACTATAGATTAAAAAGAGTATATAGAAATAAATCGAATATACATATATGCCCTTTCCCTCTATTTCACAGGAAACTTACAGCAAGGCTAGCCAAGCTCAATTTTTCGACTTTTACAGCGCTGAGAGCTCAGGAAACCATTAGAATACAATGGTTTCAGCTTTTTGACAAAAAAAGTTCTTGCATTACAGCTAATTCTAGTGTAGCGTCTAAAATGTCTCCAACCCGTTAGCGATTTTATGATAGCGACTTCGAGCTCCTTAGCCAATCATAATTTTTCAGATATATTAACTAATATCATGTTTATTTTATTAGATTTATTATTTAGCTAAGAATTATAATAATTACTTAATTAATCTCAAAACAGCATGGTATGAACATATAAATATTATGAATATTATGTTCTTTTGTAGTCCACACAATGTTATCCATGTTTACATGGGCTTATGGTGATTCTTTATGAAAGAACGCTCAAAGGATCATCATCCTAAACCTCCTCCTACCGCTGGACCTGCCCCGAGCCCCGAGGCGGTCGCTTGGGCCTGCCCCGGGCCTGTGAGAAGACCGCCGAACCTGTCAAGCTCTGTCTCGTGTTTGTTAGCCCTACAGAGTATCATTTGACGACTCCTGACATCGCCAAGAGTTTCAGGCCAATTTCTCGCCCTCCCTCGCTCTCTGATGAGTTGTCTAGGCGTCCCCGACGCTTTGAAACGTTGCCAGGGCTTCCATTGCTCTCAGATAAGTCGCCTAGGCCTTTAATGCCTTTTGAAGAGCATCTTGGCCCTCCCTCTCTAGAAGAGGTGCTTGGAACTTGCCCGCCCTTACATGAGTGGCTCAGGCCTATCCCGACCATCAAACCACTGTTGTGTCTGGCCAGATCGGCAGTAAGATTGTTGAGCTTGTTAAAGCCAGCTGGGCGTCCCCTGGGTCTGAGCCGTCCTGTAAAGTTAAGGGGCCGCAATTCGACAGCAAACAAGCAAGAGATGCAGTCAAAAGTGATATAACTGTGTTCGGGCAATTCGCACAGCCTCTTTTCCTATTGACTGACATTGATAAAATCATCGAAGACTGCTGATCTGACAAGTACTTTAAGGAATTCTTTACTAAACAGCAGTTAGTAACTATGTTGTATGCCCAGATGCAGGGCGTTTCTTCGTTGCGCAAACTTATTAACTGTATGGATATCTTCCGCGACGGAATTAATCATTTTGGCTTGAAACGTCACCGGCCCGTTCCACCTTAACCTACGCCAACGAGCACCGTAGTTATGAAGTCTTTGAAAAGATCTTCTATGCGTTGATCCCTAAATAATAAATCTGAATTATTTACAAAATAGAAATGGTTAACCAATATATGGAATGGGAACGTATGCAGGGAGAAAGGACAGGAGAACTTTTGTTGACTTGAATAGAGTTATGAGGTAGACTTGGCTTGAGTGGGGCCTTCGGTGTTCTGGTGGACTTTGTAGCAACATTATCCTACCATAATTCATTCGAAAGGCACACTACTTTTTCCTCTTACCAATTCATACTTATAACCATCTTTTATCTTTCAAAAAACAACCATCATAAAAAATTTATCAAACAAATAATGTTTTCGCATATAATTTGCTGCCTTTCATATATTATCCTATCAAATAAAATTATGATAAAATTATTTAATTCGATGGATAAGACATCCATAAACTATAAATATAATGGTGACAGTTAAGTGAGAAAAGGTAGGCAACAAATTTTGAATGTAACTTTAGACAATGATTTTTGGCAGGTTTTAGACAAATTGTCTTGGCAATTTTAAAACAAGATGACTTAGCATTAACATCATTTTTTACGGAGGTATCGTTATGAAAGAGCTATTCGAGGCACAACTCCGAAGGGATGACCTTTCGGAAAACACCATCACCTCGTATTTGTGGACAGTGAACTACTTTCTGTCCAATTACGATGTGATAAGTACAGAAAATCTGTTGGCATACAAGGGGTATTTATTGGAGAGGTACAAGCCTAAGACCGTCAATCTGAGGATTCAGGCCATCAACAAATACCTTGTGTTTTTGGGTGAGGACAAACTCCAACTCAAATTCATCAAAATTCAGCAGAAGAACTTTCTCGAAAATGTCATCAGCAACGCCGACTACACCTTCTTCAAAAACTCATTGAAAAAGGACGGCAACACAGAATGGTATTTTGTAGTGTGGTATCTTGCCGCGACTGGTGCGAGGGTCAGCGAATTGGTGAAAATTAAAGTTGAACACGTCCAGACAGGGCATATTGACCTTTACTCCAAAGGCGGCAAACTTCGCCGTCTGTATATCCCCAAACGCCTCAAAGATGAAACATTAGCGTGGCTTGCTGAAACGAACAGGATAGCAGGCTATTTATTCCTTAACCGTTTTGGAAATCGCATAACTACAAGAGGTGTGGCGGGTCAACTGAAAATCTATGCCGAAAAGTGTGGGCTTGATACAAAGGTTGTATACCCGCACTCGTTCCGCCACCGCTTCGCCAAGAACTTCCTCGACAAGTTCAATGACATCGCTCTGCTCGCCGACCTTATGGGACACGAGAGCATTGAAACAACGAGGATTTACTTGCGGAGAACGGCAAGCGAACAGCAAGCTATCGTTGATAAAATCGTGACTTGGTGACGACAGGAGACACGCTCCGCGCAACAAGGAGCGTGTCTCTTTACATAAGCTCGGCGGTAATACTGTCCAGTTGCACGAACGCCGTTTCTATTGCCGCGACAATGCGGCTTTGTTCCGCAAGAGGTGGAAGCGGCAGAGCAAGGTCAAGCAAGTCATCGCGTGAAATGCCAGGGATTATTCCTCTTGCCGCTTCTGTTATTTTCAAAATGTGAAATGATAGCGTGTAACGTAGAAAATCAATATCAAGGTCGTAAGTATTCCGTATCGCCATAATCTGACGGGCGATATGGCATTCGGGTTGGTTGCATATAAGCATTTCTCCGACCGTACCCTTACATGTGATAAGTAAATCCCCATGTACAGCAGTCACTTTCGGAACAGAAGTCCAACGATTGATTACTAAATTCCCTTTTACAAAATTGCTCGCACCAGTAATGTATGGTATTCCAATAGGATTATCTGAATACTCCGATGGGGCTAAATCACGCCCAGACAGCAAGCCCCAACACTCGCCCAGTCTACAAACTTCCCACAATTCTGGCAATTCTGCATAGTGCGAGTTATCCCTTGTTTTGCTGACCTCTTTTTCCCGCTTGCCGGGCTTAATTTTGCCTGCTTTGATGAGATTTGCGCGTTCTGCGCATATGCGGTCGAGCAAGACGCTGGCGGGTTCGTCGCTCTCGTCTTGCAGGACGAGCTTGCCTGACACGGCGAGGGAAAGGATTTTGGATTTTGCGGCGGAAACGGTAGCGGCAAGGTCGCCCTTGCTCTGCTCAATTTCGTCTATGACGGCAAAGGCGGACTCTATGGCAGCGACAATGCGGTGTTGTTCGGCGAGTGGCGGGATAGGAACCTCAATTTCTTTGAGATCCTCAAAGTTTATGCTGTCAACAGTAGTCCCGTCTTTATGATACTTATCTAAGATATAATTATTCAATGCAGAAAAAAACATATAAACGAATTGACACAACTCGCCCTCAAAGAACGAAATGGTTTTTAGGTCTTGATTGACCGTTGCGCTTTCCGTCAATATTGCGAGCGGCAAAGTGTGCCGCAATATTCCGCTTCGCACTACCATCAGCAGTGTATTCGGAGGGAAAATCTGAGTTTGCTTCGCTCCGAGTTCACTCAATTTTACTTGTGTTCCACCAATGTACTTCTGTTTCATATCCTTAGACGTAACCCAATTTATATCACCGCCCCAGTATGAAGTATTTGCAGTAGATGGTGTTTTCCCGCCTGAAAAAGTTGCGAGTAAAGATAACGTCGCCCAAGCCCATCCCTGCGGCAACTCCCCATAGTGTGATGTATCGGAAGATGCTGCGAACGCTTTCGCCTTTTTGTCAGCCTTAATCTTGCCTTCGCGCACAAGCCGCGCTTTTTCTTCCGTTATGCGCTCCAAAAGTACCGATGCGGGTTCGTCGGCGGGGTCTTGCGGGACGAGTTTCCCTCGAATAGCAAGGTCGAGGATTTTTTGACGCAGTTGCTTGGTGTTCATTCGCCCGCCTCGCTTTCTTGTTCCTCGGCGGCGTTGTCGAGCAGTTTAATCATCTCGGCTGCATCCGGCAAGGCTTTCTGCCATTCTTCCGGCATCTCGTTTCGCGTCCGGTATGTCGCCACACCCATCGGCTTGGTGTAGTCGCGCACGGCAAATTCCACCGTGTTGCGACTCGCATCTTTGCAGAGAATAATGCCGATAGACGGCGCTTCGTCTGGCTGTTTCACATACTCGTCTAACGCGGACAGGTAAAAAAATAACTGCCCCAACTGGGATGGCTTGAAGTCGCCGCGCTTCAATTCTACGGCGACAAGGCAGTGAAGCTCGCGGTTGAAGAACAGAAGGTCTATGAAATACTCCTTTTCGTCCACCACGACACGATACTGATTGCCGATGAAACAGAACTTATTGCCGAACGACAGTATAAACTGCTTGATGTTGTTCACGATGCTCCGCTCAAAGACGCGCTCGTCTGGGTTAATTTCGTCCTCTATGTTTATGAAGTCGAGAAAGTATTCCTCGCGGAAAGCTCGAATGGCGCGGTTCGCCTGTGCTGATTCGGTTAGCGTTTGCAGGAAGTTGCTCGGCATTGCTCCCGTCTTGGTGTACAAATCGCTCCGCAGATAGGATTTCAGCGTTTCCACCGTCCAAAACTCGGTGGCACACTTGGTGATGTAGAACAATCTGCCGTCAAAAGACTTTTCCTTTGCCAATATCTCCGAATGGTGCGAGAAGCCCACGCCGAAGAAAGTATCTGCGGAAAAACCGTCTGCCGTAAAGCCTATTATATGACGCGTCAGAAGCCCTAAATCAAGGACATCTGCTGCGGTTAGGGCAATTGTCAAATCGTCATTCGTTAAATGACGATTTTCGTTTTGCTCGTTGGTGTTCAAATCGTCAGTCAACAACTGACGATTTGTGAAATTTGTAAAAACAGGCTGCCAAGCCTCGTAGAATAGGCGCATTTTCTTAATGGACACTTCGCCGAAGCCGCGCAGGCCCGGCAACTCGCGCTGTAAGTAGTCGGACAGTTGCTTAATCGCACCTTGCCCCCACACGTTACCGCGTGAGTACAGCGAAACATACCGCCCGACAGCATAATAAAGCCCAAGCAGTTCCTTATTGACCAGTTTCGCAGCCTGATAGCGGGAGCGGACGATAGCGTCTTTGATAACGCCGGCCGCATCTTTGAAGATTATATTGTCGCTCATTCGTCCACATCTCCAATCAGCGTTTCAAGTTTGCTCACCGCACCGGCAATCGTCGCCGATTTTTCCTTTATGATTTTAAGCAGTTCGGCAAGAGTGCAGTCTTCCCCGTCGGAGTCGCCTTTCAACCAAGTAATATCTAGGCTCGTTTTGTCACGGGCGATAATCTCGTCATAGGTGAATCTGCGCCAACGCCCGCCGGGATTGTCCACATTGTAAATTTCCTCGCGCTTATGGCGGTTTTCCGGGTTGTAGCAAGCAACAAAATCGTCAAGGTCGTTCTCGCGGAGCGGGTTCTTTTTCAGCGTGTGCTTAACGCCCGTGCGGTAATCGTAAATCCACACTTCGCTTGTTTGGCGGGTTTTGCTCGCCGCCTTGCGTTCAAAGAAAATAACATTCGCCTTAACGCCCTGCGCGTAGAAAATCCCTGTCGGCAAACGTAAAATTGTGTGCAGGTCGGCGGTTTCAAGGAGTTTCTTGCGGACGGTTTCGCCCGCGCCGCCCTCAAATAGCACATTATCCGGCACGACGACCGCTGCCGTACCGCCGACTTTCAGCAATGTGCTTATGTGCTGAACAAAGTTCAGTTGCTTGTTGCTGCTCGTCGCCCAGAAGTCCTGACGGTTGTAAACACGATCTTCCTGCTCCTGTTCGCCATCCTCGTTGGTGAACGTCAGCGATGATTTTTTGCCGAACGGAGGATTGGTGAGGATATAGTCAAATCTGTCGCCCGGGTCTGCAAGGAGCGAGTCGGCGCGGGTAATCGGCGGCGTTCCCTCAAAGTCGCTGATGTTGTGCAAAAACAGGTTCATTAAGCCAAGGCGGTAGGTTGACGCCACAATCTCCCACCCTCTGAACATCTGAAATTTCATAAATTTTTTCTGTTCGGAGGTCATCAGCTTGCCGCTCTTCTCAATGAAAGCCTTTGTCGCAAGCAAAAATCCGCCCGAACCGCAACACGGGTCGGCCACGGTCTTGCCGACTTCGGGGCGAACACAGCGAACCATAGCGGA
Source organism: Deltaproteobacteria bacterium (assembly GCA_031264015.1). Taxonomy (GTDB): domain Bacteria; phylum Desulfobacterota; class Desulfarculia; order Adiutricales; family Adiutricaceae; genus JAIRNQ01. The sequence goes on along the minus strand of JAISET010000150.1, from coordinate 36,509 downwards.
AATCAAGGCGCGGGGCGTGAAATACTGTCCCGCGCCGCTCTTGGTGTCCGCGGAGATTTTTTCAAGCAAATCCTCGTAGATGTCGCCTTTAACGTCGGCGGACATACTCGACCAGTTCTCGCCGTCCACCATCTCTATAATTTTTGCAAGCATAGACGGCGTGGAAATCTTGTTCTGCGCTCCCGTGTAAATTTGCGAAAGTGTCCCCGATTTGCCGGCAAGGGTTTTCAAGACATGCTCATAATGCTCAAAGAGTTCATTGCCGCTCTTCGATTTCAGCGTATCCCAAGTGCAGTAGGCGGGTATGCCGATGTCGCGTTTATACGGTGGTTTGGAATACTCGTCCGCCATTTTAACGAACAGCAGATAGGTAAGCTGTTCGAGATAATCACTCTTGCCGATACCGTCGTCGCGGAGGGCGGTCGCCATCGACCATATTTTTGAACCTACGTTTGAAGCTGCCATTTGATAATCCTCCCGATATTATAAACCTGTATCCGCAAGAGCCGTCATATCCGAGACGAGCTTGCGGAAAGTCGTTTCTTCCTTGATAAACACATCGTTGAACGTGACGGGTTTTTCGAACAGGACGGCAAATGCTCGTTTAATTCTGCCCCATACGGTATTGTAGTCATCGTCCAAGCGCGAATCCTGCGCCATAATGATGTAATCAATGTCGCCATCTTCCCATTGGGTCTTGCTTATGACGAACATACAACACTTACAATCGCAGGGCAGCGTGACGTATTTTGAGGTGGTCCCCATTTGTTGGAGCGTTTTTCGCGTTATTTAGTGAACGTCCACACACTATATGTAGGACTAACCTGAGCCATCTGGCTCGAGGAAATTTTGGGTTCATGCTGTCGATTTTCAGAATGGACTTGGGTGGTAAAGACTAAGCTCATACGCATAAAATTTAATTTTTTATTATATTAGACTCTAATTCAGTAATTAATACTACTTTTTAGGTAAAGTACGGCTCTGTTTGGTGTCTTTTCGAGCTTTTTCTGGACTTGATTCAGTGGCTCCTCCTTTGTTTTCGCTGCGCCCTTCCATTAGGCCAGTCAAATGAGCCACTCTTTGTATGGCCTGCAAGGCTTCGTCTTTAGTCTTGACGAGTTCGGCTTGAGTTGCTTCGAAGTCTCCTTTCCTGATTTGGAGTGTTATCAGTTCGTCACGTGCGGCTTGGGCCTTTTGGTGAGCCTTTTCAATTTCTGCCTTGGCGGTGTCAAGGCTTTCGGTGAGGACTAAATTCTTGGAGTTTAATTCTGCAACAGTGTTCCTGAGCGTCTCATTCTCCTGATTGAGGGAGTTGGCTTTCTCCTCCCATTTTTTTTCGCTCTCAATCAGTTGAAGCTGGTTGGTTTCCGCAAGTTCCAACTGACTCTTATAGGTCGAAACGGTTTTGATTGAGCGATCAGCGCTGAATTCGTCCAGTAACTTCATGATCTTTATCGACCATTCGGAAGTTATCGGAGGTAGTTCTGGTGATTTGCTCTTTAAATACTCTCTCAATATGGGGAGTATTTTGTTGTTTGATCCGCCGCCGATCTTGTTCCTCACGTTGTTGACGGTTGGCTTGATGTTTTCTTTTTCTAAGTCGTCTGCTGCTTTGACTACTGCCTCTTCCGTGACTATACTGACCATTTGACATAAGCTCCTGTTAGCCTGCTTCATTTATGGCTGGTTGGGGTTAGTTTGAAGGTTATTTCTCCTATGAAAGTGGCCATGCTTTCATCCGTTAGGGTGGGATCATTTCATGAATGTTCATGTTGAGCAAAATGTTATCACATGGGCGATTGGAAAGCAATAAAAATAACATAATAATAAAATTTCTTTGCCGCTACAGATTTGATAATAGTAAATTTGTATTGCTATTATTAAAATAATAATGATAAAATATAAATTCTCATTACCATTTTTTTTACTGATGATGCCACTCCAAATGACATTACACATCTTTAAGGATTGCGGTAGTTTAGAGAAATGATAATAGTATTGTTATCGTTATCATTATCTGTTTTCATTCCCGTCCTGGTGGAGGCCCGGCTAAAAGTACAAATGTCGGCTTGTTTTTTTTCTCTCAAAAACCCTACGAAATCACCCGTCCTGGTGGAAGCCCGGCTAAAGGGACAAATATCGGCTTGTTTCTTTATCAGAAGCTCTACTTATCGTTGTAGACCGCCTTGGGCGTCATATAGCCAAGCGATTGATGCGGCCTCATCGTGTTGTAGAAGTTCAAATACTCATCAAGGCCTTCCCTTGCCTCAGCAACCGTGTTGTAATCGCGCAAATAGACGTTCTCATATTTGACTGACCTCCAGATCCTTTCAATCATTATATTGTCAAAACACCTCCCGCGGCTATCGTGGCTTATTTTGATGTTACGACTGTTGAGGTAGCTGGTAAAATCTACACTAGTGTATTGACTGCCTTGATCGGTGTTGAATATCTCTGGAACGCCGTAATTTGCCGTGGCTTTTTCCAAAGCGTTAAGGCAGAATGACGTGTCCATTGAAGTTGACAGTTCCCAGGAAAGGATAAACCTGCTGTACCAGTCGATAATGGCCGTCAGGTAGACGAATCCGCGGCTTGTCGGTATATAGGTGATGTCTGATGCCCAAACTTGATTTGGTTTGATGATGTCCAACCCTTTAAGCAAATAAGGATATTTCTGAGCCCCGGAAGTCGGTTTGCTAGTGTTGGGCTTGGGGTAAACAGCCTCTATCCCCATTATTTTCATCAGGCGTGCAATCCGCTTGATGTTCACAGGTTCTGTAACATCTGGAAGCTTATTTAGTTCGAACAAGATGCGTCTTTTACCGTAAAATGGATACCTAGTGAATATTCTGTCGATTGAACCAATTAAGCGCACATTTATAGGGCTTATGTCGACAGGAATGTAATAATATGAAGATGAAGGTACTGAAAGTAAGTCGCATTGCTGTCTTATCGAATATTCTAGATCTAATCTGTCAATAAGATCCATGCGTGCAGCTATCGGAAACTCTTCAATTTTTTTTTAGATAGCTATTCTCGAGAGTCAACTCTCCTATGATTTTTTTCATCTCCTCGGAGCCTTTCTCCTCCTTCTTGGCCCTAGATTGGGCTCTGGAAGAGAACGTGTCAATCAATGCCAGTTGGCCTTGCTGTTTCCACTTGGACAGCTGTGAAGGATGAACGCCATGCTCTGAAGATAACTGGGCGAATGTTTTTTGTCCGGACAAGACTTCAACTGTGATTTTAGCCTTCTGCTCGGGGCTAATGTGCTTTCTTATGTCTCCCATCTTGTGGTCTCCTTTTTTGGAGGCTGTAACATATGTAAAACACAACATATTGTGTATGTCGTATTCTAGCAGTTTCTTACAGACCTGTCCAGGATTTGGGGACCACTTCACATCGGCGTAGTGGCGTTGGTTTTGTTTGTGCGTTTTGCCAACGTCGTAAATTCGTCGGTGAGTGTGTTGTCCCAAGAGAGCAGTTCGGCAAAGTCCTCGGCGGGCAGCTCCCCCTCCTGAACTTTAATGTTGTTCTGCATCCTCGTCTTTAACTGTGTCAGTTTAGTCTGAGCGTCAGCCCGTTGGATAAGAGCTTCTGCGAGTTTCATAATCGTTCCTCCGTTTATTTTTGTTTTCGCCTATTTTTTCAATTTTTATGCCGCAATAAGTGCGTAGTTCATTTCTTTAAGCACATATTCATACCCGCCATCATAATCTTCGAAAAGCTGATAAAATTTGCCTAATCCGCCCATATTGTCAAACGGCGAGAGTTCAAGGTCATCTGCCGTTATCTCGATGGAAGCGGCTATGTGGTCGCGGATAAGCCGCAGCCACTCTGCCTGTTCCTGCGTGAACTTGAAACTGCCTTTTTGCTTATCAAACGTCCATACCTGAAACCGCCGCTTCACATCTGCCGAGAAACTGGCAAGTTCGGTCGATTGCCCAAGCTGAAAGCGTATCAGTGAGACAATATCCGCAAGCTGACTCACGATGTTCGTCGTTTTCACCTTATCGGGTTGCTTTACCCCGTAGGCGAACCACAATTTCTCTACTAACAGCACATAAGGCGGCTGACGCAGAGCATCGTGGAGTTCCTTTATCATTTTAAGCGTCAGCGGGCGGCTTTTATAGCTCTCGGTATAGATAATCGAAAGTGCATCTATCGTGTTCTTGTTGTCCTCAATAAACCGGGCGAACGTGGCTATCGTCTCGTCAGCTTTTGCCTCGCGGTCATCATCCCAACCGCTGAACGCCAGCGTATCAATGTTTTGCGTGTCGATGATCTGGTCGTGGCTCTTGCGGACGTTTTCAATATAATCCCGCAGTTTCTGGTTATTAAACGGCGCTGTTGCGGCAGAAGCCAGTTTCGCTTTGACTTCGGCGGCATACTCATCTTCTTTTTCCGTTGGTGTGTCCGTGCCGTATTTCCTCGCTGTCACATAGGCGATAATGTCAGCGTCAAAGGCGTTCAACAACGTTTTGGCAATGCTGACTGCCGAAATATCCGCAGAATCGCACGGCAGAGGTATATTGCCGTCAATGGTCGTACCGAGTGCGATACCCTCGCTTTGGCACAACTCCTTGAACTTCTCTTTTTCTTTGGGAGTCATAACCTTATCGAGTTTCGCCAGTCTGCCCGCAAGAGTGGTCAGCGTGTCCTCATCGGTCGCACCGAGGGCAACGCCTATCATCAAATCTTTCAGCGATGCGGTCGGCTTGCGTTCAAGCTGACGCGATGTTGTTTTCTGCGACTTGGTAACTCCAACAGCGTCAACCACAATATAGCCGAGCTTGCGTTCTTTTGCGGACGGCGACACCTTTTTCAAGTCGTCCTCACCAAGCGTCCGCGTGGCGCGTCCGAGCATCTGCTCAAAATAGTTTTTGCTCCGCACATTGCGCATAAACACAAGGCACTCTATCGGCTTCACGTCCGTGCCTGTGGCTATCATATCAACCGTGACGGCAATACGTGGGTAATAGTCGTTTCGGAATGAGGTAAGCGTGCTTTTGGGATCCTCCGCGCCGTATGTCACTTTTTTGCAGAAGTCATTGCCTTCGCCGAACTCCTCGCGGATTATCGTGATAATATCGTCCGCGTGGCTGTCGGTCTTAGCGAACACAAGCGTTTTCGGCAATTCATCACGATTGGGGAATATTGTACGCCAAGACGACGCGAACGCCTGTATGACGGTGCGGATTTGCGACGGGTTAACTATATCGCGGTCGAGTTGGGCAGGAACGTAGTCAATATCCTCGTCCAACTGCTCCCAACGGCGCTTACGGGACATCCGTTCGCGTTTCTCAATGACTTGTTTCAGGATTTTGCCTCCTTTGCCGCTTACCTCCGTTTCTATGAGGTATGTGCCATCACGCCCGACATTGACATTATCAAGGACGGCTTGTTCGTGGGTGTATTCGCTGACGATATTCTTGTTAAAAAATCCGAATGTCCGACTGTCCGGCGTTGCGGTCAAACCGATAAGGAAAGCGTCAAAGTAATCAAGCACCTGCTGCCAGATGTTATAGATGGAGCGATGGCACTCATCTATGATGATAAAATCAAAGAACTCCGGCGGGTATTTGGGATTGAAGGCAACATCGTGCGGCTTCCCAATCTCTTTACGTTCGTTCGGGTTGTCCCGTTCCGCATCTTCGCCCATTTCTTCGCTGCGAAGTATTGAGTACATCCGCTGAATGGTGCTGATACAGACTCTGGTGTCGCCCGGTATGTACGACGAATTAAGCCGCTTCACGCTATAGAGTTCTGAAAAGAGCCGTCCATCGTCGTTCGGCAGGTAATTCAAAAACTCCTGCTCCGCTTGCTCGCCGAGATTTTTGGTGTCCACAAGGAACAGCACCCGTTTAGCCTTAGTGAATTTCAGCAAGCGGTAAACGGCGGTAATCGCCGTGAATGTCTTGCCCGCCCCTGTCGCCATTTGGATTAAGGCACGGGGCTTATTGTCGGAGAAAGAAGCTTCAAGGTTCTCTATCGCTGTCACTTGGCACTTGCGGAAGTTCTTAGTGTCAAACGCCGGAAACGCTCTCAGTCTATTACGGAGCGTATCGTTCTCTTTCAGCCATTCCTGCAATGTTTCGGGGAGATGGAAAGAGAACACCTTGCGGGAACGGGATTTTTCATCATGAGCATCCCGAAAGTTTGTGACTGTCCCTGTAGATTCATAGGCAAAACGTATATCCGGCATTTTCGCATAATGCTTTAGTCCGCTTGCCATATAGCGCGCGGACTGTTCCGCTACAACGGACAACGCGAAGCCTTTTTCTTCGGCTTTCGCTTCAATAACGCCAGCTGGTTCGCCTTCGATGAAAATAAGATAGTCAACCTCGCCGCTATTGGTTGGGTACTCGCGGACTGCGACACCGAGAGCGGCGGTTCGGTTAAGCTCGCTCATATCCTGAATGACGTATCCGGCATCCAAGAGCATTTTATCAATGTTCACTCGCGCTATTTGTTCGGGTGTCATCTCTTTTCCCTCCAACGTTCCGATAGTCAAATCTTATCGGAAGTTGTGAATTAAATAAAATCGAGGTTCGGGTGCTACTTGTCCCGTAGCAGCTACGCTTTCTCGCCTTCTTCAAGGATTTCCGACGGAATGGGTATATCGCAAGACTTGGATAAGTCAAGGAAACTTTTGCGGCTAATTTGCTCGGCGCAACTTGCTTATTCTCCCAACGGTTTAGAGAAGTGAAACTGACATTCAATTCTCGCGCCAAGTCGTGTTGGCTCATTTCCAAACCAGGCATGACTTTTCTATGAAATGCAGAATTAAGCATTTCATCTGTCGAGGCAAGGGGGGGGCGGGCAACATTATGAACCATTTCTTATATATTCCGGGAAGGTCATACCGACACCTCCATTCGCGATGTTGCCACTTGGTACATATTATAGCAGATGAAATAGATAATGCAAGGAGAAGTTGTTCGGTCTGAGCCAAAGTCAAAGAGTCAAAATCAAAAAGCAAATAACAGTCGTAATGCCACTACGTCGCCTGATTTCAGAGTGCAGTTTATGCATAACGCCGAAATAATTATACCGTTACAACCCCCCTTGACAAACCGCTCCTGACGGGGCGGGTTTTCAACGCCCGATGTTTTCCAGCCTGTTGATCTCGGCCTCGACCTCGGGGACGCGGCCGACGAGGGCCGGGTTGCCCATGAGGACGACGAGCGCCTGGTTCAGAGTCGCCAGGGAGGAGGGGACGTCGCCCTCCTGCTCGAGGATTCTGGCCTTGTACTTGAGGGCGGCCACCATGATGGTCGTCCTGTCCGGCTCCTGGACGGTCCCGGGGTCGGCGATCAGCCCGTCGATGGCCTTGAGCAGCGCCCGCATGTCGCCGCTCTCCTCAAGGTATTTGAGGTTGAGGCTTTGGTAGCGGCGGTGGGCGGGACTGCCGGCCCCGTGGGTCTCGGCGGACCAGGCGACGGCCTGGGAGATCATGGGCCCGAACTCGTCTATGCGCCGCAAAAGCTTCAGGGCGGTCAGCTCGAGGCGCATGGAGTCGGGGCTGCCGGGGCCCCGTCGCGCGCGCTCGGCGGGCAGGGTGGCCTTCCAGAGATAGCCGAGGGAGTCGTCGTCGCCGCGCCCGCCGCGGGAGCCCTCAAAAACCTTGGTCATGGCGTCGACGTGGCCGGAGTGCTCGGGGTGGGACTTGAGGGCCGCTGCCAGGGATTTGCCGGCCAGGCCCCGGTAGGCGTTGGCCTCCTTGGAGCGGCCGCCCATGGAGCCGACCAGGTTGGCGAGCCTCAGATAAAGCACCGGGCTCAGGGGGTGGTTCTCGAGGTCCTTGGCGGAGGCGATCTTCCTCATGGCCGTCAGCCCGGAGACCAGCTCCATCTCCGCTTCTATCGGCGGCCTGCCCTGCTTCCTGACGATGTCGGAGAGCCTCAAAGTGATGATGATCAGGCTGGTCAGAGTCTGCTCGTCGGTCCCGGGCAGGGTGGCGGCGATCTCCCTGGCCGAGCGCAGCGACTCCGCCGCCCCCTCCAGATCCCCCCCGGCCTCGCGCAGGGCCGAGTTGAGGACGTTGGCCTCGAGCAGGACCCCGGCGGCCGTCTTGTCCGTCCGGGCCGCGCCCTCGGGGGCCGACGAGGCGATGTGGTCCAGAATGGTCGCCGCTTCGGAGAGCTCGTTTATTTTGGCGTAGCCCTGGGCCACGGCGAGGCAGAGCCTGGCCAGCTCGCCGTAGGCCCGCGCCGGATACGGCCCGCGGCACGGCGGGGATTGTCCGCCCGTCATGTCCCCCGCCAAGGCCAGCGCCAAAGCCGGCAAGACGCTCGACTCCGGGTGGACGCTTTGGAGGCTGTCCATGAGCTCCCGGACCTGGACGCGGTCGATGCCGCCCGCGGGCTCCGGGGCCGCGGTCCCGGCCGACGGGTCCGCGGACCGGGAGGGCGGGCCCCCCCGCCGGGCCATGTCCGCCAGCTCCGCCTCGGTCTCCTGGCGGGCCGGTTCGGCGGGCGTCGGCCGCGGGGCCTGGTCGGGGCGGGTCGTTTGCGGGGGCGGGGTCTTCCGGTCAGTTCGGGCCGTCTGGGCCGCCTGCTCCATCGACTGGGCCGGTGTTTCCGGTCCGGGCGGCGCGGTCCCGGCCGTCCGCCCGTCCGCTCCCGTCTGTCCGGCCGGGGCCGTCTGTCCCGCCTTCGCGGCCTGTCCGGTCTCCGGGGCCTGGAAGATCAAATCAAGCTCGGGCAAACGTCCCTGGGCCTCGAAGGCCAGGTACAGTATGCCCAGGGTGTCGCGCATGACCGGGGAGCTCTTGTCGACGCCGGCGTCCAGGCCCCGGGCGACGGCCTCCAGCAACAAATCCCCCGCCATGGCCGACCTGGACAGGGCCATCAGCGAGGTGGCGGTGGCGTTTAAAGCGGCGAGGGTCTTGGGGTCGGAGGGTCCCAGGAGTTTGGAGCGGACGTGCCAGGCCCTGGAGGCCTCGGCGAGGCTGGCCTCGTGGTCGGGCTGGTGGAAGAGGCTCAAAGCCAGACCCAGCCTGTCGGAGGCCTCCTTCAAGCCGCCCGTTTCCGGAGGGGCGCCGACCAGGTCCAGAGACTCGGTGTAGAGGGCCTTGGCCCGGCCGTAGTTTAAAAGCCTCAGATGAGCGGCGGCCAGAAGGGAGAGGACGCGGTGGTCGGGAGGGGAGCCTTCGGCGAACTTGTCGAAACTGACGAGCGCCTCCTCGGGCTTATGGGCCAGAAAATCCTCGACGCCCTGGGCCAAAAGGGCGCCCTTGGGCCCGGCCGAGCGCAGGGCCATGAGGAAGGGCGGCTTTGAGGAAAGGGGGGCGGCCTCGGAGCCCTCGACCCAGACCCAGGCGGAGTCCAGGGCCGAGTCGACCACGGACGAGTCCTCCCCGGACATTTGCGGGGGGCTTCCGCCCAGCGAGGAGACCAGCATGGCGAGCCCCGCCAGGAGAGCCAGAAGGGCGGCGCCCAGGACGACCTCGCCCTTGCGGGCGGGGGTCCAGGAGGCGGGCCCGATTTTTGCGAAGTGTTTGAGGCCGCCGATCTTTCCGGCCAGGGCCTCGATCTTTTGGCCCAGGACCCCGGGGTCGAGTAATTTTTTCTTTTCGCCGCCGCCCCCGGCGTCCGAGACGCCGCCTCTTTCCCTGCCGTCGTCGTCGCCGCGCGCGCCCCGGTCCCGTCCTCCGCCGCCCCTTGAGTCTCTTTCTCCGCCGCGGTCCCCGTCGTCCTCGCCCCGTCCGCCGCGCCTTGAGTCTCTTTCTCCGCCGCGGTCCCCGTCGTCCTCGTCCCGTCCTCCGCGCCTTGAGTCTCTTTCTCCGCCGCGGTCCCCGTCGTTGTCGCCTCGCGCGCCCCGGTCCCGTCCGCCGCCCCCAGAGTCTCTGTCTCCGCCGCGGTCCCCGTCGGTGTCGCCGCGTCCGTCGCGGTCGCGGTCGCGGTCCCGGTCCCGGTCCCGGTCGCGGTCGTCGTCGTCCCTTGAGCCCCTGTCGCTAGTCCCGGCCCCGGCGCCCGGCGAGTCGCCCGGGCGCGGGTCGTCTGCCGCGTCCGCCGGGTTTCGTCGCGAACGTCCGTCGCCGGTGCTTCGGGCCATGGCTTACATGCTTCCTTGGGGCCCCGCCGGGGGGAGCGGGTCCGAGTTTTCCAGGACGGTGTCCCTTTTGAACTTGGCGTCGTCCCTCTCCGGCCAGCTGAGGCTGTAGTGGAGGCCTCGGGACTCCTTGCGCAGCATGGCCGAGCGGATGATCAAGTCGGCCACGACGGCGATGTTGCGGACCTCGATGAGGTTGGCGTCCACCTCGAAGTTGCGGAAGAAGTCGTCGATCTCGCCTTTGACCATCTCCAGGCGCCTGGCGGCCATGCTGAGCCTCTGGTCGCTTCTGACCAGGCCCACGTAGTTCCACATGAAGCGGCGGATCTCGTCCCAGCTGTGGGTGATGAAGACGGCCTCGGCGGGGGCGCGCCCCACCTTGAAGCCGGGCCAGGGGGAGAAGTCGGTGAAGACGGGCCCGCCGCGGCCCTCGATCTCCGCCGTCGCCGCCGTCACCGCCCGGTCCGCCATGACCAGGGCCTCGAGCAGACTGTTGGAGGCCAGGCGGTTGGCGCCGTGCAGGCCGGTGGCGGCCACCTCGCCGACTGCGTAGAGCCCGGGCACCGTGGTGCGCCCGTCGATGTCCACCAGCAGGCCCCCGCACTGGTAGTGGGCGGCGGGGACCACGGGGATGGGCTCGCGGGTGATGTCTATCCCCAGGGACAGGCACGTCTGGTGGATCTTGGGGAAGCGGTCCCGCAAAAACTCGGCCGGGCGGTGGGTGATGTCCAAAAAGACGTTCTGCGCGCCCGTCTTCTTCATGGAGGCGTCGATGGCCAGGGCCACCTTGTCGCGGGTGGCCAGGTCGCCCATGGGCCTGCCCTCCATGATGGCGCGGCCGTCGTTGTCGACCAGCTTGCCGCCCTCGCCGCGGACGGCCTCGGAGATGAGGAAGTTGCGGGTCAGGGGGTGGTAGAGGCAGGTCGGGTGGAACTGCACGAACTCCATGTTGGAAACTTTGGCCCCGGCCCGCCAGCCGATGGCCAGCCCGTCGCCGGTGGCCCCGTCGGGGTTGGTGGTGTAGAGGTACACTTTCCCGGAGCCCCCGGAGGCCAGGACGACCACCTTGGCCAGATACGGGGAGACCGCCCCGGTGGACGCGTCCAGCACCCAGACGCCGATGGGCCTGGCCCGGCCGTCGGGCTCGGTCCTCATGATCAGGTCGAGGGCCTGGTGGCACTCCAGCACCGAGACGCCCGGCGTGGTCAGGGCCAGGTTCCCCAAGACTTTCTGCACGGCCTGCCCGGTCATGTCCTTGGCGTGGATGATGCGGCGGCGGCTGTGCCCGCCCTCCCGGCCCAGCTCCGGCAGGTCCGGGTGGTCGATCTGGGAGGTGAAGGGGACCCCGAGTTCCAGCAGCTCCTGGATCATCCTGGGCCCCGCCTCGACCACGGTCTTGACGGCGTCCGGGTGGGAGAGGCCGCAGCCGGAGTCCAGCGTGTCCCCCACGTGCAGCTCCAGCATGTCGTCCTCGCCCATGACGGCGGCGATGCCCCCCTGGGCCAGGTTGGTGTTGGTGTCGTCGGCTTTTCGTTTGGCCAGAATGACCACCGAGCCGTGGCGCCGCGCCTTCAAGGCGAAGCTGAGTCCGGCCACGCCCGTTCCGATAACCAGATAGTCCGATGTGACGATCAAAGCCGGCCCTCCCGACCCGGGCTCCCCCGGGCGACTTTTTTTGTCGGTCTGGCTGGCCAAAACCCGGAGGTCCCCGGCGGCCCGTCCTCATGGCGGGCCTTCCCGGGCGAGCGTGGACTCTCGCCGGGGCGGGCGGGCGCGGGCGTCTTAATCTCTGGCCAGAAGAGATGAACAAAAAGAAAGAAAACTAAAGACGGCGGACAGGAGAAAACTATGGAAAACCAGCGCGAGCAAAGGAAACTTCGGCAAACCAGGGAAAACCGCGGCCGGCGGCGGGGTCGCCGGGGTCGGCGCCCCACCCGAAAAACGACGTCCCGGCTGAAAAATTTCGTCCCGCCCGAAAAAACAGCCATGGTCCGAAAGGCCGCCGGGCGCCTCCGGGCGGGGTTGGGAGCGCGCCCCGTTCGTTCCATTATAAACCAAGACCGGCTCGATTTCTCAATCAGGCCGGTCTCGGATAATCGCCGGGGTCCTCACAGGGGCGGGATCAGGTATTCCAGCAGGGCCTTCTGGGCGTGGAGGCGGTTCTCGGCCTCGTCGAAGATGACCGAGGCCGGGCTCTCCAGGACCTCGTCGGTGACCTCCTCGCCGGGGTGGGCGGGCAGGCAGTGCATAAATATCGCCCCGGGGGCCGCCCTGGCCATCAGGGCGGAGTCGACCTGGTAGCCCCGGAAGTCGAGCATCCTCTTGTCGCGCTCGTGGGTCTGGTCCATGGAGGCGAAGACGTCGGTGTTGACGGCGCCCGCCCCGGCCACGGCCTCGGCGGGGGAGCGGACCAGCCTGACGCGGGGGTTGTCGGCCTGGGCCCTTTTCAAGATCGCCGGGTCGGGGTCGTGGCCCTCGGGGCAGGCCAGGTTGAGGCCGAAGCCGAAGACGGCCGCCGCCTCGATCCAGGTGTTGGCCATGTTGTGCCCGTCGCCCACCCAGGCCACCAGCTGCTTCTCCAGGGGCCTGCCGTCGAGGTTCTCGACGAAGGTGAACAGGTCGGCCAGCACCTGGCAGGGGTGCTGCTGGTTGGTCAGGGCGTTGACCACGGGGATGGTGGCCGAGGCGGCCAGCTCCCGGAGCTCCGACTCCTGGTAGGTCCGGTAGACCAGGCCGGAGACGTAGCGGGAGAGGACCCTGGCCGTGTGGCTGGGCGGCTCGCCGCGGCTGATCTGGGAGTCGGCGAGGTTGATGAGCACGCAGTTGCCCCCCAGCTCGCTGATGGCGCAGTCGAAGCTGACCCGGGTTCTGGTCGAGGGCTTGGCGAAGACCAGGGCCACGGAGCGCCCCCCCAGGTGCGGTCTCAGGTGCTGTCCGCGCAGGCGCTCGGCCTTGAGCTTTTTGGCCCGGGCGAAGATGTGGTCGTACTCGTCGACGGACAGGTCCCGAAAGGTTATGTAGTGCTTGGTCATGACAGTTCCCCCCTCGCTAGCCGCGGTCGGTCCGCGGATAAGTCTCGTTCAGGGCCTCCTCCAGCCCGCCCAAAAGAAGGTCGATCTCCTCCGGCAGCACGTTCAAAGGCGGCACGAAGCGCAGGACCGTCCCGGCCGTGGCGCTGACCAGGAAGCCTTTCTCCCTGAGCCTGGCGGCCGCGGGCCCGGACGGCTCGGCGAGCTGCAGCCCCTGCATGAGCCCCAGGCCCCTGGCCCACCGGACCAGGTCCGGCCGTCCGGCCTTGATGGCCTCGAGCCCCCCGGTCAGGCGGGCCGAGAGGGCGCGGACGTTCTCCAGGAACTTGGGGTCCAGGATTCTGGACACCAGCTCCAGCCCCAAGGCCATGGCCAGGGGGGCGCCCCCCACGGTGGTGGAGTGGGTGCCGGGCCCCAGGGACCGGCTGGGCTCCTCGGCCGAGAGCACGGCCCCCGAGGGGTAGCCGCAGCCCAGGGCCTTGCCCAGGGTGACGATGTCGGGCCTCAAGCCGAAATGCTGAAAGGCGAAGGGGAGCCCCGTGCGGCCCAGGCCCGTCTGGATCTCGTCGAGAACCAGGAGGATGTCCCGCTCCCGGCAGAGTTTCTCCACGGCCTGCAGGTAGCCCTCCGGAGGCGGCACCACCCCGCCCTCGCCCTGGACCGGCTCCAGCAGGACGGCGCAGACCTGCCCGTCCGCGGCCGCTTTCAAGGCCTCCAAATCCCCGTAGGGGACGTGCCTGAAGCCCGGGAGCATGGGCTCGAAGCCCTTGTGCAGGTTCTCCTGGCCGGTGGCCGAGATGGCCCCCATGGTGCGGCCGTGGAAGGAGTTCAGGGCGGCGACGATGACGTGGCGCCCGGGGCCGCGCTTGTCGGCGGACCACTTGCGGGCCATCTTGATGGCGCCCTCGTTGGCCTCGGCCCCGCTGTTGCAAAAGAAGGCCTTGTCGAGACCGGAGGCCTTGGTCAGCAGCTCGGCGAGTCTGACGAGCGGCTCGTTCCAGAAGAGGTTGGAGACGTGCCACAACTTTTCCGCCTGCTCGGCGAGCACCCTGCCCGCGAACTCCGGGGCGTGCCCGAAGGCGCAGGTGGCGATGCCCGCTATGAAGTCCAGGTACTCCCGGCCCCCGGCGTCCCAGACCTTGGTGCCCCGCCCTTTGACCAGGGCCACTGGGTAGCGGCTGACGTTGCCCAGCAGATGCTTCTGCCCCAGGGCGATGATTTCTTCGGTTGTTAAGCTCATGGTCACCTGCGAGAGACCCGCCCGCGCCAGGTTTCTTGCGCGCGCCGCTCGAAGCGGGCGCCGCGGGCCCGGCGGGCGGGAAAAACTAGAGCCGCCCCGCCCCCGGGAGAAAAAGACGCCCCGGGCCCTCCCCCCTGGCCCGGGCGGGAGGGTCGGCGACGGGAAGACAAAAGAAAAACGAAAAAACAGACTACGAAAGTAGTTATTCTGTAGAAAATAATTAAATTTAGTTATCTTTTACAGAATAATTACCAACAATTAGTACGATTGATAGTGAAACAGAAAATTTAAGAGAATTTTATTTCAGAAGCGTTGACTTTAGAAACAAATGGGGCCAAGAGGAGACTGACATTTGGCCGCTAAATGAACTTAAGTCCATGGCTCCTGTATATTATAGGCTTAGGCAGCGGTAAATACAATTGATCCCCACATCTTTGTCATCGGGATCTTCCGGTCCTCCGGGGCCGTCGGTTCGGAGCCGCGTCCGGGATCTTCGCGGGACTCTCCGGGGCTGGTTTTCTTATCGTTATTTTGCCGTCGCCGCTTGACTAATAAAGGCGGCCGGGCCCGACAAAAAAGGCGGCCGGGCCCGACCAAACAGGCGGGCCGCGCCCGATTAAAGAAAAAACTTTCCGGGCCCGGCGTCTAAAAACGTCGTCGCCTCCGGTCCGCGGGGACTGTCGTTCTGTCCGGCCTGGCGCTCACGGCAGGATCTCGGTCCCGCAGCCGCTGTCGGTGAACAGTTCCAGCAGGAGCGCGTGGGGGACCCGGCCGTCGATGATGGAGGCCGAGCGGCAGCCGCCCCTGATGGCGGACAGGCAGCAGTCCAGCTTGGGGATCATGCCCCCGGTGACGCCGCCGGCTTTTTTGAGCTCCTTGATCCTGGCCTCGGTGAGCCTCTCGAGCAACTGCCCGTCGAGGTCCAGCACTCCCTTGATGTCGGTCAGCAGGATCAGCCTGGAGGCGGACAGGGCCACGGCCACGGCGGCGGCCACGGAGTCGGCGTTGATGTTGTAGGTGACGCCGTTGTCGTCCACGCCCACCGGGGCGATGACCGGGATGAAGCCGCCGTCGGTCAGGTGGTTTAAGAGCCCCACGTTGATGCCCGTCGGCTCGCCCACCAGGCCGATGTCCACCTGCTCCTGGTCCTCCCCGGACTCGGACTGCCTGCTCAGGCGCTTGCGGACGGCCCTGATGAGGCCGGCGTCCTTGCCGGAGAGGCCCACGGCCTGGCTGCCGGCCCTGGTGATGCGGCCGACGATGTCCTTGCCCACCCGTCCGCAAAGGACCATCTCCACCACCTTCATGACGGCCTCGTCGGTGTAGCGCTGGCCCTCGACGAAATGGAACTTGATGTTCAGCCTGTTCAGGATCTCGTCGATCTGCGGCCCGCCCCCGTGCACCACCACGGGGTTGATGCCGACGAAGCGCAACAGGGAGACGTCCTGGGCGAAGCGGTCCCTGAGGCCCTCGTCGACCATGGCGTGCCCGCCGTACTTGATGACCAGGGTGGAGTTGCGGTAGTTCTTGATATAGGGTAGGGCCTCCACCAGCAGGTCGGCCCTGTTTTCGGACATCTGGGAGTCTCCTTGGGCGGGGCAGCGGCGGGCCCGTCCGAACCGTTTGTCTGTTTGTCTGTTTGTTTGTCTGTTTGTTTGTCTGACCGACTGGCCGGCCGCTGAAAATTTTTTATCCGACGGGCCGCCCGGTCGCTTTATTGTCCGTCGGAGTTTGTCCCGCTAGAGGATGAACTTGGCCAGGTCGCTGTCCACCACCACGTCGGTCAGTCTCTCCTTGACGTAGTCGGGGGTGATGACGATCTTGGTGGGGGCGATGTCCGGGGCCTCGAAGGAGACGTCGTCCAGCAGTTTCTCCATGATGGTGGAGAGCCTGCGGGCGCCGATGTTCTCGTTTTTCTCGTTGACTTGCCAGGCCATCTCGGCCAGCTCCTCCACGGCCTCGGCGGTGAAGTCCAGCTCCACTTTCTCGGTGCTCATCAGGGCCTTGTACTGCCGGGTCAGGGCGTTCTTGGGCTCGGTCAGAATGCGCACGAAGTCGTCCTTGGAGAGCGACGAGAGCTCCACCCTGATGGGGAAGCGGCCCTGGAGCTCGGGCATCAGGTCGCTGGGCTTGCTGGAGTGGAAGGCCCCGGCGGCGATGAAGAGGATGTGGTCGGTCTTGACCATGCCGTGCTTGGTGGAGACGGTGGAGCCCTCGACGATGGGCAAAAGGTCCCTCTGCACTCCCTCGCGGCTGATGTCGGGGCCGTGGGAGCGCCCCTCCTTCAGGCAGACCTTGTCCAGCTCGTCGATGAAGACCAGCCCCTGCTGCTCGACCATCTTCTTGGCCGCCTCGACGACCTTCTCCTGGTCGACCATGGCCGTGGCCTCGTTCTGGGTCAGGATCTCCATGGCCTGGGCCACGGTGACTTTCCTTTTGTGACGCTTGGCGGGCATGACGCTCGAGAGGGCCTCGGAGAGGTTCTTCTCCAGGTCCTCGAGGCCGAAGGAGGTCAGGATGTGCGGCCTGGCCTGGGGCTGGTCCAGGACGATCTCCACCTCGGAGTCGTCCAGCGCGCCCTTCTCCAGCAGGTCCAGGATCTTGTCGCGGGAGGTGGGCTTGGGCCCCGAATCCTCGCCGTCCTTGGACTCCTTGAAGCCGGGGAGCAAAAGCTGCGCCACTTTCTGCTTGGCCATGTCCCTGGCCCTGGCCAGGTTGGCCTCCATCATCCCGGTCTTGACCATGCCCACGGCCTGCTCCATGAGGTCGCGGATGATGGACTCCACGTCGCGGCCCACGTAGCCGATCTCGGTGAACTTGGAGGCCTCCACCTTGATGAATGGGGAGTTGGTCAGCCGGGCGAGCCTGCGGGCGATCTCGGTCTTGCCGACGCCGGTGGGGCCGATCATGATGATGTTCTTCGGGGTGATCTCGTCCTGGATGTCCTCGGGGGCCACCAGGCGCCGCCAGCGGTTGCGCATGGCGATGGCCACGGCCCGCTTGGCCTTGCCCTGGCCGATGATGTAGCGGTCGAGCTCCTTGACGATGTCCTTGGGGGTCAGCGACAGGGGGCCGCCGCCTAAGTCGCGGCCGGCGCGCTTGTCCAGATTGACGGTGCTTGTTTCGGTTTTGATGTTCATGATTTCGCTAAAAACGCGACCTCCCATCAGGCGGCGGATAATTAAAGCTGTGGCGAATAGTAATAATAATAGTGTTCGCGACGGCGGCGGGGAGTCGGGCGGGACCGCGGAACCCGTCTTAATCGCCCGCGCGCCAGCCTATTTGCGGCATTCCAAAACTTCCATGGAAATGTTGTCGTTGGTGTACACGCAGATCTCCGAGGCGATGGCGATGGCCTCCCGGGCGATGTCCGGGGCGCTCATCTGCGGGGAGTGCTTGATCATGGCCCGGGCCGCGGCCAGGGCGTAGTTCCCGCCGCTCCCCGTGGCCAGCGCCGGCCCGTCCGGCTCCAGGACGTCCCCCGACCCCGAGATCAGCAGCATGCTGGTGGCGTCGCAGACCAGCATGACCGCCTCGAGGCGCCTGAGGCTCTTGTCGGTGCGCCAGGTCTTGGCCAGCTCCACGGCGGCCCTGACCAGCTGCCCCCCGTACTGGGAGAGGTGCTCCTCGAAGCGCTCCATGATGGCCATGGCGTCGGCCGTCGCCCCCGCGAAGCCGCAGACGACCTTGTCCTGGTTGAGCCGTCTGATCTTTCTGGCCGTGCCCTTGATGATCGTCGGTCCCAGGGAGACCTGCCCGTCGCCGCAGACGGCCACCTGCCCGTTGTGGCGGACCATGATGATGGTGGTGCCCTCGAAAGTCGTCATGCCAGCTCCTCAAAAAGTCGGTTCCGGCCGATTCGGCCCCGCCGACGGCCGGCGCCGACGATGAAAATCCCGGGCTTACGCCCCCGTGGCGGCCTCGGCCGATGCAACATGATAATGTAAAACAGATAACAAAGGAAAACAAGGGCCAAATCGAGGCCGCCGGAGACCGCGGCCCGGCGCCGACCTGGCGGGAGAGCCGGGCCCGGCCGCCGGGGTGTGGGCGGGGCGGACCCAGGCTGCCGACGCCGAGGGGGGCGCGCCGCCTCCTCGGGACGATTTCGACGGTCCCCGCAAACGGGAGGTCCGGGCCGTCGCTTTAGGAAAAAGCGGAAGCCTGCGCGGACACAGGAAATTAAATTTTTTGCGACCCGTGATCGCCATCATGTTAATTTCTTGAAATCAGGATGTTTATCTGACTAGAAAAAAGCAAGTCGTTTCTTTGGACAAATAGAGGAAAATATATCCAGATTGATGAGATCGGGAGATCAAACTTGCTGTATTTTATTGTAAAATCAACAAGAAGTATCCCAAGTTTGACTTTAATTGCTGTCTGGCATCAATAAAATATTACGAGAGAATTTTTTTTATTCTATTGTGGTTTGTTAAATTTTTAAAATGCTATAGTTTTGATGTACAATATAATGTAGATTTAGTTTTTGTCTATAATAGTTATAAAATTACAAATTTTTTAACGCTAATTATACTTTATAGTACTTTATGGAAGTAAATATTTTCAATATTCCATTTAAAGGTATTTGTAGATCATTTTATCATATTTGATGGCTTTAAATAAAGCAAAATATACTATTATAAAAGGCTGCTAACGCAATAGTCAAATATGCTAACGCTATTGAATTAAATGATATTGAATTACTATTAGATGAAATAGTCTTTTTTTGAGTTCGCTAAGGTTTACTTATACCCTCTAATAAGATATTTAGCATGAATTATTTAAATATCATATTTGAATAGAAATATAAAATATAGATGAAGTTTCTTTTAGATATAGAAAATTATTTATAAATTATTTAAAGGTTAAAAATTCATTTATTATGTGTAATCAATATATTATCTTATTAAGTAATGCTAAAAATAATAATTACTTATCAATGCTTAAATATTGTATAATGCATGCTTTTAGATTTTATAACCAATTAAATAAATATTAAAATTGTTTTTATTGTCATTATCAGTTAATAATTATTTCTTGAAATCAAATATTCAAGTAAAAAAATTGTAAATACTATTTATTCGTATGCTAAAAATGTGAATCATGCTATTATCATAATATTAATCGATTATAGATTGCCTTGAAGTGCAGATAAAGGTTATTTACTTATAATATTATTTATTATAATATATATAAATAATATTGGGTAATCAATTGTTTAAATAAATATTAAAACATAAATTTATGATAATTAATTATAGATATTAATGAAATCGTATTTATTTTTCAGTATTTAAAAAAAATAAATTATAAATTATAGCTTTTTTTATGCGTAATTTATGCAATTCAGTACATTATAAACTTAATAAAAATAATCAAATTGTAATTAATGAAAAAAGTAATTTATTTGTTAATAATGAAGTAAGTTTAATAAATATTGTTATAAAATAAGTTTTGATGATGCTGAAGTAAGAAAAATAGATAATAATAATATTAAATAAATATTTTGTCTACATTATATAATGGCATTAATATATTTACTTTAATACCTTAATATTGAATAAAGCTGCTTAAGCATCCAAGAGATTGTCTTTGCTAGTTTTAGCGCTATAATGTTGCTGCCAGCTAAGACTCCCCATTCTTCAATATTTCTTCAAAAAGTTGAAATAAATATTTACTCAGTTATATTATTTGGAAGATCATCTTGCGGACACCAGTTTTTTTTCTGGCGGCGCCTGATATTTTTTTGTGGAGGCGAGAAGTTATTGTGAAAAACATACCCTTGGCGGTTGATAATTTTGCCCTCTTTGGCGATGACAACTTGTATTATTTCGACAAGACCAGGCTCCTCCATGATCTTTTAAAGGTGAGGGGACCTTGCTTCCCCGCCAGGCCCCGTTGTTTTGGTAAAACCTTGCCGGCGGGCATCCTGGAGCGCATCCTGCGCGGGAGAAAGGAACTTTTTGAGGGCTGCCGAATTTATGAAGCCGATTATGACTGGGAGAAATCGCGCCCGGTCATGTCTCCAAACTTAATTTTCCTGACGTCGGTCGGGACAGTTTGGAGGAAAACTAATTAGCCTGGTCCAAGACGTCGCCGACGCGAACGAAATCGTAATCGCGGCCGACGCCCCCGAGGCTCGCTTTCAGATCCCTGATCGGCGGCCCGGAGTCAAAATATGATGCGAGGTCGTCTATTTTGACAGATGATTATGACGGGCCCGTGTCCGCGCGCCCGGACGACTCCGACGAGGCGGGCGAAGCTCCCGACATTTTGGAAGACTTTCACGGCGCCTTGGATGGCGGCTGGCTCATTGACGCCCGTCCGCGCTCGGAAGACGGAACCGGCCATCTCATGGCGCCGAGGTGTCTCTCCCCGTTATGCCATGAGGAAACGGGCGGGATCACAAAAGTGGTTTCCAGTAAAAACGAGCGAGGGGAACTGACGAGGACGGCCGCCCAAGGGGCGCTGGAACAGATGGGGCAGGGAGGGCGCGGGCTTGGACTTAAGAGCGCCGGGAACGACGTCTTTAAAATGGCTCTGGTCGTCGGCGGATATGACGAGGTGCCGCCGGTATTTCAGACGGGGGAAAATTGGAGGCTCGTCCCGACCGCCGACGGCAAAAACTACGCGGCGGGGGAAACTGACAACTGGCTTGACGGCCCGCCCGCGGGGGTGTCGCGCCCCCGAGCCGGGGGAGGGGAGGGCCCGCCGCGTCTTATTCCGCCTGGTCTGTCGGCCGCCCTGGAGCGGGCCCCGGGCTTCGGGAGGCCTCGGAGTTTTCGTCGTCGGCGGGGGGCTGCCCAGGCCCGGGGGCCGCGGTGCCGGGTCCGGAGACCAGGGGGTGGGCCCGGTAGGCTCTTTGCAGGGAGGCCAGGTCCAGGTGGGTGTAGCGCTGGGTGGTCCCCAGTTTGGCGTGGCCCAGCATCTCCTGGATGGAGCGCAGGTCGGCACCGGCCTCCAAAAGATGGGTCGCGAAGCTGTGCCGCAGGCCGTGGGGGCTGATCTGGTTGGGGGCCAGCCCGACCTCGCCCAGCCTTCTCTCGAGGATTCTTCTGGCCTCCCTCTCGTGGAGCCTGGCGCCGCGCCTGCCGACAAACAAGGCCTCGTTGGGGACGGGGCCCGAGCTGGCGGCGTGGAGGGGCCTGATCTTCAGCCACTCCCCCAGGGACCTGACGGCCGGGTCGCCCACGGGGACCAGGCGGTCCTTGCCGCCCTTGCCGCGCCTGACCAGGACCCTGGCCTCGTCGAGGTCGAGGTCCCGGACGTCCAGGCCGACCAGCTCGCCCACCCGCAGCCCGGAGGAGTAGCCCAGCTCCAGGATGGCCTGGTTGCGGCTCTCCAGCGGGTCCGCCTTGACGAGGACGGAGGTCTTGGAGTTTTTGGCGGGTTTTCCGGTCCGGCCGGCGCCGTCCGCGTCCGCGTCGCCGTCGGCTTGGCGGGCGTCGTCGTCGGTCTCAATAACGACGGGGTTGTCGTCGCGCTCCAGGCGGGGGCCGTCCAACAAGGTTCTGACCTCGCCCACCGTCAGGAACCTGGCCTGGTGCATGGGGGTCTTGGGCCTGGCGACTCCTATGACGGGGTTGGCGGCGACTATTTCATTTTTGACGAGATGGTTGTAGAAGGTCTTCAAAGAGGAGAGGGCGCGCAGGATGGAGGTGTTGCCCCTGGTGTCCCGCAGTCTGCCCATGAAGCCGCGGATTTCCGAGCGGGAGGCCGCCTTGTAGTCGACGCCGATCTCCGTTAAATATACGCGCCACAGGGCCAGGTCGCCCCCGTAGGCCCTGACGGTGTGCGGGGAGAGGGCGCGCACGGAGCCCAGGTTGACCAGGAATTTATCGATGGCGTCCTGCATCGGCTCGGGGCCCCCCGGGAATGGTCGGGATGATTATTAATGAAACTGGCGGGGTCTTGAGGAAATTTTATGGGACTCTTTTTTCCGCCGCGCCCGTCGTCGCGACTTTTGTCGCCCTCGCCGCGACCGCCGTCGTCGCCATGACGGCGTCGTCATAACCGCGGCCGTTGTCGACATGACCGCGTCGTCATAACCGCGGCCGTTGTCGTCGACGTCGGCGGCTTTTGGTTTTTTTTTAAGCGGCCGGGATGACTGGCTGGCGGTGCGAGTAGTGCCTGTCGTCCAAAACCAGCTGCCTGGCCAGCCTGCTGTCCGGGTTGATGGCCAGGGGGCCCAGAAGGTTGGCGGTCATGTCCTGGGGGCGTCCCGGAGGTATGGTGACGATGGCGAACAGGGTCACCCCGTCGTCCCCGGCCTTCAGCTCCGCGTGCAGCCCCTCGGGCAGCGTCGGGTTGTAGTCGGCCTTGAAGAGCACGGGGTTGACTAAAACCAGGGCCATGGTGGGGTCGTCGAGACTCTGGAGCCAGTAGAAGGGGGCGTCGTTGGGCCTCTGGAGTAGGACGTACCTGGTCAGGGTCGGAAATCCGATGATGCCGCCCAGAACGGTGATGACGGAGTCCTCGGGGAACTCCATCTCCCCGAACCTCTTGGTGTCGAACTTCAAAACCTTGGGGGCGTCCCCGGCATGATCTTTGGTCCCGGTCATTTGCCGCCCTCCGGCCGCGCGCCGCCCCACAGCTTGGCGGCGTTCTCCAAATCAGTGGTGGCGGTGGTCACGGACTCTAAATTCTGCTCCTTGATGCGCAAAAACACCTCTTGACGGTGGACGGACCATTCCGACGGGGCCTCGATGCCCAGGCGGACCGCCCGTCCCTTGACGTCCACGACCTGGATGCGAATGTCGTCTCCGATGGTGACGATCTCGCCGATTTTTCTCGTTAAAATAAGCACTGTTGGCCGCGGGTCCCCCGGTTGGTTGGCGGTCGGGGGCGCGCCCCGTCCGGCCGGTTGTCAAATGATACACTCTGGGAAGTTTTTTCACAAGTTTTTTTCATCATATTACAGCAATATGGCCGGGTCGGCGCGACGGCCGCGGGGGACGGGGGAAAGAGGGAGGAATCCGCGACGGCGGGGCGGGCGGCGGCGTCGGGGAGGGCGGGGCGGGCGGACAGGGGAGCGGGCCCGCGGGGAGGAATCGGCGGCGGGGAGGGGGCGGGTCGAACGCGCAGATAGTCGCGAGGCGCGCGGCGGTCTGGAAAGGAGGGGGTAATTTTAGAAAGATAATTTAGGTAAATAAGAAGTATTTAGCTATAATTATTGTCGGTTATGCAATGTGGAAGCGCGGAACCAGGCTTGAAAAGGTCTCGGGCCGGGTATATAATGGACTCGTCTTGAATCTTGACTTGGGGAGGCGGGGACCATGAGCATTTCCGGCGCCATGTACGCGTCCTCGACGGCCCTGCATTCCTTCGGCATCGGCACCCAGGTCATCGCCCACAACCTGGCCAACGTGCTGACCGACGGCTTCAAGGCCAGCCGGGCCCTCTATTACGACCTGCCGGAGCGCTCCGGGGCCGGCGTGACCACCCAGAAGCCCAACGCCCCCCTGGGACCGCTGGTGCCGGTCCAGGGCGTCCCCGAGGCCTCGGGCGTCATCCCCGGGTTTTTGGAGACGAGCAACACCGACGTGGCCACCGAGTTCGTCAACATGATCGCCACCAGCCGGGCCTACCAGGCCAACGCCAAGGTCGTCCCCACCGTCGACGAGATGCTCGGCACCATCGTCAACATCAGGGCCTAGCGCCCGTCCCGCGCCATGACGCCGGCTCGGGTACCGCCCGCCGCCTCGGTCCGTTTTATGACCGCCAGCGTCTTCTATTTTTCGCCTTCGGGCGATTTTTTTTGTCTCCGCCCCGCGTCCTCCTCCCCGTCGGTCGGGAGGCGCATGGTCCGGAGGCGCGCGGCCGGGAGGCGCGCGGTCAGGAGGGCTGCTCGTAGTAGAGGCCCAGCTTGATGCGCAGGGAGTCCAGATAGTGGCGCTGGGGGTTGCTGACCAGCCTGACCACGGAGTCGGAGCGCAGGACCCTGATGCGGTCCAGGGGCAGGAGCCTGACGATCTGCTGGCCGTCGGCGGTCAGCAGGACGTCGCTGGCCTTCTCGCCGATGATCACCTCGACGTCGAAGTGCAGGGGCAGGATCAGCGACCTGGTGGCCAGGGTGAAGGGGCAGATGGGGGTGACCAGGACGGCCTTGAGGCCCGGGTAGACCACGGGGCCGCCGGCCGAGAGGTTGTAGGCCGTGGAGCCGGTGGGGGTGGCCAGGATGAGGCCGTCCGCCCGGTAGTTCCAGAACTCCGTCCCCCCGACGCTTAATTTCAGGTTCAGGATTCTGGCCGGGGCGCCCTTGTTGATGACGGCGTCGTTGATGACGGTGGCCCGGTGGATCTCCCTGCCCTCCCGGACGACGCAGAAGTCCATGACCGTGCGCTCCGAGATCTCGGCCCGGCCGTCCAGGATGGAGTCCAGCACGTCCATGAACCTCTCGGGCTCGATCTCGGCCAGAAAGCCCAGGCGGCCCATGTTGACGCCCACCACGGGGCAGCCCGAGAGCCCCCAGGTCCTGGCGGCGTACAAAAGCGTCCCGTCGCCCCCCAGCGAGATGACCAGCTTGGGGGAGACGTCGGGGGGCGGCCCGTCGGGGTCGCCGGGCTCCGGGTTGGAGACCGTCCTGCGGACCACGTGGCTGCCCCGGAGCCTGGCCTCCGTGAGGTCCGCCAGTTCGACGGCCCTCCTCTCGTTCTTGTGAACAATCAATATTTCGTCCACCTTGCGGCCTCCCTGAGACTGGCGGCTTGACGGCTCCCGACCGGCGTCGGTTGAAAAGACGGCGCCCGGTTTAAAAACCGGCGCCCCGAGACAAGAAGACGCGCGCCCGCCTAAAAAACGTTTCCCGACTAAAAATCCGCCCCTCCGCCCCGGGCGGCGCGAACGGGGCCCGCCTCGGCCCGCCGGCGGCTCCAAGATGTCTTCGGCTGACAGTTTGGGGAATTATATCTCATGTCGGGGTCGTTTTGGCAACAATTACGGGCGGCCGCCGGCGGGGAGTCCGGGAGCCCCGGAGGGCGGCCGCATGTCGACGGCAGGCCTTTTCCGCCCCCGGGCGGCGCGTTTTTTTGCCCCGGCCCGCCTGGGCTTTTCCTCCCGGCGGCTAAGATTATGATACAATTTGGCCGACTATGGTAGGGGGCCGGCGGCGAATAGTTTTTTTGTCCGCTTTTTTTGTCCGCCCGGGCCCCGCTTTCGCGCCCGGAGTCTGATTTTGACCGCCCCCGGCGCGCCGCGGCGCCCGGGCGGGTTGGCGGGCGCCCTGGTTTAATTTCCGGGCCTGTTTGGGCTGGGCTGCGTCAGCGAGGGCCGTTTTTGGGTCCGTTTTTTTGGCCGGCCCCGGCCCCGAACTCCGGCGGGAGGAAATATGCGCCTCAGAGACGATGTTTATTTTTATCCGAGCAAGTCCGGCATGGATTTTTCCGGGGAGATCAACTGCAACTCGGTGCTGATCGCCGGGAAGCGGCACATGCTTATCGACCCCGGGATCTCCAAGCACTGGGGGGAGCTCAAGGACGAGATCGCCGCCGACGGGATCGATCTCGCCGACATCGGCCTGGTCTTCTGCACCCACAGCCACCCCGACCACGCCGAGGCGGCCTGCCGGGCGGCGGGGGAGGCCGGGGCGGATCTGCTGATGGCCCTGGCCGAGCTGGACTTCATCGTCATGGGCGGGATCTGCTTCTACTACCGCACCGTGGACGGGGTCTATATCAAGGTCGAGGGCAACATGCCCGTCTTCGACGTCCCGGACACCAGTTTGTTTATCAAGGGCTTCCCCGGGCCGTTTTTTTATCAGGACAACCAGTTCAAACTATTTCTGACCCCCGGGCACACCCCCGGCTCCATGTGCCTGCACTGGCCGGACAGGGGGCTTCTGGTGACCGGCGACGTCTACTTCCCCGGGACCATCGGGGCCATAGACTTGTTCGGGGGGAGCCCCCGGGACATGTGCAACAGCGTCCGGCTGCTCTCGGGCCTGATGGACGTCGACCTGGTGCTCTGCGGGCACGGGCCGCCCGTCGAGGGCAGGCGGGCCGTGGTGGAGAACTACCGCCAGCTTTTTCAGGAGATCGAGGACAAAAAGGCGCGGGGCGTCATTTAGCCCCGGGGAAACAACATCAGGCCCGGGGTCGTTGGCGTCCCCGGCCCGGAGGCCATGGCGGGGCGCCGTTTCCCGCCCGGCCGAACATTAGGAGGCCCGCAAATGAGCACCCCGGCGTCCGTTTTGCTGACAGTCGTCCTGGCTTTTTTCCTCGGTTTCCCCGCCATGACCCGCGACGCCCTGGCCGGGGCCAAGGCCGCGCCCCGGGTGACCGTCGCGACGCCCCTGGGGGCGGTGGTCGGGCTCGAGGGGGCGAAAACGAGCTCCTTCAAGGGCATACCCTACGCCCTCTCGACCGCGGGGGGGCAAAGATTCAAGCCGCCCGTCCCCGTCGGGCCTTGGGACGGGCCGCTGGAGGCCTTTAATTTCGGGAACGCCTGCCCGCAGGAGAGGTCCCCCCTGGTGGATCTGGGGCCGGACACGCCGGGCCAGGGCGAGGACTGCCTGAGCCTGAACGTCTGGACGCCCAAGGGGGCCAGGCCCGGCGACGACCTGCCCGTTTATTTCTTCATCCACGGGGGCGGCTTCGGGGTGGGCGCCGGCAGCCAGCCCGTCTTCGACGGCGCGGCCCTGGCCTCCGAGGGCATTATCCTGGTGACCGTCAACTACCGCCTGGGAGCCTTCGGTTTCTTAGCCAGCCGGGAGACCTTCAAAGAGTCCGGGACCACCGGCAACTGGGGCATACTCGACCAGATAGCCGCCCTCGAGTGGGTGCGCGACAACATCTCCTCTTTCGGCGGGGACCCTAAAAAAGTGACTGTCGGCGGCGAGTCGGCCGGCTCCATCAGCGTCTCCTTTCTGATCGCCAGCCCCAGGGCCGCGGATTTGTTCCGGGGCGCCGTCATGGAGAGCGGGACGATATTCTCGTACAGGCAGGCAGCCGGGGCCAGGGGCCGCCTGGACCAGGCCCAGCGCGCCGGGGCCCTGACGGGCTCGGTGGTCGGGGGCGGCGACACCCCCGAGGGCCTGGCCAACCTGAGGCGCCTGGAGGCCGACGAGCTGGCCCTGGTCTCCAGTTTCAACATGGACATGCGCCGGGTCAACGTCCTGGGCCCCGTCCCGGTCTCCGACGGCGTCGTCCTGCCCGAGGACAACCAGCGCGCCCTGGCCACCGCCCCGGGCAGCAGGGTGAACGTCCTGGTCGGTTTCAACGCCGACGAGGGCTCGATCTTCGTCTTTGACGACGGCTCGCCGCCCGAGGTTTACAAGACGGGCATTTTGTCGGTCCTGGGCCTCCCCGCCGCCGAGGCCTTCAACAAACGGTTCCCGGTCGACCAAAACCACACCCTCGTCCAGAGGGCCAGGGAGGCCGCGGCCTTCGGGCTCTTCACCTCGGCCTCCAAGCGCTTCGCCGACGTCTACTCCCGCTGGGGCAAAGTCTGGATGTACCGCTTCGACTACGTCTCCGATTTCGGCAGGCGGGCGGGTCTCGGGGCCTACCACACCTCCGAGCTCGAGTATGTTTTCGGCAACCAGCCCGTCAAGACCAGGCTGGAGCAGAGGGTTTTGGGCGAGGAGATGCGCGCCCGCTGGGTGAGCTTCATCAAGACCGGCGACCCCAACAACGGGAACCCTCCCGGCAAGCTCGACTGGCCCGTCTACGACCCCGCCGACCCCAGGGTGATCAGGTTCGACAAGACCGTCGTCGTCACCCCGCTCCCGGAGGCGGAGGACCTGGAGTTCATGGCCCGGCAGCTGCACGGGCCCATCCCCGGGCCGCTTCGGACCGGGCTGACGACCGGCGAATAATTACGGCCGCCGGCGAGGCGCGGCGGCGGGGTCCGGGGCGGAAAGTTCCGGCTTGTGACAACGCGGGCGTGCCGAAGCCCGGGCTTGTAAAAACAAGGGGCTTGTCCGAGTTCGGGCTTGTGACAACCGGACTTGCCCCCGCCCGCCGCCGGCCAAATCTTGGCTGGAAAAATTTTGGCTTGAAAAATTTTGGCTTGAAAATTTTCGGCTTGGAAAAACACGGACTTATGGAAGTAAAAAGCCCCCGGCGAGTGATCCGGGGGCTTTTTGTTCGAGGCCGGCAAGAAACGAAAAGTCGACGCTCCAGGCGGCGCTCCAAAAACACGGCGGGGGCCGCTCTTAGGAGACGACCAGCCCGGACCTGAAGGCCTTGAGGTATTTGACGCACATTTTGTCGCGGCCGGCCAGGGCCTCAGCGGCGGCTATGGTGCCCATCATGGGCTTGTCCAGGGGGTTCATGATGGCCCCGTCCAGGCCCGCGTAGATGGCCTGGGCCATGAAAATGCGGTTGACGAACTTGCGCTCGGGCAGGCCGTAGCTGATGTTGGAGAGGCCGCACATGAAGTGGATGCCGGGGTAGCGCGTCTTGATGGCGGCGACGGTGTTGATGAACTCGAGCCCGAAGGTGTGGTTGGTGCCCAGGGGCTGGACCAGGGGGTCGATATAGATGTTGCCGATGTCCACGCCCTTGGCCGTCAGGCCCTCGACCAGCTTGTCGGCGATGGCCAGGCGGTCGGCGCAGGTGGTGGGCATGCCGGCGTCGCTCATGCAGAGGGCGACCACCTTGAAGTCGGTCCCGGCCACCACGGGCAGCAGGGCCTCCCAGCGGGTCTTCTCCATGGAGATGGAGTTGATCATCGGGGTGCCCTTGTGCACGGTCAGGGCCGCCTCGATGGCCGTCGGGTCGGGGCTGTCGATGGCGCAGGGCTTGTCGGTGACCTCCTGGACGGTGGTGGTCAGCCATTTGAGGTAGTCGGCTTCCTTGCCCACGAAGATGCCGGCGTTGACGTCTATGTAGTGGGCCCCGGCCTTGTCCTCGTCCCGGGCCACGGTTTTTATGTATTCGGCGTCGCCCTGGTCGATGGCGGCGCCCACGGCCTTGCGGCTGGCGTTGATAAGTTCTCCGACAATAATCATTTTATCTCCAAACAACCTGGCGTCTCGCCGCCGGGCGAGGAACAGCCCCGCGGGTCCGCCCATGATTGACGATTAATAGGAAAAAACGGGAATTGGGAAATAGGAGCAAGAAAAAAAGAGAAAAAAACAGGACAAGAAAAACCGAGAAAAAACGGAGACGGAAAAAAAGGAGGCGGCGCGGGAGGCTTTGAGAGCAGTTAGGCGGATAAAAAAACATCCACCCGCCTAACTGTCAGTCTCGGAAAGCGTCGCCCAAAGTCGGAAAAGCCAGGCGGGCTCCCTGAGCCCGCCGCGTCTTTTCAGTGACAGAGCTTTCTGGCCAGCTCGACGGCGCCGGGGGCGTCCTCGGAGTAGCCGGTGGCGCCGATCTTGTCCGCGAAGGCCTTGGTGACGGGGGCTCCGCCCACCATGGTCTTGACGGTCAGGCCGGCTTCCTTCAGGGCGTTGACGGTCTCCTCCATGGCCGGCATGGTCGTGGTCAGAAGGGCGCTCAGCCCGACGATGGCGGCGTTGTTCTCCTTGGCCGCCGTGACGAAGGCCATCGGCTCGACGTCGACGCCCAGGTCGATGATCTCGAAGCCGCCGCCCTCGAGCATCATGCCGACCAGGTTCTTGCCGATGTCGTGCAGGTCGCCCTTGACGGTGCCGATGACGATCTTGCCGGCCGTGGTGCCGCCGGCGGCGCCAAGCTTGGGCTTGAGGATCTCCAGGCCCCGCTTCATGGTCTGGGCGGCCATGAGCATTTCGGGCACGAAGAGCTCGCCCAGGGAGAACTGCGTCCCCACGTAGTCCATGGGGGCGATCAGGCCCTCCTGGAGAAGTTTATTGATGTCGGTGCCGGCTGCGATCTCCTTGTTGATCAGATCCGGCATGGCATCTTCATCGAAATCAATGACTGCTTGATAGACGTCGCGAATAGACATTTGGCTCTCCTGATTGATGGGGCGGGGCAAGGTTTTTTCTTAAGCCCGGCCGGCCCCTAAGTAAAAAATGAACGAAGCGATCTTTTTCAGATATTCATCTATATGACCTTGTTTAATTATATGACCGCGACACAAATTTGGCAAGTTTTTTTTTACAGTCCCCCCGAATCCCCGGGAGCCCGTTCCGAGGCCGCTCCCAGCCTGGAGGCCGGCCGCCTCGTCAGGTCCCGGGGCGGGGGAGGCCGGCCTTTCCTTCGTCCGGCGGGGCGGTGTTTGTCCGGCGGCGGACGAGCCTGACGGGAAAAATGGTAGTTTTTGCCCGGACTTGTCTGTTTCTCCGAAACCTGGCCCGGATTGTCAAAATTAATTGAATCGGCCCCGGACGGCTCCGGGAGCGGCTCGGGAGGTGAGGCGGACTCGTCCGGCGGCCCAGGAGGCGGCTCGGGGAGGCTGGCGGGAGGCTCCGAGGCGCTCGTCGGGCGCAGGCGGCGAGGTAAAATATTTGTAAAGTTTCGGCGATGCCTGACCGATCCTGCCTGAGGGAGGTCCGCCAAGACCGCCTGGACAGACGATTTATTTTCGGTCAATAATTTTATACACTAAATTAATGGAAATTACAAATTTAATTTATTAAAGGAAATAGTAATATGCTTTATTTAAACTTGATGATCTATTAAAGGCAAAATTATTTTCAATATCAAAAAAATTAAATTCTAAATGATGGATATGGACAGACATAGAAAAGGACGGGGCACGATCATCTCGCGTCCGCGGAGGGAGTGTCGAGTCGCTGGGGGGGGGCGGGAAATTTTATTTGCGCCGCGCGCCTCTGGTCGCCTTGTTGGCGGCGAAAGTTTTTTGTGGGAGGGGCGCCGTCCGGCGGCGAAAGTTTTTTGTGGGAGGTGCCTCGTTCGGCGGCGAAAGTTCTTTGTGGGAGGGGCGCCGTCCGGCGCGTCCGCCTGAAAAAATACTTTTATAACAAGTTGGCGTTCTTGTGGCCGCGACTACTCGCGCCCGCCAAAATGACGAGCCCCCGCGGCGAGGTGTTGGCTCGCCGCGGGGGCCGGTTGAATTCTCAGGGCCGGGATCAGTCGCCCGGCCGGCTCCGCTTGTTAGGCGAAGGAGATCTTGACGGACTTGGAGGGCTTGAAGGTCAGGGCGTTGTGGGACTTGACCTTGATGGGCTCGCCGGTCTGGGGGTTCCGGCAGGTCCTCTTGGCCCGCTTGACCAGGTGGAAGACGCCGAGGCCGGAGAGAGCGAAGCGCTTCTCCTTCTTGACGGTCTTCAGGATGGTCTGCACCAGGTGCTCGACCACGGACTTGGTGGCGACCTGGCTCAGGCCGGTCTCCTCGGCCAAACGGGCAATCAATTCGGTCTTCTTCATGATGGACTCCTAAAAAAATTGTGGTTGTGTTCCCGCTCCCGAACGGGGCGGTCGCAGTGAAAATCGCCGTTTTTGAAAACATCAATCAGCGAACTGGAAAAAAGCTGGACTAAAAATTTAGCCCAGGGGGCAAAAAAGTTTTCAGCATCGCGCCGCGCGTTGTCGCTTGGAGAAGCTTGAGCTCCAATCAAAAGTCAAAAAAGTTTAAAAAAACCGTTCGACTTGTCGGGCCCGGACGTCCGGGGCCGTCCATTCTCTAAGGACGGACGGTCTGGGGTCTATAAAAAAAGCGGGAACGCCGCCCTCAAATGGCGCCGTCGCCGCCTTTGTCAGAACTGAATTTGTCCGCCGGCCGGCCGGCCGCTCCTATCCGTCGGAAGAGACGACGCCGGCAGGCCGCTGAAGCGGCGGCCGCCCCGCCCGCGGCTTCGAGCCGGACACGCCGCCCTGCCTCGAAAAATTGACCCGGTTCTAATTTGAAAAAAACAGTCAGCACTTCGGATTCAGCCTTTAGAATTTAGCCATAGACGACACGGCAAAAATTAAGACTTTTATGGTTAGTGATGTTAGTTGAAATGAAAAAGCTTGTCAATAGTTTTTTTGCTAATAATAGCAAAAAAATTGGCTCCTTATCGGGGGATTTCAGCCCCCGGACCCCCTCCAAGGAAAATGAAAGTCCTTGTGCGACAAGGGATTTTGTGAATTTTGTCTTTTCTTTGCCCCCTTTGACGTTCGGTCGGAGAAGCCTCCAGTTAAGCAAAAAAAATTTTTTTTGAGCATGAAAAAAACGGCCTGAAAAGCCGTTTCAGATCACCGTAAATAGTACGTAGATTTATGGTCAATGACATGTTTCGCAAGCGGGCCGTGAGTTTCCCATGACATACATTTGGCTCTTTTAAGCTCTGGTCAACGGTTTTTAGGCAGTCCTGGTCAGGCTTAACAAGGTTTCTTGCGGGAGCCCGGAACAGGCCGGGGCTGGTAAAATTGGAGTAAAAGATCTCGCCCCTCCGTCCGACGGCAAGTCCGGTCGGGGGATGAGAGGGTATATTTTTTGGTGAATTTGGGCACAAGATATGGGACGGGATTTTTCGGGGACAAGGCCCGCGCCCGGCCTTGTTAGGCGTTTGGCTGTGCGCCATATGGTTTAATGGCAACCGCCTGACGGATTCGGCCCCTCTCCGGCTATAGTTACGGTTGTATATAGTGGCTATAAAATATCGTCGCCGCAACATTGCAGGCCGTGAATCAGTTGTGAATCTCTGGTGACAGTCGCTCCCCGACACCCAGCCAAGGGTGCGACGGCGAGTAAAAAAGTTACATTTCGTAGTCCCAGCAGTCGACGAGGCCCGTCTCGGAGGAAAGTTTAACCCTACGCGACAACCGGCGGCGACTTTTTTGAGGCTCGCGACGCGGGCGTCTCCAAGCTAAAAAACGGCCCCGCGCCGCCCGTTTCCTGTCGGTCGCCACCGCGGCTTTGAAAAGAGGCCGGGTCGGAATTTGGGAGCCGACGGGGCGGTTGTCCGGACTGCAGACGTCGCCGGTGGCATGCCTGGATCAGCTATTGCCGGGAGGCAGGCCAGGTTCGGAGATTGCGGGGAGGAGGGCGCGAGGGTGAAGGCGAAAGGCGGAGGCAGGCGCGGGCCGCAGACGGGGAGGGGTCGACTTCTTTAGCGTCGGCAGCAGCCGATGGTTTTTCGTCTGTCCGACGATCCGGTTTCATTTTACAAGAGGTCGGACCGCGGAGGAGGAACTTCGGGAGCGTCGCCTTCCTATGGAGGCGGCTTGCATATGGCTGCAGCCGGAGCGGGTGTCGGAGCCGGCCCGTGACATTTTGCCCGATCGCCGCCGCAAGCGCGCGGAGGGGGCGCCTATATATATAGTTGCAGTCGGAGTGGGTGTCGGAGCCGGCCGGAGGATAATTTGACGCGCCGCTTTAACGCCCGCCCTGCTGGGCGCGCCTATATATATATAGTTGCAGTCGGAGTCGGACGGGGGCGGGAGGTTTTTGCAGGGCCGTCCGCGGGCGTCCTTCGCTCTTGTCCGACGCCTTGTTCCCAGGCCGATATGTCGCCGCCCGGCATGGAGCTTGTGTGTCACCGCCCTGGTCGCCATGCCCGCGCCGGTCCTCTGGAGACGTTCGCTCTTGTCCCTCTTGCCTCCCGGTCGCGGCCCTCGTTTCACGCCTCCCTCCTTGTCTCGTCGGCGGGCCTCAGTTTCCTCTTGTCCCCTTGCCTCCCCGTCGGGGCCTCAGTTTTTCCAAGCCCCTTTGACTCTTCGTCAGGCCTCGGATTTCCCGGGCTCCCTTGTTTAAAAACCGACGTCCGGGAGTCACGCTGGTCGCGCGCCGGTTCGACGAAACCGCCGGTCCTCCCCTCGCGCGGCGCGAGCGGCGGCGGGTGGAAGACTGGGCGGCGGCTCCGATAGTCCGCTTGGTATCAGGTGAAAAATCAAGGCGAACGACGGCAGCGGCGGCGCCGAGATAAGCGAAATATTGTTTATTCTCCAACTTAACGACAGAGTTTGTCCAATAAAATATAGTTTTTTCCTCAAGTCTGAAAAGTCTTGTCCGCAATCAGGACGCGCCGGCCGGCCAGGCTTCATTTTTGGCGCCCGAGGAGGCGGCGGAAAAGCGAGCCAGATTTCCGGGGACGGCCGGCGGGGGAAAATTTTGGCGAGGGAGAGCGGGGAGGGCGCTTGAATAAACAAAACATAACACTTTCTACAACTGGATGGCAATTATTGTCCACTGAAAAAAGTGTCCCCGTCAGTCGAGGCGGATCTGTCTTTCTAAAACGTCATGGGAAAAAAATCGGTCGGGAACCGCGGCCGAAGAAAAATCCGCCGGGGTTTGGGGATCCGCCCCGCGCCTAATCAACCGCGCCGGCCGGGACTTCCGCCTGGCCCGCGGTCCGGCCCGGAACAGTCGCGTTTCTCATAGAGTTCTTAGTCATTGTCCATAGTTACGGCGTTTTTTTTCTGGTCGGGCCAACGCCGCTCCCGGTCGGGCTTGCCAGCGCCGCTCCCGGCCGGATTTGTATGCGTCAAGCCGGGTCCGGCTTGCATGCGTCAAACAGGGTCGGGCTTGTCCGCGCCGGCTCGGGAGGAGTTGTCCCGCCCCCGCCGTCGGACTCGCGCTTGCGGACTGGCGACAAAGGCCGCCCGTAGTTGTCCGAAGGCATGTAGTGGGGTGAGGCCAGTAAAAGAACACCTAAAAAATTGTCCTTTCGTCAAAAAGAACTTTTCTTGACTAATATAATCCAAATCAGTAGAATCATCCCTGTCCTCCCCCGGATATTTCCGGGCCTCCGGCCGCCTTTTCCAGACAGCCCCGTCATGAGATGCAGGAGCTTCGGGACAAGCCGGTTTTGCCCCGGGAAGGTTCTTTCTGTTAAGATAGAAAAGGACGTCGGGCCGCGTCCGGCGGCCCGGTCCCCGGTCTTGACCGGCCCGCGTCGGCCAGGGCGCGCGTCCGGACCGCCCGGCCGGGAAAACCCCTGTTTTCCGGCTTGACTGGCGGCCGCTCCACCGGGTCTTCCACCGGGCCTTCCAACGGGCGTCCGCCCCGGGGCGGCGTCCGGCGAAAATAAGTTTTTTAACGGGCCGGGCCTACGTCCGTCCCATATTTCTGCCTCGACCGGAGTCGACGTTAGTTTGGGAAAAACCTATGAGCAACGGTAATTTTTTGTTTTCGTCCGAGTCGGTGACCGAGGGCCATCCGGACAAGGTGGCCGACCAGATCTCCGACGGCATTCTTGATGCCATTTTGACCAACGACCCCAACGCCAGGGTGGCCTGCGAGACCCTGGTCACCACTGGGCTGGCCCTGATAGCCGGCGAGATAACCACCGAGAGCTGGGTGGACCTCAGCGAAGTGGTCAGGCAGACCATCAAGCAGATCGGTTACAACAACTCCGACATGGGCTTCGACTGGCAGACCTGCTCCGTCATCAACGCCATCGGCAAG
This sequence comes from Deltaproteobacteria bacterium, assembly GCA_031264015.1. Lineage (GTDB taxonomy): Bacteria > Desulfobacterota > Desulfarculia > Adiutricales > Adiutricaceae > JAIRNQ01. The sequence continues at coordinate 968 of JAISET010000150.1, read as the reverse complement.
CAGTCCATAGACATCGCCATGGGCGTGGACACCTCCGCCACCCGCGAGCAGGGCGCCGGCGACCAGGGCCTGATGTTCGGGTACGCCACCGACGAGACCGAAGTCTTCATGCCCCTGCCCATCTACCTGGCACACAAGCTGACCCACCGCCTGTCCCAGATCAGGCACAACGGGGTCCTGAACTTCCTGCGGCCGGACGGCAAGTCCCAGGTCTCGGTGGAGTACAGGGATCACAAGCCCGCCAGAATCGAGGCGGTGGTCCTGGCCGCCCAGCACTCCCCGGAGATCTCCTCGGACAAGCTCAGGGAGGCCCTGATCGAGGAGGTCATCAAGAAGAGCATCCCGGCCGAGCTGCTAGACGCCGACACCAAGATCCATATCAACACGACCGGCCGCTTCGTCATCGGCGGGCCCATGGGCGACTGCGGGCTGACCGGCCGCAAGATCATCGTCGACACCTACGGCGGCTGGGGCCGTCACGGCGGCGGCTGCTTCTCGGGCAAGGACCCTTCCAAGGTCGACCGCAGCGCCTGCTACATGGCCCGCTACGCCGCCAAGAACGTTGTCGCCGCCGGTCTCGCCAACAGCTGCGAGGTCCAGCTGGCCTACTCCATCGGCGTGGCCGAGCCCGTCTCCCTGATGGTCCAGACTTTCGGCACCGGCAAGATCCCCGAGGATAAGATCGCCAAGGCCCTGAGGCAGGTCTTCTCCTTCAAGCCCGCCGCCATGATCGAGCATTTGAACCTCAAGAGGCCCATCTACCAGAAGACGGCCAGCTACGGCCACTTCGGCCGGACCGAGCCCGAGTTCACCTGGGAGTCCGTCGACCAGGCCCACAGGCTGCGCGAGGCCGCCCTGAGCTAGGCCGTACGCGCGTGTTTGGCGGGCGCCCCTGTTCCTCACCCGGCGCCGCTCGATATGATGATGATGAGGCGGCGAGCGTTTTTCTCCCCGCCTCATTTTTTTGG
>JAISET010000001.1 GCA_031264015.1 Deltaproteobacteria bacterium | reverse complement strand
GCACAAAACATAGTCACGTTGACTTCAAAATATAGAAGTTGTTTATGGGAATCAGAAGTAGTGAAGACTATCTGTAATCACTTTAATTTTGATGAAGATTTATCCTGTATTCAGCCTGTACCGGGCAAGTTCTGAGGGCTGCTTAAATTTTAGAAAAATAGGTGACTTTTTAACATCTACACCCGAGGCGGGACATTATCCTTGACATGGATGGTGTCTATGATATATGATTAAACTGTCTCTAGCAGAGATCAGAAGGGCTGTTTTGGGTATGATAAGAGTCCGGGACAGAAGAAGAACTTGCACTACAGCTTCTCCGAGAGCTCTCAGAATAGCTTGCTCTAGAGCCCACACTATAGACGACGGCATGCTTGGCGGCAAGCTGCCGGCCGATGACAAAGGCAAACGTACTTATAAAGACAACTTGTTTGTGAAATTGTTTACTGAGGGGCCCAAGCCGCTGAGAAATCTTCTTAGTGCGGTATATAAAAAGCGTCTCGAAGGGATTCTCGAACTTGTGACGCTTGAGAATGTCGTGTTCACTGGATCATATAACGATATTGCCCTTATGGTTGGCACATATTTGTTGGTGTTAATAGAACACCAATCCACCATTAACGATAATATGCCGCTGCGTCTGCTTATGTATGTCGCCGAAATTTTTAAAAGACTTTTTCCTAAGAAGGTTAGATATCAGCCCGAGCTGCATAGTCTTCCTTGTCTGGATTTTTTAGTTTTCTATAACGGCGCGGACGACTATCCGGAAGAAGTGACACTTAAATTGTCTGACGCTTTTCGGCAGAGCAAGTTGGAGTTGCCAGAATCATTGCCGCTCGGTTTGCTGGAGCTTAATGTTAAAGTGTACAACATCAACCTTGGCAAAAATGACGAGCTGCTTAAGAAATCACCAGAATTGTTTGGCTATTCCACGCTTATAGCAAAAATACGACACAAGAGAGAAATAGAAAATAAAGTTCTGGCTGACGCAATCAAGGAAGCGATGGATGAATGTATTAGTGAAGGGATTTTGTCTGAATTTCTTAGCTTTCATTCTAGAGAGGTGGAGAATATGCTGACAGCAGAGTTTAACATGGAAGACGCTCTGGAAGTCCGCGAAGAAGTCGGCTTCAACAAGGGCATGAAAAAGGGCAGGGAAGAGGGCAGGGAAGAGGGTAGGGAAGAGGGTAGGGAAGAGGGTAGGGAAGAAGTCACTACTAAATATGCCCTTCGGTTGCTCAAAAAAGGCGAGACTCCTAAAGACGTTGCCGATATTTTAGAGATGACGTTGGCTGAGGTAGAGAAATTGGTGAAAAACAATTCCTCTAATTAGGACAAGCTAGCATTTTTCCCTGCGGTTTCTATTTTGGCGTCGCTGTGGGGAAGCTCGGCATCGAGCCGACAGATGGCGTTTTTATAGGCGTCTCTTTCGGTCCGGGGTTTTTCGGAGACGTTGGCGTGTCGTCTCGTTTTTGGAGCCATTTTATCTATTTTTGCTGCTCATGGCTTTGAAGAGAGGTTTTGAAGATTTCTTCAGGCTGTTGCGTTTTTACTGGATAAGACTGGCTTCAAGGCAGTTAAAGTCTATAATTAGCCATCGTAATATATTTGCCTGAGTTATCTAAAACATCCGGGCCGATCCCCGTCTGTCTTGCGTCCGGCCATTTTGCGGCCTGTTTCCTTTTCAGTCGCCGGCAATATTAGGCGTCAGGTCCGAGGCTTTGACCGCCTGCCTCGAATGTTCGCCAATTTTGAGCAGTCCCGGTCCAATCCGCCCGCCTCGGTCCCTTTGCGGCGGCAATCTTCACCACCATCGCCATCACCATCATCATCCGCCTGCGACGCCGGACCGTTTTTTGAAACCTTTTTTTATGTCATAAATTATTCCGATCGTTGTTCACGGGTCGGTTTCCCGGCTTTTTCCCTGCGGCTCCGGCTCCGGCCGGAGGCGGGACCTGAAGGCGGCTTGGTTTGCCCGGCCGGGGGAGGCAGGGCCGGGATAAAAGGGCGGCGGAGCGGCAGTTTTTACTTGACGCGGCGTGTGATGATGTAATTTATAACGAATCAAAAAATTATCTAATCTTCTGTCTGAAGGTGTGATAAGGGCAGATAAGAGGGAAATTTATGGGAAGATTAGGTTTTCGAGCATCGTCTTGAGGATGGCGACATGACCATCACCGATTTTAATCTCGAGGATTTCAGAGCGGCTAACATAGACGACGAAATGGTTCGAACCGCAAAAAGAATGATTGCCCGCGGCGATTCTGATGACGATATCGTTTATGCAAGCACTTTTTTACTATTGGAAAGAGTCAAGAGGTTGAGGGTGCGATATCTTGCCGACAAGGAGAAAGGCATCAAGCCTGAGGAATATATTTAGGTGTCGCCGCGGGGATGTCCGACATTATCCTGATTGCCTCTGTTTTTCATGAGCGCTTTTTTCGGACCGGTGGTTTCGGGGAGCCCCGTCCGGCGTCTCGTCTTCCAATGCCGGCGCGTCCCCGCTATCCTCATTTCGCGCCGCGTCCCGTCAAAAACTTGACCCGGCTCCTGGTCCGACCTTTGTGGTTTTTTGCCGCGCGCCGTTGCGATATAACTGTCAGAGGTTTATATTTCCGTAATATATTGCCGAAGCTGTTTAAAACATCAGGGCCGGTCGCCGCCTGTCTTGCGTCCGGCCATTTCGCGGCCTGTTTCCTTTTCAGTTGCCGGTAATATTAGCCCAAATTAACCTGATTTGGAAAAATCAAGCCCCAACAACTCTCCTGTCGCGCTATTGTTGACAAGCCATCTAAATGTTTCGGCTTCACTTGCGGGGTGCTCCATTCTGGCGACAATAAGGGCCATGGCAATTTTGGCTCTTATTTCATCAAAGCCGATTTCTTCTAATATATTTTGAAACCGAAGCTGCTCCATAGCATGGAGCGCGATATACGCGACCCCCATCTGTCTGGATATTCCGCCGCCTATCAATGGTTCTGCGTCATTTGCAGCCTGCTGATATTATTCAGCGTGATTCTTGATGATCTCAGGCGTCAATTTTTGAGCCAACACCTCGATCTCGTCAGGAGCCTTAAATAAAACATTTTTATTTTCCATGAAACGCGGAATTAAGCGTCTCATCTGTCGAGGCAAGGGGGGGGTGGCGGCCAACATTATGAACCGTTTCTATGATTGATTCAATCCGATCTGTCAATGGTTTCCAAAGAGATTGGTTTCCAAAGAGATTTTTCCAAAGCAAAACCGCCGCCAAGAGTATAAAGCATAATTTGTCGCTTCTTGCCGTTTATGACAACGTTATCCACAATGGAATAATTCTTTGGACCACCGTCCCAGCCTTATTCTTAGAAACTTTGTCTCGAATAAACATAGTGTCGGACGCCTTCAAGGGCAAGGATGCGGCGCCTTCCGAAGCCGGCCCCTTTGCCCGGATCGGATCTTTCGGAGGGATGGCTTTAAGGGCCGGACCGGCGTCGCCCGTCGACTGGTTTCAAGGAGCCGCCTCGGAGCTTCCGGGCGCCCGCTCCCTGCCGGGGCATGGCTGAAGCCTCCGGCGCCCGCCCCCGGCCCGGGTCCGGCCGAAGCCTCCGGGCCGGGGGCCCGGCTTGGCGGCTTTGGGCGCTCCGGGCGCTCCGAAAGTTTGGTGCCCCCCTATATTATAGCCCAAAGTCTATTAAAACAGTTGCCAGAGTCAATCATGACACATTCTAATCCTTCCAGCAAACGGAAAATTCTCCGCCCGCCGAGTCAGCCCGGGCCATGGAAGAAAGGGCCGCGGGGACGGGGACAGGCCGCCGCCCGGGGCGACGACGACGCTTTGGAGAAGGAGGCCGCGGGCGGGGGCCGGCGTCGAAACCGGGCGCCGAGGACGCGCAAAGCCCGTCAGGCGGGCGGGGGGGACGCGGGCGGGGGGGGCGAGGGCGGCGAGGGGGGCGCGTCGCCGGCCGCGGCGGTCTCGACGGACTCGAAGCGCTTGTCCTTGGGGATCCAGCGGTACAGGACGGACTCCAGCTTGCTCATCTCGATGGGCTTGGAGATGAAGTCGTTCATGCCGCTGGCCAGGAACATCTCCCTGACCCCGGAGACGGCGTTGGCGGTCAGGGCGATGATGGGCACGGTGGCGCCCTGGGGCATCTTCCTGATCTCCAAAGTGGCGGTCAGGCCGTCCATCTCGGGCATCATGTGGTCCATGAAGACGATGTCGTAATCGTTGGTCTTGATCATGTCCATGGCCTGGGGGCCGGAGGTGCAGAGGTCCACATGGAGCTTGAAGGGCGTCATCAGCCCCTTGGCGACCTTCAGGTTGATCTCCATGTCGTCGACGATGAGCACCCGGGCCTTTGGCGCCGTGAAGCTGACCTTGCCGAAGGGCTTGCGGGGGATGACGCTGGTGCGGGCGTCGTTCAGGGCGTTGGCCAGGGGCAGGCAGAAGACCGGGGCCGGGATGACCGTGGCGCCCTCGATGCGGCTGGGCCTGGTGCCCAGGGAGGCCACGTAGATGGGCCTGATCTTGCGGGCGGACTGCTTGATCAGAGGCGTCAGGAACTCGGCCAGGTTCTCGTGGGCCAGGACGAAGTTGTACTGCCCCGACTGCAGCTCCGCAGCCGCCCCGACCACGCCCACGGTCTGGGTCCTGGCGGCCCCCAGGCGGTTCAAAGTCCAGCCGAGGCTTTTGGCCAGCATGGACCTGCGCTCCACCACCAGGACGTTGGTTTTGGACGGGCTCTTGAGGCTGGCCAGCTCGGGGGACGGCGAGTGCTTCTGCCTGATGAAGGCCGTGAAGACGCTCCCCTCCCCGTAGACGCTCTCCGCCTCCACCGAGCCGCCCATCAGTTGGGCCAGGTTCTTGGTGATGGCCAGGCCCAGGCCGGAGCCCTCGATGCCGCGGCTGGCCTCCTGGTCGAACTGGGTGAAGTTGCCGAAGAGCTTGCGCATGTCCTCCGGCTTGATGCCCCGGCCGCTGTCGGCGACCCTGAAGGACAGGTCGACGTCGTCCCCGGAGCGCCGGCCCTCCACCGTCAGGCGCACGTAGCCCTCCTTGGTGTACTTGCAGGCGTTGGAGAGCAAATTTATGAGAATCTGCCGGATGCGGATCTCGTCGCCGACCATGGCGCTGGGGAGCGCGTTGTCCACCTCCACCAGAAAGTCGAGGGCGGAGTCGGTCAGCCTCGTGGTGATGACGTTGACCACGTCGTGGACCAGGGAGCCCAGCTGGTACTCGGTCTCGACGATCTCCAATTTGCCGGACTCGATTTTCGAGAAGTCTAAAATGTCGTTGATGATGGCCAGAAGCGCGTTCCCGGCCTGGCGGATGTTGCCGACCATCTCCGCGGTGTCCTCGGAGAGGTCCTCCCGCAACGCCAGCTCGGCCATGCCGATGATGGCGTTCATGGGGGTGCGGATCTCGTGGCTCATGCGGGCCAGAAACTCCCCCTTGGCCTTGGAGGCCACATGGGCAGCCTCGGTCTGGGTCTCCAGCTCGCGGGTGCGGTCCTTGACCAGCGCCTCGAGCTTCCTGGAGTCGCCGACCCGGCGCCGCAAAAGGGCCACCGAGAGGCCCAGCAGAGCCATCAGGAGGACCGAGATGCCCACCAGCCAGGGCACCCGCCCCCTGGCCAGCTTGGCCCGGTAGTCGAAGGTCCGGCGCGTCCAGGCGTCGGCGATGGCCTCGGCGTCGATGACCCCGAGGGCCTTGTCGACTATGGAGCACAGAACCGTCTGGGTCTTGTTGAAGCCGAAGGTGGAGGCGAACTTGTAGTCGAAGAGCAGGTTGATCTTGAAGCCCGGCTGCTCCAGATAGTTGGTCATGTTGAGGTTCAGGTTCCTGGTGGCCATCATCAGCTCCACCTCGTCGTTCTCCAGGGCCTGGAAGGCCTCGGGGTTGCTGGAAAACGACCTGGTGTTCTGATGGTTGGGGAACCATTTCTTGAACAATTCCGCGTAGGCGGTCCGCTCGACCAGGGCCACGCTCGAGAAGAGGACCTCGGAGAGTTTCTTGTTGGGCAGCGAAGTTTTGGAGATGAGGGCGTAGTTGTCGACCATGAGATGGTTCTTCGGCCACAGATACATCCCCTTCCTGTCGGCGGAGCGGATGATCTCGGTGATGAAGGCGATCTCGTTGTTGTCGACCATGTTCAGCAGGTCCGCCCACTCCGTGGGCCCCTTGTTGTAGGAGGCGAACTCCAGGCCGACGACGGCGGAGATCTCGGCGATGGCGTCCAGGGAGATGCCCTGAAACTCCTTGTCCACCTCGTTGTAGAAGCTGGTGGGGTAGTTGTCGTACTCCGCGCCGAACAAGACGGGACGCCCCGACTCCCTGCGCAGGCGGATGTACTCCTTTTCCTCCTCCGTCAGCGTCAGCCTGAACTTAAACTTGCGGTACATGGAGTCGCCCTGGTTGTAGAGGTCGATGATCTCCCGGGAAAATCCCGCCTCCAGGGCTTTCTGGACGATTCTGACGACCGGCTCCAACTGCGGGTTGGCGGTGGTCAGCGACACGCCCGTGTAGATGATGGGGAAGAAGTCCGAGACCACGACGTCCGGGTACATCTCGAACGAGGCCTCGGCGACGTTCTCCTCGAGGAAGGCGTCGATGATCCCGTTTCTAAGCGCCTGGTAGGCCTCGTGGTAGTCGCCGAAGAGCCGCGGGACGAAGGGGTACGGGGACTGGGCCGTGGCCATGGAGATCGTCTCCACCCCCTCCAGAAACCCCAGCCGCACCAGCCGGCGCCGGGAGACGTCCTCCAGGGTCTCCGTGCTCCTGAGTCTGAAGTATTTGACCGTCCGCTCCATGATGGGCTCGGTCATGTGGTACTGCTTGGTCCGCAGGGGGGTTTTGGTGAGCTCCCCCGTGAAGTCTATGCTCCCGTTGCTGAGGCCCTCGACCAGCTTGTCCCAGTCGTAGAGCCGCACCCGGATGTCGAGGCCCAGGAGCTGCCCGAGCCTTTCGGCCAGCAGGGGCGTGAACCCCCGGGGCTCCCCGTCGTCCTCGAAGGCCTCGGTGGAGTAGATGGCCCCGTAAATGAGAGGCCGGTCCAGGGCCTTGACGGAGGCCAGGTCCAGCTCGTCCTGGGCGGTCAGCCCCGGGATTTTTTTCAGGGTGAAGGCCTCCGGACGGGTCTGCGCCGGGGCCTGGCCCGAGGCCAGAAAAGCCAGGGCGAGGGCCGCCAGCACCATGGCCAGGACGGGGGCGTGGCCCCGGCCGCGGCCCGCCCGGAGGCCGCGGGCCGGCCGGCCGGCATGGCTCCCGTCGCGGCCCATCAGACGGCCCGCCCCTCGGCGAAGCGCGCCGTGGCCTCCATGGGGGCTCCGGGCGCGGGCATGTTGATGACGGTGGCCGCCAGGGTGTCGATCTCGTCGCGGGAGTGGCAGACGTAGACTATGGGGATGTCCAGGGTCTTGAGGCTTTTCAGGTAGGGCATGATCTCGTTCTTGCGCTCCTGGTCCAAGGCGGAGAGGGGCTCGTCCAGAAACAAAATCTCGGGCTTGGAGGCCAGGGCCCGGGCCAGGGCCGCCCGCTGGCGCTCGCCCCCGGAGAGGTTCCCGGGCTTGCGCTCCATCAGGTGCCCGATCCCCAAAATTTCGACGAACCTGTCGAGGTCGACGGCCCGGGGGTTTCGGGAGCGCCGCGCGGACCGCCTCTCCCCGTAGCGCAGATTGTCTTTGACGGTCAGGTGCGGGAACAGGGCCCCCTCCTGGAAGACGTAGCCCAGGGGCCTGCGGTGGGTGGGCAGAAAAAAGGCCCCGTCCTGCCAGACGGAGTCGTTGACCGAGACGAAGCCCTCGGCCCTGGTCAGCCCGGCCAGGCAGCGCAGAAAGGTGGTCTTGCCGACGCCGGAGGGGCCGGTGACGACGTTGATGCCGTGGCTGGGCAGGGTCACTTCGAACTTGAAGACCGTCCGGGGGCCTTTTTTGGTCACGGGGTAGCTGAGCGTAAGTCTGGCCTCGATGGACATAGTCACCTTGTGATCGCTCGCGCGGCGATGGGGGCGCGCGAGACGCCGCGCTCCCCTTGGCGGGGGGGGCGTCCTCGCCCGCGGTCGGCAGCGGGGCCGGGATTTGACCGCCCGGCGAAATTATGCGCAATTACTTATCAAAGTATAGCATAAATTATCCCGAAAGGCAACAATACATTTTGTCCCTTCGCGCCATAACTATGTCAAATATGGGATTTTTTTATTTTATCGAGGTTCCCGACCGGCCCTGGCGGCCTCTGGCGGCCCGGGCGGGCCATGGAGGGGGCGGGCGGGGCGGCGCGGCGGACGGCGGCCGGGGGAGGGGAGGGGAATTTTTTTATTTTTCCTTACGCGCCGGCGCGGCCGGGCTTCGGGGCGTCATTATCGGCGGCGGTCTTCCGGCCGGCGGCGCCGGGCTCCGGGAGGCGCCCGTAGGCCACCCAGAGGGCGGCGCCCATGACGGTGAGATGGAGGACGGCGATGACCCTGTTGCCGAAGGCGAAGTCGGTCACCCCGTTCAAGGCCATCTGCAGGAAGACGACCATGGCGGCCCAGGTCCAGAAAAAAACCAGCGCGTCCGGGCTTTTTCTAAAGCGCCACAAAAGACGTATCGGCGCGGTGAGAAAAATTAAAAAGCAGGCGAGGCCGACGATGCCCGTCTCCGAGAGGAAGGTCAGGTAGATGTTGTGGGAGTGGGAGTAGTGGCCGGGCCCGTTGCTGTACTCCGGGGGGGCCGGCTTGGCGCCGGGCCCCGCCCCCAGAACCGGATGCGCCTGGAAATACTCGAGGCCCTGCCTCCAGTAGGCGAAGCGCTGGTGGTTGTTGAGGTTGTCCTCCGCGGGCAGCAGCATCTCCCCGAAGCGGCCCGCCGTCTTGTAGTCGAGGGCCAGCATGACTCCCCCGGCCAGGGTCGGGACGACGAGGGCGACTATCAGCCAGGGGGCCATTTTTTTCAGGTTGGCGAAAAACATGACCGCCATCAGCAAAGGCGCGCAGATGATGGCGATGCGCCCGCAGTTGGTCCGCAGCGCCGCGTAGCTCGCCGCCAGGCAGGCCAGTAAAAAGACGATCTTGGCGATTTTGCGCTTGTCCCGCGGGGCCACGGCCGCCATGGCCCCCACCAAGACGGGCGGGATCTGTCCCAGGACCCCGGAGAGCTCGATGGTCCCGAGGGTCCCCTTGGCCCGCACGCACTGGACGCACAAGCCGGCCTCGAAAAACGTGACGACCCCCGACCCGGCCAGGCCCAGGCCGTAGAGGTACGGCATGTAGCCGACGACCTTCGGGTTGTGGGAGAGGGCCAGCCAGGCCAGGGGGGCGGCGGCGCAGACGTAGAGGTGCCTCGCGCTCGTCTTGAGGCTCTGATAGGGGAGGTCCCCGGCGGCCGAGGTCAGAAACAGGGCCAGGACAAGCAGCGTCAGCCCGTCGACCCAGGCCTTGGGCAGCGGCGACACTTTCACGCCCCACGAGCGGCGCCCCCATGCCAGCCAGATTATCCCCCACAGGACCAGCAGGCCGTAGCAAGTGTTGAAGAGGCCCCGCGAGAACCCCTGGGCCAGGCACATGAGCGCCAGCAGCACGGGGCCTGTCTGCGGGAGTATCAGGCTTGCGCGCATCGGGGGGTTCTCCTCGGCCCGGCCGGCCCGGCTGGTGAAAAAGAAAAGCGAAAAGCCAAAGGCGGGAAAAAAAGAGAAAAATGAAAAAGAGAAAAGCGGGAAAAAAAGCCGCCGGGAAAAAACGGACGCGGCATTGTTTTTTCAGCGAGACCGGCCGTCAAGGCGGAGGCGAAAAAAAAATCGGAAAAATGCCAAAAAAAGCGGCCCGAAACAAAAAAAAGGGCCGGCATTAATTTTTCGGCGGCCGGAGGCGGCGGACCAAGGTCGTCAAGCTAAAAAATAAAAAAAACGGCTCCGAGAAAATTTCCCCTGACAAACTTATTGGCGAGAAAATATGGAGCCTGCCAGCTTAATAATATAGTTGAAATTATGATTTTGTCGGAAAATATGATTGGAAAATTTATTTTACTTAATTATTTTATTATGAATAAAGTCAGACGGGACTGTTGAAAAATTTGCGGCGACGAATTAAAAATTTAAAATTGAGAATCCAACGCCGCGAGAAAGAAATTGTTGCGGCCCGCTCAAATGTCGCCCAGCCTGGGCTCCAGGACGGCCCAGAGGTTCTCCACGGCCGAATAGACGTACTTGCCGCAGTGGACGTGGTGCTCGCCCCATTTGACGTGGGCGGTCAGGTACTGGCAGGTGGCCGAGCGGTGTTTGGCGACGAAGGCCCGGTCGATCTCCTGGCGCAGCAGGGCGGCGTCGTGCTTCTCGCCGAGCAGGTTGACGACGACCCTGGCGGCCCCCAGCAGCGCGCCGCAGGGCGTCTGGAAGCCCAGCCCGATGCGGCGGGTCCTGGGCTCCAGCCCGTCCAGGACTCTCGTTTGAAAAAGCTCGTCGAAGACCGTGACCACGGCCGTCTCGCAGTCCATCCCGTCGTTTTTAAACAAATTGACGGCCCGCATGGCCAGGTCGTTGGCCGAGGGCAGGGTCTCGGGGACGGCCGGCCCGGTTTTCTTTTCCTCCGTCTCGCTCAAGAACCGACCTCCATTGGCGCCGGCCCGAAAAATTAAATAATTTCGGGCGCGCGGACGCCAAAAAGTTTGGCGCCCTCAAGAATAATGAAAAATAATACATCCGGCCCTAAAACACAATGAACACAACCGGGGAATAGAAAAAAAGCCCTCAAGATTTAGATCTTGAAGGCCTCAGAAAGGTTTTTTTATTGGAGCGGGAAACGGGATTTGAACCCGCGACTTCGACCTTGGCAAGGTCGCACTCTACCACTGAGTTATTCCCGCGCCGTAAAAGAAACCGCGCAAGCCGCCGCCCGAAGCCTCAGCCGTTCTCAGGGCAACGATTTGCCCTTTATACCCCGGATCTTTTTCTTTGTCAAGAAAAAATAAAAATTTTTTTCGGCCTCTTTGGAAGCCGCTCCGGCCGCCGGCCGGGGTGGGCGGGTGGTGGGGGGGACGGGTTTCCAACCCGCGGCCCCGGAGGCCGGGAGACGGGGACGGGTTCGAAACCCGTCCCGGGAGCCGCCGTCGCGGGCGGCGCCGGGGCGGCTGAAAATTATTGGCCGGCCGGTGGCGACATCGCCGGGAAGCGGTGAAAATTTCGCCCCCCCAGGCCGACGCCGCCGACGGCTTGGCTCCGGGAGGAACGGCTCGAAAATTTCCGAGGAACGCCTTGTGGCCTCCGGCAGGTTTTCGTCAAGTTCGCGCCAAGCTTTCGCATAGTTTTCGCATAGTTCTCGCATAGTTCTCGCATAGTTTTCGCATAGTTTTCACCGGCTTTTTTTCCTCATTCCCCGGGCCGGGGAAAATCTCCGCGAGGGGCGCCGGAAGGCGTTCCGATGTTGACTGCCCACGGGCTTTTTGTTAAAATTTACAAGGTTTTTGTCCGCAAAAGCTTTTTTGCCAAGGCTGGGACTAATGGATCTGGCGGCTTTCCTGGCACCCGGTGTCTATCCCGTGTTTTTAGTCGGCTCCCATTCCGACGGGGGGCCCTGGGGGCACGTCCTCAGCCGTCCGGGCCGGGGGGCGTCCTGGGTCGCCGGGTCGCCGGCGGCCTCCGGGGACCGGCTGGTCCTGACCCTCAGGGTCCCGGGCCACGGCCTCGAGGACGACGGCAGCCTGGTCCCGGTCGCGGGGGCGGGCGTTTTCCGGCCGCGGGACGTCCCCGGGGCTGAGGTGGTCGTCTCCGCCCTGGTCAGGAGCTGCCGGGCCGACCCCGGCGGCCGGGGCTACGTCCTTTTGTTCGCCGAGCTGGTCAGAGTTCTGGACTGAAAGCCCCCCGGACCGCCTCCGCCCGGCGGGACATGGCCCGCCCCCTTGCCCGGCGCCCGTCCGGGCCCCCAAACCCTGGAAAAAGTCTTGTTTTTTTAGGGCGGGCCTGATATCATGGCCCGATATCATGGCCTAATGTTTAGAGAATAAGTTAAAAAATAGTCTCGGAGAGCAGATTTAGTCAGTCCGTCAATTGTCTTCAACCATCAGCGTTAGTTAAAAACGGTTCAGAGAACAGCCTTGAATGACCATTCCGGTGGCCTGAAACCAACGATTCCGGACCCGAAAGCTCCGTCCGCCGAGACCGGGGGACGCCGCCGTTCCGGGTCGGCCCCGGGCCAGAGAGGACTTGAAGATACAGATGAGCCATAATCCCCCGGTAATCGGATTCGAGCTGGGCGTTGGGGAATTCCGCATCGTCACCGCCGAGGCTGTCTATCATATCAGGGTCCTCCCCGAGCTGGTCACGGCCAACACGAGGCTGGGGGTCGTCTCCCGCCTGCCGGCCGACGCCGCCCAGCCCCTTCCTCCGTCCCCCCCGTCCTCCCCGGCCGCCTCCGTCCCGGCGGTCCAGGCCGCCCAGGCCCCGGCCGCCTCGACCGCCGGCCCCGGCGACCACGCCTTCTTCCAGGAATTGTCCCAGGAGTTGTTCCAGTCCGTCGGCCAGCTGGCCCGGCAGCTCTCCGTCTCCGTGGGCGAGCTGCCCGTCGACGCCCCGGCCGGGGACCTGACCAAGACCGGCGCCGACCTCGAGGACGCCAAGGGGCAGCTGGAGGACGTCATCGAGCTCACGGAGAAGGCCTCCATGACCATCATGGACCTGGCCGACCAGATCCAGGCCGACATGGACAGCCTCAACGGGCAGATGGACGCCCTCAACAACCTCGAGTCCCTGCTGGACGGCCGCGCCGTCCCGGCGGGCACGGCCCCCGGCGGCCCCGTCCCCCCGGGCGGGGGAGGGGGAGTCCCGGTCTCCGCCAGGTTCATGGACAAGTTCGTCGAGATCCAGGCCTACGTCGACCGCTTCGCCGGGGGCGGCGTCGGCCGCGACGACCTGGAGCCCCTGGAGCCCCTGGAGCCCCTGGAGCCGCCCCCGGACGAGGAGCCGGTCCCCGCCGCCCCCGAGGAGCCCGTGACGGTGACGACCTTCGACCTCGACACCGTCTTCCAGACTTTGTACGAGTTCTGCACCAACGAGAGCGTCAAGGCCCACGTCAAGTCCATGCGCGAGTCCTGCTCGACCGGCGGCTTCAAGGTCGAGGCGGTGGAGGCCGAGCTCTCCCGCCAGTCCGAGTCCCTGACGGCCGACGAGGACGGCTTCTTTAACTTCCCCATCCCCGGCCTGCTCAAGCTTCTCTACTCCAACACCGCGACGGACGAGTTCAAGCAGATCTTGAAAAAGATGAACCAGACCGTGGACAGCATCTTTTTGGAGCTCAACCTGCCCGTCGAGGGCAGGGAGGTCGCCCTGGCTCCCGAGGCGGCCCCGACGCCGCCGGCCCCGGCGAACCCGGCCCCGCCGCCGCCCGCGCCCGTTCCCGCCGCCGGGCCCGCCCCGGCCGACATGGCCGAGCTGGGCGGCCTCATGCGCGAGCTCGAGGAGCTGCTGCCCCGAGGCGGCAATGAAGCCGGGGCGAGTCCGGCCGCGCCCGCCGAGGGGGGTCCGGCCGCGCCCGCCGGCGGGGATGGCCTCCGCGCGGCCATCCCCGAGGTCGACAGGGACGCCATCGTCCACACGGTGGAGCAGTCCCGGAGCCTTATCAGGAACACCTCCAAGCATCTGACCCACATCATGGAGGCCCTCTCCTTCCAGGACCTCTCCGGCCAGCGCATCAAAAAGATCGTCGGCCTCATCAGCGACATCCAGGTCCGTCTCCTGAGCCTGCTGGTCTCTTTCGACTCCAAGATGCGCGCCCACACCGACGCCCCGCAGGAGGTCAGGCCCAGGGAGGAGCGCGAGAAGGTGGCCCAGGCCGAGGTCGACAAGATGCTCGAGAAACTCAGCGCCGAGCCCTCGGAGCTGAGGGGGCCCGGGGCCGAGAACAGACTCGACCAGGGCGCCGTCAACGACCTGCTGGCCGGGCTGGGCTTCTGACGGGCCCGGGGGCGAGGCCGGCCGCGGCTTTT
>JAISET010000226.1 GCA_031264015.1 Deltaproteobacteria bacterium | reverse complement strand
GGCGGCCAGCGACTCGAGCCTGCCGTTCCCGGACAAACAGAGGGTCCCGACTTGGTTTCCGAAGAGCCGGAGGTCTCTTAGCTCCGGGTTTTTCGAGACGTCGAGGGCCCCCAGGAGGTTCCGCCCGACCCGCAGGCTCTCCAGGGCGGGGCAGCCGCCGAGGTCGATTGCGGCCAGCTTGTTGTCGTCGGCGTCGATCATTTTCAGCCGGTCGCTTTCGGGAAGAAACAGCCTGGAGGTCTGGTTGGCCTCGAGATTCAGCTCCGCGAGCGAGAGATTTTGGGCGAGATCCAGCTCGTCGTTTTTGGAGACGTTCGCGGAGCTCAGCGTCGTGGCGAAGGCTGCGAATTTCTTGAGACAAGGGAACGGCTCGAGGTTCAGACGGCCCGAGACCTGGCGCCCGAACAGGCTGATTTCAGTCACCCGCAAGACGCCGTCCACAACCGACCAGACGACGTCGGCCCTTTGCGACTCGAGCTCCTCCCGGGTCGCCTCGCCCGCCAGGGCCGCCAGCTCGCCGGGGTCGCGGGAGAACTCCTCCTGGTCCGGCTCAATGACGGGGGGCCCGACGTCCGCCGCGGGCCAGACGTCCTCGGCGGATGATCCTGCGCCGGGGTAAAGCATCAGCGCGGAAATAAAGACCAGGAGCAAAAGAAGCAGCCGCGGTTTTCGTTTCGGACTATGGGCAGGTTTGACGGGGAGCGGACGCATGAGGATATTTCTTATGATGTTCGAATAAAAAAGATTGAATACTTTTTTGATGAAAGAAGTTTAGTTTGTTAGTCAGTTGGTTAATTTATTGTTGTTTGTTTTCTTCTTCTTCTTCTTCTTCTTTGTCGTCGTCGTCATCGGCATTATCATTTTTGTCTCTGTTGTTGATAATTTCAACGCCGGGAATTTTTCCGCCCGGTCTGGGCCAGCTCAGAACATGAGGACCTCGACGACCATTCCGCCCCGGGCGACGCTTGTTTTGATGATCTTGGGGGCGGGGGGGCGGGAGAAGGAGTGCCGGCAGACGATCTTCCAGCCGAGCCGGGCCCCGCGCTCTTTCATGAATTTGAAGAGGCGGTCGAAGTGGGCGGAGCTTTCGTTTCGGCCGGTTGGAATTTTCGGCAGGCCCATGACGAACTCCAAGGGATGGGGCTTGTCGCCGAGAAAGTAGGTGGCGATGTTGGAGCCCAGCTCGAAGTCGAGCTCGCGGGCGACGGGCTGGCCGACGAGGCGGAAGGCCTTGTCGGCGAAGGCCAGGAAGGCCAGGAGCGGGGCGCAGGAGGCGTAGGCCCGGTCGGGGGGGGCCAGGGCGCGGCGGTTTTTGAGGATCGTCCGGTGGAAGGCCGCGACGAGCTCCGTCATCCTGATCCCGCCCCGGCCGACGAGGGGCCCGCGGTCGCGGGCGTCGGGCAGGCGCTTGAAATACGGGGCGGACAAAAGGGACAGGGCGACCCCCTGGGTGATCTTGTCGGAGAACCTCATGTGCTCGTCGCCGATGTCGAACAGGCCGGGGTCCCGGAAATAGAACCTGTTGCCCTCGTGCTCGTAATACGACGGTCTTTTTCCGCGCAAAAATCCTCCGACCACCCTGGCCGTCCGTTTCTCCCGGAGGTCGGCCCAGAGGAAGGGGATCGGGCAGGTTTTTTTCTCGACCAGGTCCCTGGCGGCCTTGACGACGGCCCCGGCCGAAACCGAAACCTTGTCTTTTTTGCCCGCCCCGGCCCCCGCTCCCGCCGCCGCGGACGACTCCAGGGCGGCCGAGGCCAGGACGTTGGTCAGCCAGAGGTGCCCGGAGCCCCACTCCCAGATTTTTTCGACGGCCCCGTCCTCGAACGCGGCCGGGTGCTCCAGGGAGTAATCCGCCAGCAGACGGGCGAGCCCCCCGCGGCCGAGCCCCCCCAGGCAGAAGACGGTCTTGAAGAGAGGCGAGGCGAAATAGACGTCGGCCAGCCAGCCGGGGCTCCGGGGGTCGACGTTCCCGGGGTCCAGGTCGTGCTCCCCGACCATGACCACCGAGTGGGGGAAGGGAGGCGCCGAGCCGGGGCTCCCGAGGGCCCTGGCATGGCCCTCGATGAGGGCGTCGAACAGGAGGTTGTTGGCGGCCCCCGAGACATGGTCTATGTCGTCGAAGAAGACCACCAGGTAGCCGCCCGCGAGCTCCGCCAGATCGCTCAGCAGCGCCCCCAGCGTGTAGGTCGGGTCGAAGCAGACCCTGTCCTCGACCCGGGTGACCCGGGTCTCGTCCAAATCGGGGAATCCGGCCTTGAAGTCGAAGAACAGCTGGCTCAGGATCATCAGCTCCGCCCCCGCGGAGCCGCGGTCGCGGCCGACGTGTTTGAGGGACGTCGAGAAGGCCCTGAAGCCGTCCCACCCGTTGATCTTGTCCGTCAGCAGGTTGACGACGGTGGTCTTGCCCGACTTGGGCGGGGCCAGAATAAAAAAATAGGAGCCTTCGTCTATCCTATCGGCCAGCCTGGCCAGATATTCCGTCGGCGCGGCCATGTGGTGGACCCCGGGCCGGCACGGTCCCGAGGTGTTGAAATACTTGGGGCGTCCGCGTGTGGGCATGTCTGTCCCGCCAGTTGATTTTTATTTTCCGAAGCCCGGCGTCCGGGCGTCCGGCGGCTCCCGCGCCGGGGGGTGGACCCCGGCCGCGTCGGCCTGGCCGCGACCAGCGTCCGGTCGTCCGCGCCGGGAGTCTTGTGAGGCTGTTTGTGCCAGTATAATTTGCCGCCGGGTAAATGTAAAGAGTTTTTGTCCTATAAATTAGCGTCAATTAACCG
>JAISET010000221.1 GCA_031264015.1 Deltaproteobacteria bacterium | reverse complement strand
AAGTCAATAATCCCATGCTTTCATAATGAAAAACCCCGTCCTCGGCCGGGGTTTTTCTTGGGAAACGGTTGTCTCCCCGAAGTCCGGTCCTCCCCCGGTCATCCCGCCGGGAGCGGAATGACCGGGGGTCCGGGACAGGTCTTAGATCAGCTTCAAGGCGTCGTCCAGGGCCTCGATGATGTCGTCGATATGCTCGATGCCGATGGAGAGGCGGACCAGGTCCTCGTGCAGCCCGCCCGCCTCCTGGGCCTCGCCGGAGAGCTGCGAGTGGGTGGTGGAGGCCGAGTGGATGATCAGGCTCTTGGCGTCGCCCACGTTGGCCAGCAAGCTAAACAAGGTGATGTTGTCGACCAGCTTGACGCCCGCGTCCCGGCCGCCCTTGACGCCGAAGACGACCATGCCGCCGGCGCCCCGGGGCAGGTACTTGTCGGCCAGGGGCTTGGCGGGGTCCCCGGCCAGGCCCGGGTAGCGCACCCAGGCGACCTTGGGGTGCGCTTTGAGGTACTCGGCCACCTTGAGGGCGTTCTCGCTGTGGCGGGCGACCCTCAGGGGCAGGGTCTCCACCCCCTGCAGAAACTGCCAGGCGGCGTCGGGGGCCAGGGTGGGGCCCTGGTTGCGGAGGCCCACCGTGCGCAGGCGCAGGGCGAAGGCGACGGGGGAGAGGGGGCCCAGGTCATGCGCGAACCTGAGCCCGTGGTAGCCGCGGTCCGGGGTGTTGTAGAGGTCGAACTTGGGGTCGGTCCAGTCGAACTTGCCCGCGTCGATGACCGCCCCGCCGATGCCCACGCCGTGCCCGCCGATCCACTTGCTCAGAGAGTGGATGACAATGTCGGCGCCGTGCTCGATGGGCCGCAGCAAGGTCGGGGGCGTGAAGGTGGCGTCGACCAGGAGCGGCAGGTGGTGCCTCCTGGCCACCCGGGCGTAGAGCTCCAAGTCGGCCACGTCCAGGACGGGGTTGCCGATGGTCTCGATAAAGACGGCCCTGGTCTTCTCGTTGATGGCCGCCTCCACCGCCGCCTCGTCGTTGACCGGGGTGAAGCGGACGGTGATGTTGTTGGACTGGGGCAGGATGGCGTCGAACATGGTGTAGGTGCCGCCGTAGAGATTGACGGCGCTGACCAGCTCGTCCCCGGCCTTCAGGATGTTGGTGATGGCGAAATAGACCCCGGAGGTGCCGCTGGAGAGCGACAGGGCCGCCGCCCCGCCGTCCAGGGCCGCCAGCCTCTTCTCCAGGACGTCGTTGGTGGGGTTCATCAGCCGGGCATAAATGTTGCCCAGCTCCTTGAGGGCGAACAGATTGGCCCCGTGCTCGCTGTTTTTAAACTTGTAGGCCGTGGTTCGGTAAACGGGCACCGCCCTGGCCAGGGTGGCCGGGTCCGCCTCCTGCCCGGCGTGCACCGCCAGGGTCTCCAAACGATACTTTTTCTCGCTCATGGTCTCCTCGATTCGGCCCCCCGCGGGACGGCTGGGTTCCCCCTCCCCGGCCGGGGCGCCGATGGTTAAAAAGGTTTGAGGGTCAGGGTTCGGGTCAATTTTCAGGTTTGTGATTCAATGTCAAAGATTAAGATTTGTGATTCAATGTCAAAATTAAGGTCAAACATCACAGTCAGACACTTAAATATTCATATCCGAAAATTAATATTAAGATATAATTACGATAAATAATGAGGATATTATTATTTTACAGCCGGTAAAATAAAAAAAGTCGAAGGCACACCCCTGAAAGTAATGCCTTCGACCTTTAGAAACCTAATCGGCCGTCTGCCGCGTCCGCCTGATGAAACTTGCCTGGCGAACCAGACGCTGATTATAACTCTTTTTTGGCTCCGCGCGCCACTAAAAATTTAATTCCCGGTCCTCCTGTCAATTAGGACCCCGGTCCCGAGTCCCGGGCCGTCTTTTCCGACTCCCCCCGGAGCCGGCTACGAGCGGTTGACCGGCAGGCCGTCGGCGTCGCGGATCTTGCCGAGGACGGCCAGAACGAAGTCGATGAGCGCCCAGACCCCGAAGCCGCCCAAGGTTATCAGCATCAGAATGCCCAGCCCCCAGCGTCCCACGTAGAAGCGGTGGACGCCGAGCCCCCCGAGAAAGAAGCACAGCAGGATGACGGCCAGCTGGCTTTTGGGGCTGCTGTAGCCGGCGTCGGAGTCGTTCGGCTGCGCGTACGGCTGCTGCTGATAGATGCCGCCCAGGCTGGCGAGGTCGGCGCGGCAGGAGGGGCACTCGGCCGTTCCCGGGGACACCTGCGAGTGGCAATAGGGGCATCTGCTCATAGTCTTTTTCCTGTCCGGCCGCCGGGCGGGCCGCTGCCTTTGGAGTTGTTTTTCGGACGGGCCGGGACCCGGGCCGGGGGACTTTTTAGGCGAAATCTGGAAAGTTCGCGACGAATCTGACGAAATTTTAGTCCCCTGTCTTAATACCACAGCTCCCCCGCCACTGGCAAGACCGGGCCGCGGAGGCCTTGGAAAACAAGGGCCGGGGAGACGCCCGGGGTCACTTCCGAGGGCGCCCACAGGATTTCGCCGCGCCTCCGCCCCTCCCCGGCCAAAAAATCCGACCGAGGAGGCGCGGGAGAAGCTCGTGAAAATGTCCGGGCACCGGATCCGGCGGGTACCGACGGCAGACAGATCCCGGTCGTCGCCAAGACTTCGCCCTACCCCCGCACCTCCCCGGCCAAAAATTCGACCGAGGAGGCGCTGGAGAAGCTCGTGAAAATGTCCGGGCGCCGGATCCGGCGGGTACCGACGGCAGCCGGCATCGGTCGTCGACAAGACTTCGCCCTACCCCCGCCCCTCCCCGGCCAAAAATTCGACCGAGGAGGCGCGGGAGAAGCTCGTAATAATGTCCGAGCGCCGGATCCGGCGGGTCCCGACGGCCGGCCGGCACCGGTCGTCGTCGGGACAAGACCAGCGTCAGGCCTCGGCGATCTCCTTGACGGACTCGGGCCCGCCCTCATTCTCCTCCGAAAATAATTTATCGTTGGTCAGCGTCACCAAAGCCTCGTGGAAGGTGGACAGCCGTCTGTCCAGACACGCCTTGCCTCCCTCCCGGGCCTTGGTCGTCCGGGCCGGGGCCTCCTCCCGGGCGTCGGCGCCTTTGCCGCCCCCGTTGCCGTTGGAGCCGGCCTTGGCCTTGCCGTTGGCCTTGGCCTTGCCGTTGGAGCCGGCCCTGGCCTTGGTCTTGCCGTTGCCTTTGGAGACGACGGCCAGGGGGCCGCGGGCCTCGGAGTCCAAAGCCTCCCCCTCCCTGGTCGAGGCCTCGACCAGCTCGAGGATCTCCAAAGTGACGGCCCTCTTTCTGACGGTCTCCATGACCCCGGCCTTCTCGGCGTTCCAGCGGATGATCTCGGCCTGCACGGTCGCCAGGGACTCCTTGTCGTCGGGAGGCGAGCCGGGGAAGAGCCTGGAGAAGGCCTCGACGATCCCGGCGAGGTCCCCGCCGAGGTCGAGCTTGGGCAGGAGGACGAGGTTGATCGCGGCGATGTACCCGAAGGCCCTCAGCTTGTCGCGCACGGGAAAGTCGCGGGGGCTGTGCGCGGAGATGGCGGAGGCCAGCGCGTCGACGGCGGGGTCGGCCGGCTCGGCGGGGGCGGCGTCGGTTTCGGCTTCCGCGGCGGATTCGGCGGCCAGGGCCGGGACTTCGTCGGCCTCGACGAGACCCTCGTCAAGAGGGATGTCGGGGACGGACGAGGCGTCGAAGGGCTCGGTGCAAAAAACCGGGGCGTCGGCGGGGTCGCCCGTCGAAACGAGGGGGACGCCGATAAAGCCGGGCTTGACCATGGCCATGATGAACTCGCGGACGCCCCGGACCTTGCTGCCGTGCTCGCCCTTGGGCTGCAGCTGAAGAAACTCCTGCATAAGCACGCTCAGCGTGGTGTGAAAAAAATTGTTGACCACGGCGGCGGCCACGCCGGTGTCGAACTCCCGCGAGAGCCCCCTCTCGACGAAGCCGTCGAAGATCGAGCTGATGACGTCCACGGAATTCTCGATGAAGGTGTCGGTGTAGATGGCGGCCGAGACGGCGTTGCGATATTTCTTGCAGTGGACCAGGCTGATGGCGTAGATGGAGCACTGGTTGAAGACGGCCAGCGGGTCGCAGACGACGACGTCCAGGGCGTCGGCGAATGTCTTGGCCTTGACGGCCAGCGCCTGCATCTCGTGCAGATAATGAAAGTAGAGGTCCTCGGCGACAGTGAAAATGCAGTCCAGGATGGACTCCTTGCTGCGGAAATGGTTATAAAGAGACGAGCCCCGCATGCCCACCACGCTGCCTATGTCCCGGATGGAGACGTTGTCGTACCCCCTCTCGGAAAACAAAATGACCGAGTCCAGAATGATCCGCTGCTTCGAGTCGGAGGCGTAGTCGCAGAGCGCGTCCGTGTAGTCCTCCCCGTAGACATTGAATTTCTTTTCCTTGTGGTTCATCAATTAATCTCCAGAAACGCCCGCCTCTCCGAGGGGGGCCCTTATATCTAGGCGCCTCGAAAGGGGCGCCGGCATAACCTAACGAACGTCCGGTCGAGCCGCGAAGCCCGGGCCGGTCCCGCCCGCGAAAAATTTTTTTCAGACCGCTAGAACGAACGGCCATTCACGCCCGCGGGCCTGGCCGCGCCGGGTCGTTCCCAAAATCGGCCGCCGCCGCGAGTCGCCGGGTCGGCCCCGACGCCCGGGCGCCGTCCTGACGAACAGCCGGCCGGCGCGAAAAGCAGGCGGATAAAAAACGAATGATCAATAATTGTCTAATGTAAGTCTAATATAAGTCTAATATAAGTCTCATTATACTTAAATCATACGACCTGCAGTTTTCGGCGTTCCAACTTTACTAACAAGGCCTGTTTGTCGTTCAGGCTTTTTAAGAAAGTTTTCGCCGACGGCCCGCCGTAAAAAACGGGGGGGCGGACGCAAACCATAAGTATTTCCGGGGAATTGTCGCGTCCCTGGGCGGGGCGCCTGATGAGGATTTTCCCGAGGACGGGGTGGCCAATGTCCGACCGGGCGGGCAAAAGACGCCGGGACGGTGGCCGACGGGCAGGCCGGGGGGCGGGCTGGCTCCCGCCTCTTGGTCTATCGCATGTGAGTCCGCTCCCTCAGGGGTGGAAGTGACGGCCCGAAGAATTCCGGGTCGTTTAAGAAAAACAGAGACTTGCGGCCGTCGGCCGCGGCGGGCCTGCCGGGGCGGTCCTCCGGCCGGGAAACTTTATTCCTTCTCCAGGCAGGCCACCCGCATGATGAACTTCTTGAGGTCGTTGAACATCTCGGCGAAAGAGTAGGGGGGGTGCTGGTCCAGATACTCGTGGACCCTCAGGTTGATGCCGATCAGGACGCTGTGAATGATGACCATGGAGACGGTCCGGCAGTCGAAAGGCTGGCACATGCCCTTGCTGACGCACTCCTCGAACCTGGTCTTGAAGAAGTTGATGCTGTAGTCCAGAAAGGTGTTGGTGAAGATCATCGAGGCGCGGTTGTATCTGAACTGCTCGGTCTGCACCAAAGAGAAGGCGAAGCAGGTGAACGTGTTGGACATCTTGATGGGCTCGAGAAAGACGATGTCCAGGATCTCGGAAAAGGTGCTGGCCTTGGTCATCATGTTGTCAAGGTGCTGGAAGTAGAGCAGGTAGAGGTCCTCCGCATGCTTGATGACGGCGTCGAACAGGGCCTCCTTGCTCTCGAAATGATTGTAGAGCGAGGAGGGCTTGATGCCGATGACCGCGGCGATGTCCCGGATGGACACCGCGTCGAAGCCTTTTTTGGCGAAGAGCACCGTGGATTCCACCACTATCATATCCTTGGTCTTCGACGAGTCCTCGAAAAGAGGCAGGGGGACGACGTCGCCGAAAATCTTGTACTTTAAATCCAACTTTTGTTTAGAGGTCATAGTCTCAAGTCCACTAAAACCGAACTCGGCAAGCTAGGGCAAAAACATGGGTCTGAACAAGGGGGCCAGACGACGACCGAACCGAAAACGGGGGCGTGCGGCCGCAAACAACGGGCCCGCCCCGCGGGGCCGCGACGGGTCTCGACGAGCCCGGCGGAGGCGATCAACGCAAATTTCGATAAACAAAGGCGCTAATTGCGTTTTAATTTTCCCTGCCGAGCCGGGGGAATTTTCCCCTAAAAAGACCTCAAGTTAACGATTGAGGCTAAAGTTAGTTGATTATCACCTTTTTATCCGACGGCCGCCGACGGCGACGACCGCTCGAAGAAGGCACGCTATCAAATGTTAGGGTTTTAGTCAAAACCCCTCGGAGGTCATTTTACCACGATTAAGCGTAATTAGGTCAAGAGAAACTTTTTTTTAAGCTGAAATGATTTTTCCGAGCTTTGGCTCCCACATTCTTTCGAGATATATAACATACTCGGTTAAAAGTTGTTAAAAATAAAACTAAAAGATAATTTACTCACTTTAGCATCTTTTAGAATTAAAAACATTCCAAAGATCGAGTAAACGAACTTTTATCCCAAAGGACAAGTCAGCGTCACCAAGATCAGGCTCTGGAATAAGCCCGAGAGACGGGCAGGCGACCAATTTTGAGGCTTGTGCTCACAAGTTGAGAAATTTATCGTAATTTTTATTTCTCTTCCTCGGTCAAAAAATCCCCGACGCTCAGGGGAGATAATCTGGCGAATAGGTCTCCTGGCTTCCGGGGCTTTAGCGGGGGTCGGGGCAAAAACGCCGCCCGGCCGGCCGTCGAAAAAATCCCGTCTGATGCCTGACGCCTGCCTCCGCATGGCGGCAGCGGACCCGGGGGCCCGACTCCCCCAGGCGCCTTGTCAGGCTCCGGGGCGACCGGCAGTCCAAGAAAGGTTGGGACTGCCCTCGACAGCCGCCTGCAACCGGTAAAAGTTGCAAACAGCCAAAAACAACCGCCGACACTCCCTGATGGTGGTCAACCGTCTCCAGCGGGAGTCGACGGAGGCCGCCCCGGGCGACCAGACGCCCGGGAGGCCCGGAAAACTTTGTCGGGCCCGGCCAGGCTCTAAGGTGGGCCTGGCTCTCAAGAAAACAAATTTGACCGCCGTCCGCGCGCCCGGCTCTCCGGCGCGGACGGCTTTGGGTCTGAGATAAATGTCTCCGAGCCCTAAGAAACTCCGTCCGGGCGCCCGCTTTGAGGCGCCCCGCGTCTCACGTCCCGGCGTTCGTCCTTTTGAGGTCCGATTTGGACCGATTTGGACCGGCCAAACGCCCGAGATAATTCATTTTACACCACAGTTTCGTAAAATCAAGCATTTCATAAAAAAACTTCTTACCTTAGTTGTCCTACTCAAAAAAAGCTTTGATTTGTGCCTACTTAAGCAATGTCGATCCGCCGGTCAAAATTTTTCAGCCCCGGGGCCGGGCCGCGGACGGCCTCAGCCGGACAGGCGCTGGTCGGCCGGAGTCCGGTCGCCGCAGCCCATGGAGGCGAAGAGCGGGACGCAGATCTTGACGGCCAGGCGGTTGGCCCAGTCGGGCTTGTAGACTTCGTAGAAAGGGTGGTTCCAGTTGAGGATGTAGTCCGACGGGGCCTCCCAGAACTGGTTGAGACGGCTGTAGAAAACCGGCAGCGGCCTCTCGGGGATCTCCACCCGGCTGCCGTATGTGCCGGCGTTCATGGGGATGGCCACCAGGTCGTCGGGGATGATGTCGCCCGGGAAGACCTCGACGGTGGTCCAGTACTCGAAGAAGCCGTTGAGGTTCAGGTTGGCGCAGACCCCGAAGAGCTCCCTTCCGGGCGGGATGAGGCTCCAGGTCAGCCTCTCGAGAAACTTGTACCACAGCAGGTCGTAATACTGGGGGACCTCGCCGGAGTTCAGAATGGAGCAGTAGCCGACCAGGTTCTTCTTGGGCAGATTCTCGACCGCGTCAATATACAATGTGCCTGACATAACTTCCTCCAAAGTGGGCGTTTTCCTAATGACAACGGGACCTGAAAACTAAAGTCTTTCGCCGGAGACCGACAAAAAAGAGAATTATTACAAACTTACGGGCGGCCTCCCCCGCGGGCCCGGCGAGCGGCGCCGGGACCGGCCGTCCGCCTTGGGGCCAGGTCGGGGTCGGCTGCGAAAAACAAAGAAACGAAACTCGATTCATTAATTAACTAACATTCGTACTGTAATCTAAATTTACCATTCAGAAATAAAACAGCATTAAAGTTAACTATTAACATATATATTCAATTAAAAAGTTCTAATTAACTCACAAACTACCAGAAGTCAGAATTGCGTCAGGCTGAAAAAAAGGTGATAACTCCCGTGTCAAACTCTCGGCTTGTTGGCGTTTCTTTGTTCCGAACAAAATTGACGCTAACAAATGTTCGTTAATCAGAGAATATGACATTTTAAAATCCAGGTCAAGCTTTTTTTTCGTTCCCGGTCAATTTTTTTTTCAGTTTTTGGCAAATTCCCAGAAAACCCTCTAAAATAGGATCTATCAGCCCCGTTATAATTTTCCAAGAGGCTTCTTTAGTCTCAAATCGTCTCAAATTTTGCCTTTCCCATGTTAGTTTATTTGCCAAAAAACGGTCCTTGAAAAAAATTTTTACGTCCCATAACGGACTTTTTTTGATTACGAACCAGCGTTCGTTAGTTAGGGAGAAAAATCCCCCCGCCCTCCCCTTCGACCGGGTTTTCCCCGCCATCTTTATGGGGCGGCTAACCGTTGATAGTTTGGCGACCGATTCAGGGCCGCCCCCGGGCCGCCAGGGGAGCGGCCAGGCCGTCAAAGAGGCCTCCCCGGCCGGCCGGGCCGGGCCTTGGTCCCGATTAGATTTTTCGCGGCCCCGGCCCCGCCGCCCTTCAGAACAGGCGATCAACCGGCCGCGACCTGGACGCCGGGCTCAAACGATCCGAAAACAGCACCGGGACAAGGAAATCTTTCCGGCCGACCGGCAAAAGTCGGCGCCGTCGTCAGACTGCGGCGACCGCGCCGAGGGTGTTTCTTGTCTGTCGTGAGTATGGAGTGGAAAAACTGAATAGAAGCGTGAAATTTTGACGTCGGGAGGCAATTTTTTGGGGAGCGGCGAAGGGAAAAGACCTCTGGGGGTTGGACAGCGGAAAAAGAAATGGACCAAAAGCCGAGGCCTCTGGTCCCTGAAAATTGTGGAGTCTAATAGTTGTTTATGAAGACAAATCTTAGAAGTCTGTCAACGCAAGTCGGACGGACTACTTGACCTCGAAGAAGACCTGGTGCTTGCCGCCGCAGATGGGGCAGGTCTCGGGAACGGCGCCCTCGGCGACATAGCCGCAGACCTTGCAGACGAAGAGGGCCGGGGCGGGCTTGCCCATGTTCTCGGCGGCCTTCTTGAACAGCTCGGCGTGGACCTTCTCGGCCTCGTTGGCCAGGTGGAAGTCGCGCTCGGAGTGCGCGTCCTTGGCGTCCTTGGCGTGCTGGATCATCTCCGGGTACATCTTGGTGAACTCGAAGGTCTCGCCGCCGATGGCCTCCCTGAGGTTGTCGGCGGTGCTCTTGACACCGTCCAGCAGGGACAGGTGGGAGTGGGCGTGAATGGTCTCGGCCTCGGCGGCGGCGCGGAAAGCCTTGGCGGCGAAGGGGTGCCCCTCGCGGTCGGCCTTCTGGGCGAAAGCCAGATACTTGCGATTGGCCTGGGACTCGCCGGCGAAGGCGTTCTTCAGATCTTCAACGACTTTAGCGTCGGTAGCGGGCATGACAAACCTCCGTCATGATTAGTTAGTTGGATGGGTGACACAAAAATGATTGAATTGTTAGTCGGGGGCTGACGGCCCGGCGGCAAACCTGCGGCAAACCTGCGGCTCGCTGGCGGCGGCGGCGTCAAAAAAGGTCCCTCAGGCCCGGCCTCCCCGAATACAAGAACGGCCGCCCGGTCTTTGGAGGTGAGCCGAAGGGACGTTTCGTCCAACTTCCTCGCCGAGTGTACACCATATTATTTGCCAAATCAACACAAACTTTCCCGCGAGTTGACTGTCTAAACGTTATTTCGGAACCCTCGCCCTCCTTTTCAAGCCTGTCAGGCTTTTGCCGACAAGGCCTAGGAAGAAACACCTCCCCGACCCGGGCCTATGACTTCGAAAAGAAAAAACCCTGGCCGGCGGAGTTTGACCACATGGATTTCCAGTCAACGCCCCGCAGCCTGTCAAATCCTCCCCCACCAGGCAGCCTCCCGCCTTGACTCCGCCTGTGGTCATGCCGGGACACGCTATCGAGGAAAAAGCTCTTTCAACTTTTTTACCGATGTCTCATTTCTTTTCTTGACACTTTCATTGTTATAGTTTATATCGATCTAAATAGAACAATAACTGCCTGGCTTTTATATGGCATAATCTGTATTCATAAAGCGATAAAGGCAGTTAATAGTCATTACAAATATTCACTTTACAAGATTAAATAAAATTATATGTCTTCTAAATATATTTTTAAAAGTTTAAATTTTTCTTTATTCTTAACTAACTAATCATTTACTTAATTTTAACAACAATAATGCATTATAATATGTTGACTAAAAGATATTATTATTTAATTTTATTAATTTGCCATGCATAAGTTAGAAAAACTTCTTCAAACAAGCAATGGGGTATGAGAAAATGTAATTTCCTTGTTTAAGAGGCAGACAAGCTGAACTGTTAGCTCGCCGAGACTTAGCTTGCAATAACTTGCTCGGCAAACATATTATTCCAGTGCTTGAACCGGTAAGGTTCACGTCAACACTTATTGCCACTTTAAACTTGTTCAAAGAAAAGGAGCTTCCTCTCGCGCTAATTCTAAACCCCTCAGTTTAACTTTCCACATTCAGTTCAGGTTATTTTCCCGGACTTCCTACTCTCAAAAAAAATTCAATTATGCATCACTTAAAATTAATCGGAAAATATTTAGACCGACAAGATCGAGACGCGCGCTAATGAAACGCTGTGTCGAGTGTTTTGTCGACACATTTTTTTTCCAGTATAGTTTTGGACAATCATTGCGTCGTTAATCATCGGCACTCTCCAAATACTCTCGCTCTCGCTCCCTGCCATCCAATTTAAGATTTTTTTTATACCGGCCCAATGTCGCGCGAGATAATCGTCGAGAGACAACTCATTGTTTTCAATGTGTCCGACTAACTTTTGCCCGGGCTACAAGTCCTTGTACTTCCGCAAAAAGTCCCAGACCAGCCAGAAGCCCACGACGCCGGCCCCCAAAAAGCCAAGCATGCCCAGGATGGGCATCCCCCGCCACAAAGGCGGCAGCTTGGAGAGCATGACCAGGGACGAGCCGATGACCAGCGAGGCCAGGACGATGGCGAAACTGAGCCGGTAGCTGGCCTGGTTCAAAAACTGGCCCATGCGCTCGAAGCCCCTAATGGTCAGGTCCGCCGGAAGCCTGCCGCTCTTCAACGTCTGATACAGGGGGGCCAGCTCGTCGGGCAGGCTCTCCACGGCCATGGCCAGCTCCAGGCCGCGGCGGTTCATGAGCTCGGCCCAGTGCCGGGGCGAGAACCTCCGCCGGTACATTTCCGAGACGACGGGCCTGGCCTCCTCCACGGCGTTGAAGTCGGGGTCCAGTTTCAGGCCCAGGCTCTCCAGCTGGACCAGGGTTTTAAATAATAGAAGAATGTTGTTGGGGACCTTGAGCTCGTTTTGGTTTAAAAGCTCCAACAGATCCCGCATCAGGCTCCCGAGCTCGACGTCCTTCAACGCCCCCGCCATGTGGGTCTCCAAAAAGACCCCCACCTCGAGCTCGAGCCGCTCCCTGTCGGGGGCGCGGGAGGGGCGCAGCAGCCGCAAAAGATACCTGACCACCCGGGCCTCGTTGCGGCCCACCACCCCCAGGGCGAACCCCAGCAGGTCGTCCCGCAGGCGATGGTCCACGGTGCCGACGAGGCCGAAGTCCATGAAACCGACGGTCGGGCCCGGGCCGACCACCAAGTTGCCGGGGTGGGGGTCGGCGTGGAAGTAGCCGAAATGGATGATCTGCTCCAGGGCGATCTTGGAAATCAAACTGGCCACGGCCGACGGGCTGATCCCGGCGTCTTTGAGGCCCCCGGGGTCGTCGACGCGCAGCCCGGAGATCTCCTCCATGACCAGGATGTTCTCGGTGCAGAGGTTCTTGTGGAGGGCCGGGATCTTGACCTCGGGGTCGTGCTGGTAGTAGCGCCCGAAGCGCTCGATGTTGACGGCCTCCAGGCGGTAGTTCAGCTCCGAGTTCAAGTTCCTGCGGAACTCGGCCACCACGTCCGAGGGGTGGACGAACTGCAGGAAGGGCAGGTGCTTCTCCACCTGGGCGGCCACCTCGGCCAGGATCTCGAGGTCGGTGGCCAGCTGCCTGTGGAGCCCCCGCCTGCGCACCTTGACCACCACCCCCCGCCCGTCGGCCAGCCTGGCCTTGTGCACCTGGCCGATGGAGGCGGCGGCCAGGGGGGCCGGGTCCACGTCCACGACGGCCCCGCTCTCCACCTCCTGGGCCAGGATGTCCTGGACGTCGGAGAGCGGCATGGGGGGGACGCTGTCCTGCAGCAGGGCCAGCTCCCTGAGGTAGTCCGGGGGCAGGATGTCCTGGCGGGTGGAGAGATACTGGCCCAGCTTGACAAAAACCAGGCCCATCTCCTCCATGGCCTGCCGGAGCCTCCTGGGCCTGGTGGGCCGGGCGTCGGGGACCGTCAGCCCCACCAGGCGCCTGGCCCTGATCAAAACGTCCCCCAGCCCCAGACGGTCCACCACCTCCCCGAAGCCGAACTTGACCAGGATGCGGATGAGCTCGGTGAGCCTCTCCAGATGCCGGTAAGCCTTGGTCAGGCGGACGATGGAGCTGCCGGAAGTCGCGTTGGCCATTGGAAAAACTCGTCACGAACGAATGGAAAGCCCCGCGGCGACGGGGCGGCGGGCGGCGGTGGAAAAACTCGGCCGGACTCGGGGAAAAAACGAACGGCAAGGCCCGCGGCGCCGCCGCTCGGACGCCCGGACTGTTGCCAGCATAATGGATCCATGATAACATATATCAACAAAATAAGAGACGCGCGCAAGCGAACCGACCACATTTGGACTAAATTTTGGAAAAATATGCCGTGAGACGCCCCAAAAACAACCGAAGTCAACTATCCGCCGACCTGGCCGCCGACCTGGCCGCCGACCTGGCCGCCAGCCGGTCCGCCAGCCGGGCGGCGGGACTGCCTCGGACGCCCCGCCGCATGGTCGGACGCCGCGTCTTGGGACTTTATTAGCGGCCCTTGTTTATTTAGTTCGCGCCTGTTATCATAATATTTAATCTTGACGGTGGATTTTGACGGCCATATCTCACAACTGGCCTATTTTATCATTTCTAGTCTGTCAAAAAGCGTTTTTTATAAACTTTTCTGGTGACCATTCAGGTCCCACCCAGTGTATGCGTTCACTGGCTGAAGCGAATACCTGAGGCGACACCAGGGACGCGGACCTGGACACTGTCCCGAAGCCTCTTTCTTCGCCGCCCCTCGGGCCTGCCAATCAAAATTCCGCGCCGCCAACGGCCGGGCCGCGAAAGAGAATCCGATGATTTTCCGCTGACA
>JAISET010000217.1 GCA_031264015.1 Deltaproteobacteria bacterium | reverse complement strand
ACCACCATGGCTGCTACCGGGACATCCAGACCCTGGGGAAAGGCGAGCTGGCCGTCGCCGAGGACTTCTTCCGCCGGGAGATCAGCCTGCCCGTCTCCCCCGCCCACTCCCCCGAGGCCATCGGGGAGGCGGCGGAGGCCCTCGTCAGTCTGATCCGCAGGCACCGCCGCTAGGCCTTTCCCGGCGCCGGGACCGGACAAGGCGCCGGACGCGAGGACGGACAAGGGACGGACACGAGGACGAACAAGGGACGGACAAGAGACGGACACGAGGACGGACAAGGGACTGACAAGGGACTGACAAATTAACCCCGCTCTCCCGGCCCTCTTTCAAGCCCGCCGGGACAAAGGCCGCCGCGTCGAAGCCGGCCGCCGCCCCCGTCCGTCTTCCGACCGCCCGTCCCCCGGCCGCCCGTCCCCGCCTGTTTTCCGCCGCGCCGTCCGCCGCCAATTTATGTTACAATAAGTCGCCTCCCGTCTTTTGGAGAGCCCGGTTTTTTTGTCGTTCGCGCCCGGCCCGGATCCCGCTCTTTTCAAGAACGCTGCTTCTTTCGGGGGGCGCCTTAATAAAACCTCATAACCAAGGGGGCCGGACACGGGGGATGGACTGGGGGCCGGAACCGGTTCCCTTCGGCCGGCTTCGGAAAAACAAAACCAGACCGGCCCAGCCCAGCCCAGGCGGGTGTTTTTCTATAAACGCGCCTTTGTCGCCTTTGTCGTCCTCAACCAGTCGGACACCTTGAGCCCCTCGGGACAATAGTCCCCGGGCGTAAAAAAATATCCCCGGGCGTCTTTGCGGCGCCCCGCCCTCTTTTCTTCTGTCTTCCCGGCCGCGGGGCCGGGCCGCGGCCGGACGGGGTCCCCTTGTCGAGCGAGACCAACGACTACCGGAAATATTTCATCGTCGACGGGCGCCACGTGGGCGACTACGAGGGCATGTACCAAAACTGCCCCGACCCCTGGCGCATCGAGGAGCTGGGCTTCCGGCTGGACATGCGGGCGGCCCTGGCCCTGGTGGACCTGCTGCCCGCCGGGCCCCTGCGGGTGCTGGACGTCGGCTGCGGGGCGGGCTTTTTGACGGAGAGGCTGGCCGGGCTGCTCTCGGCGACCAGGCCGGGCTCGACGCTGACCGGGACGGACGTCTCCCCAAAGGCCGCCCAGCTGGCGGCGGCTCGCCTCGAGGCCCGGGCGGGGGCGTTTCCGGGGGTGAAAGCCGGGTTTGTCGCCTTCGACTCCCGGAGGCTGGGCGGCCCCGGGACGCCGTGGGCGGACGGCTCCTTCGACCTGGTCTTCATGAGCCAGGTCGTCTGGGGCCTGGCGGGGAGTCTCGGGGACGTTTTCCGCGGGGCGAGACAAGTTTTGTCGCCGGAGGGGAGCCTGGTCCTGAGCCAGCACTTTCCGCCGGAAGGGGAGCAGGCCCACGCCCCGGAGGTCAGGCCGGAGACGCTCGCGGTCATGATCGGGGAGGCGGGCTTCGCGCTCGAGCACACCCTGGAGACGGACCGGGAGGCCAACCGCCACTGGGCCGGGCTGTGGTCATGCGTCTGACGCCCGTCTGCCGCTGGTGCGGGCGGGGCCCCCTGAGCCCGGCCCTGTCCTTCACGACGCCCGCGGCCGCGCCGGGGTTGGGGACGGGCCCCTTCCACCTGCACAAATGCCTGGGCTGCGGGGCCTGGCAGCTCAACCCCCACCCCGGGCCCGAGGCCTCGAAAAAGTTTTTCGCCAGCCCGGACCGCTGGCTGGTGGGCCTGGACCCCGACAAACGGGCCGTCAACCCCCTGGAGCGCTCGGAGAGCAGGAGACGGGAGTACCTCGAGTACGCGAAGACCATCATGGCCCTTTTGCCCCAAGGCGGCGCCGTCATGGACGTGGGGGCGGGGACGGGGCTCATGCTCTCTTTAATGGACGGGTGCCCCCACGCCAAGGTGGCCGTGGAGCCCAACTTCATGGCGGCGAGGATGGCCGCCGACCGGGGCCTCCCCGTGGTCGAGAAATGGGCCGAGGACCTGGCCCCTCCCGGACGCCCCCTGGCCGCCCTGATCATGAACCAGAGCCTCGACCACCTCTCCCGGCCCGACATATTCCTCGGCCGGGCCGTCCACTGGCTGGCCCCGGGGGGGCTTCTGCTCCTGGGGGGCCTCATCAACCCCGGCTGCCTGACCGCCCGCCTGCACGGCCCCACCTTCAGGCTCTTCCACCCCTACCACCAGGTCTACCCCACCCCCGGGGCCGTCGACAAGGTCCTGGCCCCCTTCGGCCTCGAGCTGGTGGCCAGCTGGCGCCCCTACTTCCGGACGCCCCACGGCTCCCCGGGCAAGTTTGTCAAGGCCGTCGGCCGCCTGGCCCTGAAGCTCCTGCGCCCCGGCTCCGACCGCCCCAGCCGGGCCTTCCCCGGCAACACCGTCACCTACCTCTACCGGCGCCGGGTCCTCTACCAGAGCCTGGCCGTCAAGGAGCCCGCCCACGGCCACGGCTCCGCCTGAGCCGCCGTCCGGGTCCCGGGCCGCGAGGGTTTTGACTCCCCGCCGCGAGGGTTTTGACGGTCCCCGTCCGCCCGGATCAAATGGGCGCCCTGATTTTTCCCGCGTTTTTGTCGGTTTATGGAGCGGAAAAAGCACCTTTCCGGCGTTTTTTCCAGGACCCGGCCTTTCATCTTTTCACCGGGGCGGGGGGCGGGAGGGGGTTAGGAGGGGGTCGGGAGGTGGTTCGGAGGCGTCCCGCCGGGGGAGAAACTTGCCGCGGCGCGGTTGGCCCGGATTTTGTATCAAATTTTGCCCGCTCTTTTTCCGAGGGCGGGCGGCACCCCCGGCCCGGATCCCGACGCCGTTGTTTCGCGAGGTGGCAGATGTCTTTTTTGGTTGGCGGGCAGGCGGCGGTCTACAAGCCCGGGGACCCGTCGCCCGGACGCGGGCGTTGTCTCAGCCGGGGCAGGGTCTTCGACCTCGGGGGAGGCGGGCCAACCCCCGAGATGCTGGAGGCCTGGGCCCGGGAGCCCGCCGGCCTCTACGCCAGGGAGTCCGACCTCTCTTTCGCCTGGTATTTTCCGGCGGAGGACAAGGTCGTCCTGGTCAGGGACGCCTGCGGCCTGACGCCGCTCTTCTACGCCCCGCTCGGGGACGGCTGGGCGGTCGCCTTCGATCTGGGGGAGCTGTTCCGGACCCTGGGCCGGGTGCCCGGGCCGGACGAGGACACTTTTTTCGACTTCGCGGCCACCCACTACCGGCATATATTCAGGGACCCCTCCAGAACGTTTCACCTGGGGGTCAGGCAGGTCCCGGCCGGGCACCAAGTCGTTTTGGACGCCGGGAGCCCCAGGGACGGCCCGCGGGCGCGGCGCTGGCTGGAGCTGCCGTTTCAAAGAGACCTGGCCGCCCTCCCGCCGGACGAGGCCAGCCGCGAGTACGTCGCCCTTCTGGACAAGAACGTCGCCTGCCGGCTGGAGGCCTTAGCCGGCGAGAAATACGCCTTCACGATCTCGTCGGGCATGGACAGCTCCACCGTGGCCGCCCTGGCGGCGAGAAAGCTCAAAAAGCCGTTAAGCTGCTGGTTCATGGCCTACAAGGACCAGGCCTTCTCCCCGTACGACGAAAGCGGGGGCGTCGAGGCGCTGATCCGCGCCACCGGCTGGGAGCTCAACCGGGTGGACCTGGGGGCCCCGGACCTGCTGGCCGAGACCCGGGACCTGATGGAGCTGACCCGGGCGCCCCTGGCCACGGTCACCTGGCTGGCCCACCACGTGCTGGCCCGGGAGGCCAAAAGCGCCGGCTGCGACCACCTGTTTTCCGGCCTCGGCGGCGACGAGAGCCTGGCCGGGGAGTTCGAGCATTTCTTCGTCTTCTTCGCCGACTTGCGCGCCTCGGGGCAAACGGAGCTTTTGGACCGGGAGACCGAGGCCTGGGCCAGGCTCCACGACCACCCCGTCTTTAAGAAAAGCCCCCGGGCGCGCGACGAGTGGCTGAAAAAGAACGTCGACTTCGCCAACTTGAAGATCAAGGTCGACCAGGACCGCTACCGCCTCAACCGGGACTACTTCGACCCGCTGTGGTGGGAGGCCATGGAGAGAAGGGCCCCGCCGGTGCCCATGCCCCACCCCTACCCCTCTTTCCTCTCCAACCGCCTCTACCAGGAGATGAACTACGAGACCAGCCCCCCGACCGTCTGGAGCGAGACCCTGAGCAGCGGGGCGGCCGGGGTCAGGGGGGTCTTCCCCATGGCCAGCCCCAGGCTTCTGTCGCTGGCGCTCTCCTGCCCCGGCACCGCCAAGTACCAGGACGGGGTCACCAAGATGCTCCTGCGCCGCGGGCTCGAGGGGATCCTCCCCGACTGCGCCCGCCTCAACCCCGTGAAGACCGGCTTCAACGCCCCCCTGGACCTCTGGCTCAGGGAGCCCAGGCTCTTCGGGGACGTCCGGGACCTCCTGACCTCCCCGCCCTTTATCAACCTGGGCTGGATCAGGCGGCCGGCCGTCGAGAGGATCATGCGGGAGCACCTCCAGGGCGCCCGCAACCACATGATGCTCCTCTGGCCCCTGATCAGCACGGCCCTGTTTTTGCAGCTCGACCAGTCCCCTCCCGCGCGGGCCGCGGCCGGGGCGGCCTGAGACGGGGCGGGCCGGCCGGGTCGAAAAACTGGCCGAGGGGCATGCGCGGGGACATGCCGGGTCCCGGGGGAGGGCGCGCCCCGCCGGCCTCCCCGGATCCCGGCATGCCAAGTCGCGCGGGGGGATAATTTTCCGCGCGCGATGTTATTTTTCCGCGCGTGATGTTTTCTATTTTTAATCATCTGTCATGTCCCCCGTTTTAATCCGGCGCACGCCCGCCCCCCCGCCCCGGCCTCCGCCTTCGACCTTGAAAAACCCCGCCCGGACCTGGCGATCCGGCGCCGCCGCCCTTGACAAAAGCCCTTTTTTGGCCTAGTCTCAGGCGTCCTGAGGCGCGGGAGTCGGCGCCCTATTTCCAGGCGGGGGGCCGCGGCCTTGCGCATGCTCTTAGTCATCCTGGCCCTGGGGGTCGTCCAGGGGCTCTGCGAGTTCCTGCCGGTCTCCTCCTCCGGCCATCTGGTCCTGGCCCAGGCCCTCTTCGGTCTCGGGGAGCCGGAGGTGCTTTTGGACCTTGTCCTGCACCTGGGGACCCTGCTGGCCGTCTGCGTCTTCTACCGAAAAAGCCTGGGCGAACTCATAGTCGAATTGAGACTGCTGCCGGCGGCCTTGTTCCGCGGGAAAATGAGCGAGTATTTCCGGACGCTGCCGGTCTTCAGGCTGGGGATCCTGATTATCGTCGCCTGCGTCCCCACGGCCGTCATGGGCCTCGTCGGCCGGGACTTTTTGGAGTCCCTCTTCAACTCAACCAGGGCCGTGGGGGTGTCCCTGCTGATCACCGCCGCGGTGCTGGCCCTGACCGGACTGGCGCCCGCGCGGGGAGGCCGGCGGGTTGGGACCATGACCCTGCTGGACGCCGCGCTCATAGGCGCCGCCCAGGGTCTGGCCATCGCCCCGGGACTCTCCAGAAGCGGGCTGACCATCGCCTGCGCCTTGTTTCTGGGCCTCGAGCGCGGCCTGGCCGCCAGGTTCTCCTTTCTGCTCTCCATCCCGGCGATCGTGGGGGGGCTGGCGTTAAGCCTCGGGAGCGGGCAGACCAGCTCGGCGGGCCCCGGCCATCTTTTCCTCGGGCTGGTCGCGGCCGCCGCCGTCGGTTATAAGGCCCTGGTCTTTTTAAACGCCGTGGTCGACAGGGGCCGCCTCTGGGCCTTCGCCCCCTGGTGCGTCCTGGCCGGGGCCGCGGCCGTCCTGTCAAGTTAATTTTTTTCCCCCCCTCCCCCCGCCCCCGGCGGACGGCAGGTTTTTTCCCTCGAACCCCCGGGGCGGCGCTTTTATTTTTCGAACGGACGCCCCCGGGGCCGGGCTCTTATTATCCCGACGAGCGCCCCCGGGGGCGGCGTAGGTCCCGCCCATGACCTCCTACAAAGACAAAATCCTGGGGCTCGACGAGGCTAAAAAAGTCCGCCGGGAACTGCGCGCGGGCGGCCGGAAAGTCGTCCTCACCAACGGCTGCTTCGACCTTCTGCATCCCGGGCACCTGGGGTATCTGGAGGAGGCCGGGCGCCTGGGTGACTTTCTTTTCCTGGGCCTCAACTCCGACAATTCCGTCAGGCGCCTGAAAGGCCCCCGACGCCCCGTCTGCGACCAGGCCGTCAGGGCCAGGATGACCGCCGGGCTCGAGATGGTGGACGCCGTGGTCGTCTTTGACGAGGACACGCCGCTGCGGCTGATCAAGGCCCTCGAGCCGGACCTGCTGGTCAAGGGCGGGGACTGGGCCGAGGAAAACATCGTCGGCGCCGTCGAGGTCCGCTCCTGGGGCGGCGAGGTCAGATCCCTCCCCTTCGAGGCGGGCTTTTCCACCACCGCCCTGGTCGAGCGCATCGCCCGGCTCCAAGGGCAAAAGTAGCGGGCGGGGGCGTCATGAGGGCCGGCCGCGACAAAGATTTCTACAGCGTCCTGGGCCTGGGGCCCGAGGCCGACCAGGAGACCGTCAGGCGAGCCTACCTCAGGCTCGCCCAAAAGCACCACCCCGACCGCAACCCCGGCGACCCCAAGGCCGAGGAGCTCTTCAAGTCCATCAGCCAGGCCTACGCCGTCCTGCGCGACCCCGCCGCCAGAAGCCGCTACGACCGCAAACGCCGGGGCGCCCTGAAAAAATCCCAAGCCGGCCGCAAAACCTCCGCCGCGCCCAAAACCGCCGGTCCCGCCGCCGGCCGGACCGGGTCGTCCGAACCCTCTCAAGGCGCGGGCGGGGCGTTCCCGGGCGCCGGCGGACCTTTCCAAAGCCCGGGCGGCGACTCCGCGGGCCAAAGCGTCGACGACATCTTTCAAAAACACGCCGGGAGCCGCGCGGGCGCCAAAACGGACTCCGGTTCGGCCGGTGCCGCGGGCGGCGGACGGCCGGACGACGGCGGCCGGGAGTCGGGCGGGAAGCCCCCGGGGCGGACCGGGCCCTCGAAAGAGCGGGCCCCCGAAAGCCCGAAGGCTCCCGGGGGGATCCGCCGCCTGGTCAAAAAGATCATCGGCGCCATCGCCGGGACCGTCGCCCCCGAGAACCCCGACGACCCCGGGCCCGGGGACATCGTCCTCTCCCTGGCCCTCTCCCCCGAGGCGGCCCAAAACGGCGCGACCATCGACCTCGACTATCTGCGGGACGGGGGCCACAGACGCCTCTCCGTCAAAATCCCCCCGGGCGTCCGCGACGACTCCCGCCTGAGGCTGGCCGGACAGGGCAACCCCGTCGGCGACGGCCGGAACGGGGACCTCGTTCTGACGCTCTCCGTCGTCAGGCCCTGAGTCCGCCCGAGCCTTCCTTATATGTCAGCCCCGTCCTCCGACGCCTCCTCGTTCCCGTCCTCGCCCCAAT
The DNA here is from genome assembly GCA_031264015.1 of Deltaproteobacteria bacterium. Taxonomy (GTDB): domain Bacteria; phylum Desulfobacterota; class Desulfarculia; order Adiutricales; family Adiutricaceae; genus JAIRNQ01. The sequence continues at coordinate 9,160 of JAISET010000217.1, read as the reverse complement.
CCTCGTTCCCGTACTCGCCCCAATCCTCGTTCCCGTCCTCGCCCTAATTCTCGTTCCCGTCCTCGCCCTAGTCCTCGTTCCCGTCCTCGCCCTAGTCCTCGTTCCCGCCCCCGCCTCGCCCTCTGTTTTTAGTCGCCGCCGGATATGGGCGCGGCCCATGGTCATTTTAACAACTATATAGTCAAATTAACCACTTTTTAACCAAATCGACCAACCTTTGACCCTTGCCTGCAAGGTCCGCCCGCGACCGGCCCCGCCAAAAACTGCCGTTATCAGTCTTTCACCTTTTTCGGGGACGGCCGGGACCGGGCTGGCCCGGATGTTGCTATATTGACGTCAGGCGGCGGCGGCCCGCCGGGGAAAACCAGGGGGCCGTCGGAAACAAGCCCGAAAAATTGCGGGACCGGGCCGGCCGGCGAAAACGCCAAAGCTTTAGGACAAACCATCAAACCAAGGCCCGCGGGCCTCGGACGGGGAAAAAGAAATGCCCAACATCTTTTCAAGATTCGCCGACATCGTCAGCTCCAACATCAACGCCATGCTGGACAAGGCGGAAAACCCCTCCAAAATGATCAGGCTGATCATCGGCGAGATGGAGGACACCCTGGTGGAGATCAAGGCGGCCACCGCCCAGGCCATGGCCGCGCGCGCCTCCCTGAGTCGCCAGCGCCTGGGCTGCCAGGAGAACGTCCAGCTGTGGCTGGACAAGGCCAGGCAGGCCTTGATCAAGGACCTCGAACACCTGGCCAGGACCGCCCTCGCCGAGAGAAGGAAGGAGGTGGAGGAGCTGAAGAGCCTGGACAGCCAGATCGCCGAGCTCGACTCCATTTTGGAGAGGCATCACGCCGAGATCGACCAGCTCGGCGCCAAGATCACCCAGGCCCGGGAGCGGGAGAGGCTGCTGGCCCTCCGGCAGGACCAGGCCCAGAAGAGCATCAAGGTCAGCGGGCAGCTCAAGCGCTACGACCTGGCCGAGGCCCAGCTGAAACTGGACCGCCTCGACCAGCGCCTCGACCGCCTGGAGGCCGAGGCCGAGCTCGAGAAGACCCATCGGACGCCCCAGCGCGGAGAAAAGTCCCTGGAGGCGCAGTTCGAGGCCCTCGACGACAGCATCGAGCGGGAGCTCCAGGCCCTGAAGTCCTGACGAGGCAAACCTGAAAGGAGGCCCCCCGGCCATGGAATTGGGAACCGCTTTTATCGTAGTCGTGGGCCTGCCGCTCGTCCTGGTGGCCCTGGGGTTTTTCCTCCTGTGCCTCAAGTGGCTGCTGGCCAAGGACCAGCGCGCCCGGCAGGCCCAGATCCTGGACGCGGCCGTCAGGCTCGACGCCTCCCTCTCCAAGCTGGAGACCAGGCTGACCGCCCTGGAGGACATCCTCCTCCCGCCCCCGGTCCGTCGGGAAAACAAACGCGGCCTGGGCGGCGAGTTCGACCGGGAGCTCGACAACGCCGGCCGCCGCAACTAGCCGCCGGGAGCCGCCCCGCCCCCGAATGATTTTGAAAAAAATAACGACGCGGCCAGACCGTTAAGAATTCTTAAAATAGGCCGGAACCTACCCAAACCGCGGGCGGGCTTTCAAATTTAAAACCGTCGGGAAAAAATAAAACCGTCTGCCAAATTGACGGCCGTTTTCCCAAACCCTTTTCCCGGAGTAAAAAACCCGGGCGCCCGGACCGCCGGGACAGGAGACTCGTCATGAATTCCCGCGGCCACCGGGCTTCCAACGGCCCCTACCGGGCGAGCCACGGGCTGCTGCTGGGCGTCCTGCAGGGCCTGTCCGTCCACTTCGGACTCCCCGTCATGCCGCTGAGGGCGGCCGTCGTCCTCCTGGCCGTCTTCCTGGCCTTCTGGCCGGTCGTCCTGGCCTACGTCCTCATGGCCTTCCTCATGCCCCGCGACCCCGGGTTCGGGCCGTGACGGCGGACGGACGACGGGCGGCCGGGCCGGCGGCGAGAGTCAGTTTTCCAGTCATGCCCGCGGCCGTCAGATTTCGACGGTCGCGATCACAACAAACAGCGGCCTCCCTTTTCCGCCTCCCAGGCGGCGGGGGCCAAAAATAGAAAATCGGGGTAAGTCGCCATGAGCCTGGCTAGTTTGTCCATCAAGGGTCCGTTTCGGTCGAAACGGGGGCTGCTCCTGGGAGTCGCGCGGGGGCTGGCCGAGCACTACCAGATCTCCGCGGTCATGCTCAGGCTGGTCGTGGTGGCGGTCTCTTTGCTGCTGGCCTTCTGGCCGGTCATCCTCCTCTACATAGCCGCGGCCGCGGTCATGCCCACCGAGCCGAGGGTCTTCCCCGTCTCGGAGCGGGACAAGGAGATCGTCCTCCTCTGCGAGGCCGACCCCGCCGCCCTGATGAACGGCCTGGCCGTCCGCGCCGACAACATTGAGAAAAAGGTCAGGCGTCTGGAGGACCGGGTGACCTCCAGAAGCTTCCGGGTCAGCTAGCCCCGGAAACAGACGGGTGGGGGACCTTTTCCCCGCCCCGGTCCGTTTTCCCCCCCGGCCCTCCCCGCCCCCCGACCCTCCCCTCGCCTCCCGGCAGCCCTCCCGCCCCCCGACCCTCCCCCCGCCTCCCGGCGGCCCTCCCGCCCCGGACGGAGGTTTTGGCGTTTTTTCAAAAAATAAACCGCCCGACCCGTCCAAAACAGTCCCGCAAGCCACTAAGAAGCGGCCTCGTCATTCGTCGAGTCCGGGCTTGCTCAAAAACGGCGGCGCCACCGGACGTCGACAAGAACGGCCGGGGGCGCGTCCTCTTTCCGGGAGCGTCAGTCTGAAAGCTCGGCGGAGGGTCTTTTCCTCCCCCGGCCGTCCGTTTTTCCGCAAGGCCCGGCGCCCGCGGCGTTTAGGGCCGGGCCGGCCTCCCGAGGGCACGGACCAGGGTCTCCCAGACCAAGTCGGCCTCGTCAGGGGACGGGGCGTCGTCCGAGCCGCCCCGGTCAAGGGCTCCGTCGCCTAGGGACCAGGCGGCCTCCTCCCCGCGGGGGCGCCCGCCCGCGGAGCTGGCCTCGGAGAGGAGCGAGTTTCTGGCCAGCCGGGCCAGCCGGGCCGAGCGGCGGTCGTCGGGGGCGGCGTCGGCCAGCCTGCCCAGGGCCAGGTCCAGGTACTCGAGCCGGGCCTTGTTAGTCCGCTCGTGCCAGGGAGCCGCCTCCTCCTCCTCCGTGATCCCCAGCAGCAGGGCGGAAAGGTCGAGGACCTCCTGGAACCAGCCGATCATCTCGGGCGAGGCGTCGGTCCAGCCGGGACGGCAGCCCAGGATCCGGGCCGCCCCGGCCCGGGTCTCCCTGACGACCGCGGCGACCTCGGGGGACAGCCCGCCGTCCCTGCGAATCTCCGAGCAGCCGCCGATCCCGGCCATGGCTTTTTTGACAAGATGCCAGAGGGCCGCCTTCTTGACGACCGCGGAGGCGGAGAGGACGCTCCTCCCCCCGTGCCGGCGATGGCTCTCCGAGGCCATCCGTGCCCTGCCGCGGACCATGGGGCGCGGGGCGGCCGCCAGGATGACCCCCTCGGGGTCCCGGGGACGGACAGCCCCGCCCCTCGGCCTCCAGCCTCTCGGAGGCGGGGCCGCGGGGTCGTTTCGGCAGATCGTCCCGTCGAACGGAAAAAACAAGCCTCCCCGCCGTCCGAACTCCCGGGGCCCGCGCCCGCGACTTATGGGCCTGGACCGACAATTGTTTGGCCGGGTGGCGTCCCCGGGCCCGTCCGCCGCCTCCGCCCCCGCCCGGCCCTCCTCCGGGACCATGACCAGCCCGACGGCCGGACCCGCCTCCCCGCTCATGGCCGCCTCCGCGGTCTTTATCTTCTCCGCCGTCTTTCTCTTCCCCGCCGTTTTTCTCTTCTTCGCCGCCGTTTTTCTCTTGCCCGCCGTCTTTTTCTTTTCCTCGACGCCGACCTGGGCGGTTCGGGCGCCCCCCGGCCCGGCCCCGTCTCCGGGGGTTCGCGGGTTGTCCGGGGCGGCCTCCCCAGGCGCGCGCATAATAAAATATTGACTGTTCAACGGGGCCTCCCGCCCTGGTCGGGGAAGACGGCCGCAAGCCAGTCCCCCCGTCTTTTTGTCCGTCCGTTCGTTCGCCGGCCTGGGACAAGTGTCTGTTAACGCGCCGTCCGCCCGCCCGTCCGGTTCTTTATACCGAACGAACGGACGGACGGGTTGCGGCCGCGGGACGCCCTTTAACAGCGGCGCCCCGAGGCTTGTCCAGGTCCTAGGCCCCGGGGCCGGCCTGCTTGTCCGCGGAGCCGGCGGTCTTCCTGCCCGCGGAGCCGGCCCTCCTGTTCTTGTCGCGGGCCTTCCCGGTCTTGGAGGCGGCCTTCTTGAGCTCGGGGACGGAGGCCGGGGCCTTGTCCTCGGGAACGGAGGGCTTCGCCTTGCTGTCGGCCGCGGCGGGCTGCTGCTTGGGCTCCGCGGGCTTCGGCTTGGCCTCGACGGGCTTCAGCTTGGGCTCGGCGAGCTTCTGCTTGGCCACGGGGGGCTTCGGCTTGGGCTCGACAGCGGGCTGCTGCTTGGCCGCGACGGGCTGCTGCTTGGCCTCGGCGGGCTTCGGCTTAAGCTCGACGGGCTTCGGCTTGGGCTCGACGGCGGGCTGCTGCTTGGCCACGAGGGGCTTCGGCTTGGGCTCGGCGGGCTGCTGCTTGGCCGCGACGGGCTGCTGCTTGGGCTCGACGACGGGCTGCTGCTTGGCCACGACAGGCTGCTGCTTGGCCACGACCTTGTTCTCGGGAACGTCGGCCTCGACCTTGTTGTCGTTGACAGCCTCCTTGACCTCGGCCTTGTTGTCGTTGACGGCCTCCTTGGCCTCGACCTTGTTCTCGGCAGCCTGTTTCTGCCTGTTGGCGATCTCCAGAGAGGACATGATCTTCAGCTCGGACAGGGGGATCCGTTCGGTTATGGCCTTGTCGGCCCAGAGCCCGGTCTTCACAATGTCGCCGTCGCCGAGCCTCAGTATATGGATGACGGCCGTCCAGCAGAGGTTTCTGGTCCACCTGGCGGCCGTCTCCATGTCGGGGGTCATCTCGGCGAACTTGACCATGTACTTGAGGTTGTCCTTGCTGAACTTGACCCCGTGGACCTCCATGAGGGACTTGGAAAGATCGGCCATGGTCCGCGCCCAAGCCTCCTTGTCGTCGGCAATGGTCTCGTTCTTTAACATGCCGCCCAGCTCCCGAAACCGAAGGATCATCACGGGGGTGGCGATCGTCTCCTTAAAGCCGGCGCCGGCCAGGACGGCCTTCGCCTTCTCCAGGATCGACGGCGAGGCGGCCGCCGGATTCTCCGACGGGACCTCGGAAACAGCCTTGCCCTTGGGCTCGACAACAGTCTCGACCTCGGGTTCGGCGGGGGCCACAAAAACGGCCTCGACCTCGGGCTCGGCGGGGATGACAGGCATGACCTTCAGAGGGACGAACACCCTGGCATGCCGCCCGGCGGTTTTGGCGGCGAAGTCGTCCGGAGAGACGCCCGACGGCATGTCCCGGAAGAAACTGGCCGCCTCGACGAACACGGTCTCAGCCCGGGCGGCCTCCCCGGCGGCCTTGAAGACGTCGGACTTGATGATTTCGGCCGCGAGGACATCGGCCGCCACCTTGGTGAAGGCCCGGGAAAGCATCCCGGACAACCTGAGCTCCGCGGGCCCGACCAAGGGAACCCCGGCCCTGGGGACGGGGGGCTCGGAGGGAAAGTAGGGAAGAAGACCTGCGACCCCGGACGGGAGCGCCGGACGGCCCGCGTTCTCCAAGGCCCGGGAGAGCATCCCGGACAACCCGAGCTCCGCGGGCCCGGCCAAGGGAACCCAGACCTTGAGGGCGGGGGGCTCGGAGGGGAAATAGGGAAGAAGACCGGCGACCCCGGACGGGAGCGCCGAACGCCCCGAGTCCTCGGAGGCGACGGGAACGACGGGCTCCGGGAGCCCGGCCGCGGCAAGGTTTTCAAAGAGGTCGGGGAGCAGCAGCCTCTCGGGACGGGTGCCCGGGATGCCCTCCAGGGCACACCGCGACTGGTAGTCGACCAAGGGCTCCCCTGAGCTTGGCTCGGCCTCGTAGGGATAGGGGGTCAGCGTGTCCCAGGACATCCGGCAAGCCGAATCGGCGTCATGGCCGCCCCGCAGATAATACGGCTCGGGATCCCCGAAGCCTGGCTCCAGGAGGCCCCGCTGATGGATCCCGGCCAGGCGCCGGCTTTGGAAGAGGCCCCCGGGATAGTGTCCGGCGAACCAGCCCGGCTGGTGGGCGCCGGAAGAGGTCGTCCCGGAGTCGCCCGCGGAGTCGCGGGTCCCGGGAAGCGTCTGGGAGAGGGCCCTGAGCTCCATGGCAGGCTCCGGCGCTTCCTCCGAGACGACCCCGGCCTCGGCCGGCAGAAGGCCCGCCTCGGCCAGGGAGACCCCGCGGAAGTAGTCCCTGTGAACGAAGAGGGGCTGCCGCCCGAAAGACCCGGCCGGATAGTGCCAGGAAGGCCGGGCGGGAAAGTGTCCGGGCAGGGCCTCGGGCACCCAGGCGGACAGACCGTCCTCCTGGCCGTCGCTGTGGTCGGACTCGGGGTCGTCCCGATAAGACGGGAGCGGACTCATAATCTCGGAGGAGACGACGCCGCCCTCCCCCAGGCTTGACTCGGCCGGGTAGGGAAAGACGGGCATGCGCTCCCAGGACAGGTTGCAGGCCGCCCTCCCGTCCCCCGGGCCGTCGAGGACGTAGGGCTCGGCATAGCCGCGGCCGGTCTCCGTCAGGCCGTCAAGGTAGGCCGAATAGAGGGCCCCGTCGGGATAGGGACACCCCGGCAGGTAGGCGGCCAGACGCCCGGAAATAGTCCCGGGGGGCTCGGAGGCGCCGGTCTGGAAGCCGGACATCCCGGCCTCGCCGTCGACGCCGGACCAGGACGTCGACGACACCGCCTGATCCAGGACGCGCCGCTCGGAAGCCAGTCCGAGATGCGCGCCGGGGGAGACGACCCCGCTCTCGGCGGGCAGAATTCCGAGGCCGGAAACGGAGGGCCAGCCATGGTCCCCCAGGGCCAGGGGCGGGCTCCAGGACGGCCTCCCGAACCCGCCGAACGGCCGGCGGGGCGCGAAGAAGTTGCTGGCCTCGGGCACGCAGGACGGCAGGGAGTCATGGTCGGAGGGGAGGGAGTCGTCGTAGTCCTCGTCCCAGACCGGCGTCCGCCGATCGAAGTCCGCTAAATTACCGGAGACAAGGCGGGCCTCCAGGATGTCGGAGGCCATGCCGGCCAGGCTTGCCTCCAGGAGCTCCCTGGTCGTAACGTTGACGACGACGGCCGGCCTGGGCCGCCCGGTTTCCTCGGTCTCGGAGGTCGTCTCGGCGACCGGGGCCTCGGAGGTCGTCTCGTCGACCGGGGCCTCGGGGGTCGTCCCGACGGCCGGGAAAACGGGGGTCGTCCCGACGGCCGGGATCTCGGGGGTCGCCCCGACGGCCGGGACGACGGGGGGAGCGGCGGTTTCGGCCTCGGACGGCTTCTTCCGGAAGAACCCCGCGATCTTGGCCAGCCCGGCGTTGAGGCCGCCGCCGAAAACGGCCCAGGGCCCGCCCGGCGCTTTGTCGGCGGGCTCGGCGGGGAGGGAGGGGGAGGCGCCGAGGCCGCCCCCCGGCCTCCCGGCCGCGTCGGCCGGAAGACCCTGGGGGCCCTCCGGGCTAATCCCGCCGGAAGGCGAGCGCTGCATGTTCGGGGCGGCGAGGGGCTCGTTCCGCCGGGCGCCGGGGCCGCCGGTGTCAGGCTTGGCCTGGGTCAATAGATCCTCCTTGGGATGGCGGTTGGAAAAATGATTGTTGGAATGGTGATCGATGTCCCCGGGGGGCCGCCCGTTGTTTTCGGGTTGGCGTCCGTCGGCCGGGGCGCTGTCTTGATTAGGCGATGTCCGTTGCTCGGGCATCTAGGCCTCCTTAATTTGATGCGTGTAAATGCTGGAAAATATATTTATGGCCTCGGGGGGATGGCATCCTCCGGTCGAGGCGGTGTCTTGCTTTGGCGACAACCCTTTCCAGGGCATATCCGCGCCTCCGTTTTCGACGCGCGGCGAGCGGTCGTTTTTCATCCTCAAACCCGCTGACCGGCTTTGGAAGGGGCCTTCAGCGGGCTCCGGTCTCCCGGAAATTTAGGACAAAAAAAGCCCAAGAACTGTAGGTAGGGAACACCATCCTAACAATTCAGTGGAAAAGCAACGCATGCGCTACGTTTATGTGTTGAAATTTATTATATATCTATTACAACACTTAGATTTATGTTGCAACAAATATTTATTCTAATATTGACTTCATAATAACTACTTTAACCTTTATAAAATATGCTAATTATAAGTAGTTATAACATATATGGTATATTTATCACAAGTTTTTTCGCGATAAAATTATTTATTTAATAGTTAAAGTTCAATCTCAAACTAGGTTTAATCCCAGTTAGAAACAATTAAGAGGACCTTGCCGATCCTGATCACTTGCCGACGGTCTGGTTAGCCGCCAAGGCCTTCCGCGCCGCATAGGACGCCCGGCCGCCCGGTCGTCGTAGGACGCCCCCCGATTTCCCGCCGACCATGAGCGGAAAAGGGGCCAAAGCCGCCGGGAGAGCCTCCCGCGGCCGAAGAAACATTTATGGAGACGCCTGCGTCAATAAAACCACCGAATCCTTTTCGTCAAAAGTGCCGACATTAGCCGGATCTCGGTTTTTTCCTTTGCCTTGGAGAAAACATTAGAAAAAACACGTAGTCCCGGAACCACTAACAGCCCTGGTCTAGCCTCCCGTCATTTCAACCCGCCTCCCTTGCCTGACGACGCCGCCCCGCAGGCGACGCCCGAGTCGGACGCCCTCCACGGGGCCCGGCGCCGTTAGTTATCAAGATCATCCGAAAAAGTGTCGGCATTAGCCGGATCTCGATTTTTTTCCTCGTCTTTGGAGAAAACATTAGAAAAAACACGTAGTCCCGGAACCACCAAAAGCCGGCGCCTACCCTCCCGTCATTTCAACCCGCCTCCCTTGCCTGACGACGCCGCCCCATCACTGGCGACGCCCGAGTCGGACGCCCTCCCCGAGGCCCGGCGCCGTTAGTTTTCAAGATCATCCGAAAAAGTGCCGACATTAGCCGGATCTCGGTTTTTCCTTTGCCTTGGAGAAAACATTAGTAAAAACACGTAGTCCCGGAACCACCAAAAGCCGGCGCCTACCCT